>NZ_QKMQ01000013.1:0-164736 GCF_003208145.1 Pseudomonas sp. RV120224-01b | reverse complement strand
CACCCAAGCAATTTGCGCGTAAGCCGAATTGTGGTGGTGAAGACGAAAGACCCGAAAATTCGTAAGACCACAAATTCACATATCCGAATTCGCTAGAGCATCCATCTGGATCTTCTGGCAACAGAATTTCTTGACGACCATAGAGCATTGGAACCACCTGATCCCATCCCGAACTCAGCAGTGAAACGATGCATCGCCGATGGTAGTGTGGGGTTTCCCCATGTGAGAGTAGGTCATCGTCAAGATTCATTTCGCAAAACCCCTATCTGCACATGCAGGTAGGGGTTTTGTCTTTGTGGCCCGAAAAGCCAAGCTCACGCAAGTCTCGGCCTTGCCCAGATCCCTGTAGGAGCGGCTTTAGCTGCGAACACCGGCAAAGCCGGTGCCATCCACCACGTCGCCTGCTTCGCGGCCAAAGCCGAACCCCGAAGGGATCGCGACACAAGGCCGCACTTACAGGCCCTTTTCCTATGCAAGCCAACAGCCCATGGCTATCATGCCTGCCTTATTCCAAGTCGAGACTGGCATGCTGAAGTTGTTGAATCTCCTCAAGGATGGCCGGTTCCATTCCGGTGAAGCCCTGGGGGCAGCCCTCGGGGTGAGTCGCAGTGCCGTTTGGAAGCAGCTGCAGCACCTGGAGAGTGAACTGAACCTCACCATTCACAAGGTTCGTGGGCGCGGCTATCAGCTGGCGGCACCGCTCGCCTTGCTCGAAGCACAGGCAATCGCCGGTTATGCCGAAGGCGAGCAGTGGCCGGTGTTCATCCACGAATCGATTGATTCGACCAATGCGGAAGGTTTGCGGCTTGCCGGCCAAGGGCAGGCAGCTCCGTTTATCGTGCTGGCCGAGCGGCAGAGTGCCGGCCGCGGCCGGCGTGGCCGTCAGTGGATCAGCCCATTTGCCGAAAACCTCTATTACAGCCTTGTATTGCGAGTGGATGGCGGCATGCGTCAGCTCGAAGGTTTGAGCCTAGTGGTGGGATTGGCTGTAATGCGTACCCTGCAGGCGTTTGGCGTAAAAGAGGTAGGGCTCAAATGGCCCAACGATGTGCTGGTTCGCGGGCAGAAGATTACCGGCATTCTCCTGGAGCTGGTGGGCGACCCCGCCGATGTCTGCCATGTGGTGCTGGGTGTCGGTATCAATGTGAACATGCAGGCAAATGACCAGGTCGATCAACAGTGGACCTCGATGCGGCGTGAGGTGGGTGCGACAATTGATCGCAATCACTTGGTGGCATCGCTCAGTCAGCAGCTGCAGCATGAATTGGCGCGCCATCGTCGCTACGGATTTGCAGCATTCCTGGAAGAATGGGAGCAGGCGCACCTTTGGCAGGGGCGCAATGTTTCGCTGGTTGCTGGCAGCACGCATATTGATGGTGTGGTTCTCGGCGTCGACGGGCAGGGTGGCTTGCGCCTTGAGGTGGACGGAGTGGAAAAGAGCTTCAGTGGTGGTGAGCTCAGTTTGAGGTTGCGTGATGATTCTTGAGCTCGATTGCGGTAACAGCTTCATCAAGTGGCGGGTAATCCATGCCGCTGATGCAGTCATTGAAGGTGGCGGGATCGTCGATTCCGATCAGGCGTTGCTCGCTGAAGTGGCTGCGTTGGCTTCGGTGCGTCTTACAGGCTGTCGCATTGTCAGTGTGCGCAGCGAGGAAGAAACCGATGCGCTGTGTTCATTGATTGCCCAGGCGTTTACCGTTCAGGCGCGTGTTGCGCATCCGGCACGGGAAATGGCCGGCGTGCGCAATGGCTATGACGATTATCAGCGTCTGGGTATGGATCGTTGGCTGGCTGCGCTGGGTGCATTTCACTTGGCAAAGGGCGCGTGTCTGGTCATTGACTTGGGCACTGCCGCAAAAGCGGACTTCGTTGCGGCGGATGGTGAGCATCTGGGTGGTTACATCTGCCCGGGCATGCCTTTGATGCGTAGCCAGTTGCGTACCCATACCCGGCGTATCCGCTATGACGATGCCTCCGCCGAGCGCGCATTGACCAGTCTGTCGCCCGGGCGCTCCACCGTCGAGGCGGTCGAGCGCGGTTGTGTGTTGATGCTCCAGGGCTTTGCGCGCACCCAGCTTGATCAGGCGCGCGCGCTGTGGGGGGACACGTTCACGGTATTTCTCACTGGGGGTGATGCGCCACTGGTAAGGGAGGCTGTGCCCCAGGCGCGTGTTGTGCCAGACCTGGTTTTCGTTGGCCTGGCCATGGCCTGCCCATTGGATTGAGGTGCCTATGCGTTGGTTGTTTCTGCTGTTACTGGTGCTCAACGTCTTCTATTACGTGTGGCACCAGCAGGAAGCCCCGCTGAAGGTCAAGGAAGTCGCCCCGCTGTCTCTGTACAAGGGGAATCAGCAAGAAATCCGCCTGCTGCGTGAAACAGGCGTGTCGGCGCCGCCCAAGCGTCGTGATGAATGCCTGGTAGTGGGTGGGGTAATGGGGCAGGGGCAGCTGGATGCGCTCCGTCAGCGCCTCTTGAGCCTTGATATTACTACGTTGCCAGTGGTGGGGCAGCTGCCGGGGGCAGATGGGCGCTGGCTCAAGGTTGCACCGGAAAGCGAGCGTTTGCTGGACCAAACGGTGCTCTCAGCTCTTTCCAATGATTTCAAAGACTTAAAACATAAAATTATTTTCTGCCAGGGTATTGCAACTGGCGAATAGCTTGATAGAATGGCGCCCGCTTCACAGGGAACACCACTCAGGTGGTAGAACTGGAGGCGGTGTCAAAGCAGCTAAGTTTCAGATTTGATTGAAAAAATTTGAAAAAAACGCTTGACACTAGGACGGCAGACAAATAGAATGCCGGCCACATCTGGAGGGATTCCCGAGCGGTCAAAGGGGACGGACTGTAAATCCGTTGCGAGAGCTTCGAAGGTTCGAATCCTTCTCCCTCCACCAGTTTTAGCGAGAGCCGCAAGCTCCGCGGGTATAGTTTAGTGGTAGAACCTCAGCCTTCCAAGCTGATGATGCGGGTTCGATTCCCGCTACCCGCTCCAAGTTTGCCGGATTTTGCACAAAGTGTTTCGCTCTTGTAGCTCAGTTGGTAGAGCACACCCTTGGTAAGGGTGAGGTCAGCGGTTCAAATCCGCTCAAGAGCTCCATATAAACAAGGCAGATATGAAAATATCTGCCTTTGTTTTATCAGCGCAAGACTATTTCTTCTGCGGAGGATTGTATCGATGGCTAAGGAAAAGTTTGATCGTTCCCTTCCCCACGTTAACGTCGGCACTATCGGCCACGTTGACCACGGTAAGACCACTCTGACCGCAGCTCTGACTCGCGTCTGCTCCGAAGTTTTCGGTTCGGCAGTCGTTGAGTTCGACAAGATCGACTCGGCTCCGGAAGAAAAAGCGCGCGGTATCACCATCAACACCGCTCACGTCGAGTACAACTCGAACATTCGTCACTACGCTCACGTTGACTGCCCAGGTCACGCTGACTACGTGAAGAACATGATCACCGGTGCTGCCCAGATGGACGGCGCGATCCTGGTTTGCTCGGCCGCCGATGGTCCGATGCCGCAAACCCGTGAGCACATCCTGCTGTCCCGTCAGGTAGGCGTTCCGTACATCGTGGTCTTCCTGAACAAGGCTGACCTGGTAGACGACGCTGAGCTGCTGGAACTGGTCGAGATGGAAGTTCGCGACCTGCTGTCCACCTACGACTTCCCAGGCGACGACACTCCGATCATCATCGGTTCCGCTCGTATGGCCCTGGAAGGCAAAGACGACAACGAAATGGGTACTACCGCTGTCAAGAAGCTGGTAGAAACTCTGGATGCCTACATCCCTGAGCCAGTTCGTGCCGTTGATCAGCCGTTCCTGATGCCGATCGAAGACGTATTCTCGATCTCGGGTCGTGGTACCGTTGTTACCGGTCGTATCGAGCGTGGTATCGTTCGCGTTCAAGACCCACTGGAAATCGTTGGTCTGCGTGACACCACCACCACCACCTGCACCGGTGTTGAGATGTTCCGCAAGCTGCTGGACGAAGGCCGTGCTGGCGAGAACTGCGGCGTTCTGCTGCGTGGCACCAAGCGTGACGACGTTGAGCGTGGTCAGGTTCTGGTCAAGCCAGGTTCGGTCAAGCCGCACACCAAGTTCACCGCAGAAGTTTACGTTCTGTCGAAGGAAGAAGGCGGCCGTCACACTCCGTTCTTCAAAGGCTACCGTCCTCAGTTCTACTTCCGTACCACTGACGTGACCGGAAACTGCGAGCTGCCGGAAGGCGTTGAAATGGTAATGCCAGGTGACAACATTCAGATGACTGTTACCCTGATCAAGACCATCGCAATGGAAGACGGTCTGCGCTTCGCTATCCGTGAAGGCGGTCGTACCGTCGGCGCCGGCGTCGTAGCCAAAATCATCGAGTAATCACTCGACCGATTGAAAAAACCCCCGCTCAGCGGGGGTTTTTTTTATTGGGTTGACACTAAATTGGGGCGTCTATAGAATCACGCCTCCTTTTAGCGGGCGTAGTGCGTCCGTTGGGAACAGCCTGGAGTCTGAAATCCAATGCAAAATCAGCAAATCCGTATCAGGTTGAAGGCTTTCGACCATCGCCTGATCGACCAATCCACCCAGGAAATCGTGGAAACCGCGAAACGTACTGGTGCACAAGTGCGTGGTCCAATTCCACTGCCTACCCGCAAAGAGCGTTTCACCGTTCTGGTCTCCCCGCACGTCAACAAGGACGCGCGTGACCAGTACGAGATTCGCACTCATAAGCGTGTTCTGGACATCGTCCAGCCAACGGATAAAACCGTTGACGCGCTGATGAAGCTTGATCTGGCGGCAGGTGTGGAAGTACAGATCAGCCTCGGCTAAGACTTCGGTCTAGTCGTGTAACGCTCTGAAATGGGCGGCCATAGCGGGTGAAAGCCCCGTACACTCATGAGGTTTACAACATGACTATTGGTGTAATCGGTCGCAAGTGCGGTATGACCCGCATTTTCACCGAAGAAGGTGTCTCCATTCCGGTCACGGTCATTGAGATCGAGCCGAATCGTGTCACCCAGTTCAAAACTGAAGAAACCGATGGCTACCGTGCAGTGCAAGTCACTGTCGGCGAGCGTCGTGCTTCGCGTGTGACTGCCGCTCAGGCAGGTCACTTCGCCAAGGCTAACGTTGCCGCTGGTCGCGGTGTCTGGGAGTTCCGTCTTGAAGAAGGCGATTTCCAGGCTGGCGATCTGATCAAAGCTGAACTCTTCACTGCAGGCCAGCTGGTAGACGTTACTGGTCAGTCCAAAGGTAAAGGCTTCGCCGGTACCATCAAGCGCTGGAACTTCCGTGGTCAGGACAACACCCACGGTAACTCCGTGTCGCACCGTGTTCCTGGTTCCATCGGCCAGTGCCAGACTCCTGGTCGTGTGTTCAAGGGCAAGAAAATGTCCGGTCACATGGGCGCCGAGCGCGTGACTGTTCAGTCCCTGGAAGTAGTTCGCGTAGACGCTGAACGCAACCTGCTGCTGGTCAAGGGTGCCGTTCCTGGCGCTACTGGCGGCGACGTGGTTGTACGTCCAGCTGTCAAGGCTCGCGGTTAAGGGGAAACTGACATGCAACTCAATGTAAATGACGCTCAGGCGATCGAAGTTTCCGAACTGACTTTCGGTGGCGAATTCAACGAGACGCTGGTACACCAAGCAGTCGTGGCCTACATGGCCGGCGGCCGTCAGGGCACCAAGCAGCAAAAGACCCGTTCCGACGTGGCTGGTGGCGGTAAGCGCCCATGGCGTCAGAAGGGTACTGGCCGTGCTCGTGCTGGTACCACTCGTGGTCCGATCTGGCGTGGCGGTGGTGTAACCTTCGCAGCTCGCCCTCAAGATCACTCGCAGAAGCTCAACAAGAAGATGTACCGCGCAGCCCTGCGCTCCATCCTCGCTGAGCTGGTGCGTAGCGACCGTCTGGTCGTGGTTCAGGACTTCGCTGTCGAAGCACCGAAAACCAAAGATCTGCTGAACAAGCTGAACGGCATGGGTCTGAGCGATGTATTGATCGTTTCCGACGCTGTTGATCAGAACCTGTACCTGGCTGCTCGCAACCTGCCGCACGTCGACGTACGTGACGTACAAGGTTCCGACCCGGTCAGTCTGATCGCATACGAGAAAGTGTTGATCACTGTCTCGGCCGTGAAGAAATTCGAGGAGCTGCTGGGATGAACCAGGAACGCGTATTCAAAGTCCTCCTTGGCCCGCACGTTTCCGAGAAGGCTACCGTTCTGGCTGAGAAAAAAGGCCAGTTCGTATTCAAGGTTGCTACTGATGCAACCAAGCTGGAAATCAAGAAAGCTGTCGAAGGCCTGTTCAACGTAAAAGTTGAAAACGTGTCGACTGTTAACGTTCTGGGTAAAACCAAGCGTACCGCACGTGGTCTGGGCAAGCGTAATGACTGGAAGAAGGCGATCGTCTCCCTTCAGCCAGGCCAAGATCTCGATTTCAGCAGCAGTGCTGAGTAAGGAAGGGGTGCATCATGGCAATCGTTAAATGCAAACCGACTTCCCCTGGCCGCCGTTTCGTGGTCAAGGTGGTCAACAAGGAGCTGCACAAAGGCGCTCCTCACGCACCGCTGATCGAGAAAAAATCGAAGTCTGGTGGTCGTAACAACAATGGCCGCATTACCACTCGTCACGTTGGTGGTGGTCATAAGCAGCATTACCGTCTGGTCGACTTCCGTCGCAACGACAAAGATGGCATCCCAGCCACTGTCGAGCGTATCGAATACGATCCGAACCGTACTGCTCACATCGCCCTGCTGTGCTACGCAGACGGTGAGCGTCGCTACATCATCGCCCCTAAAGGCGTGAGCGCTGGCGACCAGCTGATCGCAGGTGCCCTGGCCCCAATCAAGGCCGGTAACTCCCTGCAGCTGCGCAACATTCCAGTGGGTTCCACCATTCACGGCATCGAACTGAAGCCGGGTAAAGGTGCTCAGATCGCTCGTTCCGCTGGTGCTTCGGCTCAGCTGATCGCTCGCGAAGGTGTCTACGTGACCCTGCGTCTGCGCTCTGGTGAAATGCGTAAAGTCCTGGCTGAGTGCCGTGCGACCCTGGGCGAAGTCTCGAACTCCGAGCACAGCCTGCGTTCGCTGGGTAAAGCTGGTGCCAAACGCTGGCGCGGCGTTCGCCCAACCGTTCGTGGTGTTGCCATGAACCCGGTTGACCACCCACACGGTGGTGGTGAAGGTCGTACCTCCGGTGGTCGTCATCCGGTATCGCCATGGGGCTTCCCAACCAAGGGTGCTAAAACCCGTGGTAATAAGCGTACCGACAACATGATCGTCCGTCGTCGCAAGTAACTAGAGGGATACGACAGTGCCACGTTCTCTGAAAAAAGGTCCTTTTATCGATCTTCACCTGCTGAAGAAGGTCGAAGTGGCGGTGGAGAAGAACGATCGCAAGCCAGTTAAAACCTGGTCGCGCCGTTCGATGATCCTGCCACAAATGGTCGGTCTGACCATCGCGGTACACAACGGTCGTCAACATGTCCCAGTTCTCGTGAACGAAGACATGGTCGGCCACAAACTGGGCGAGTTCGCCGGTACCCGCACCTACCGCGGGCACGTGGCTGACAAGAAAGCCAAGCGTTAAGGGGTAAGGAAATGGAAGTAGCCGCTAAGTTGTCGGGCGCTCGCATCTCCGCCCAGAAAGCCCGCTTGGTCGCCGACCAGATCCGCGGGAAGAAGGTGGGCGAAGCGCTCAACCTGTTGGCCTTCAGCAGCAAAAAAGCCGCTGAAATCATGAAGAAAGTCCTCGAGTCGGCCGTAGCCAACGCCGAACACAACGAAGGCGCAGACGTTGATGACCTGAAGGTCTCCACCGTCTTCGTCAACGAAGGGCGTTCGCTGAAGCGCATCATGCCACGTGCCAAAGGCCGTGCTGATCGCATCGTCAAGCGGTCTTGCCATATCACTGTCAAGGTTGCGGACAAGTAACGGAGTCGATCAGATGGGTCAGAAAGTACATCCCACTGGCATTCGCCTGGGAATCGTCAAGGAGCACACCTCCGTCTGGTACGCAGACGGTGCTACTTACGCAGATTACCTGTTGAAGGATCTGAAAACGCGTGAGTACCTCCAAGACAAACTAAAAAGCGCGTCCGTAAGCCGTATCGATATTCATCGTCCGGCTCAAACTGCACGCATCACCATCCACACCGCTCGTCCAGGTATCGTTATCGGGAAGAAAGGTGAAGATGTCGAGAAGCTGCGTCAGGACCTGACCAAGCAGATGGGTGTGCCTGTGCACATCAACATCGAAGAGATCCGCAAGCCGGAACTCGACGCTATGCTGGTTGCGCAGAGCGTAGCTCAGCAGCTGGAACGCCGCGTAATGTTCCGTCGCGCCATGAAGCGCGCCGTACAGAACGCCATGCGTATTGGTGCCAAGGGCATCAAGATCCAGGTGAGCGGTCGTCTCGGCGGTGCTGAGATTGCTCGTACCGAGTGGTATCGCGAAGGTCGTGTGCCGCTGCACACCCTGCGTGCCGATATCGACTACAACACCTACGAAGCTCACACCACTTACGGTGTGATCGGTGTGAAGGTTTGGATCTTCAAAGGCGAAGTTATTGGTGGTCGCCAAGAAGAACTGAAACCACAAGCACCAGCGCCTCGTAAAAAAGCTGCTAAGTAAGGGGTACGCCAAATGTTGCAACCAAAGCGTACAAAATTCCGCAAGCAGATGACTGGCCACAACCGTGGTCTGGCACTGCGCGGTAGCAAAGTCAGCTTCGGCGAGTTCGCCCTGAAAGCTGTTGCTCGCGGTCGCCTCACCGCTCGCCAGATCGAGTCCGCACGTCGTGCGCTGACCCGTCACGTTAAACGTGGCGGTAAGATCTGGATCCGTGTGTTCCCGGACAAGCCGATCTCCAAGAAACCTCTCGAGGTTCGTATGGGTAAAGGTAAGGGTTCCGTGGAGTACTGGGTTGCCCAGATCCAGCCAGGTAAAGTCCTGTACGAGATCGAGGGTGTTTCTGAAGAGCTGGCGCGCGAAGCATTCGCCCTGGCTGCTGCAAAGCTGCCTCTCGCCACCTCCTTTGTTAAGCGGACGGTGATGTGATGAAAGCGAATGAACTTCGTGAAAAATCGGCACAGCAACTGAACGAGCAACTGCTCGGCTTGCTGCGCGACCAGTTCAATCTGCGTATGCAGAAAGCAACTGGCCAGTTGGGGCAGTCGCACCTGCTCTCGCAAGTTAAGCGTGACATCGCTCGCGTGAAAACTGTGCTCAACCAGCAGGCAGGTAAGTGATCATGGCTGAAGCTGAAAAAACCGTCCGTACGCTGACTGGCCGTGTCGTCAGCGACAAAATGGACAAGACCATCACCGTTCTGATCGAGCGTCGCGTAAAGCACCCGATCTACGGTAAATACGTTAAGCGTTCGACTAAGCTGCACGCGCACGACGAAGCCAACCAGTGCAAGATCGGCGACAAGGTTTCCATCCGTGAAACCCGTCCGCTGGCCAAGACCAAGTCCTGGGCACTGGTTGAAGTCCTCGAACGCGCTGTTGAAGTCTAAGGGCTAGGGGTCGGAGAAATTTTATGATTCAGACTCAATCCATGCTCGATGTGGCCGATAACAGCGGCGCTCGTCGCGTCATGTGCATCAAGGTGCTCGGCGGTTCGCACCGCCGTTACGCCGGCATCGGTGACATCATCAAGGTTACCGTCAAGGAAGCAATTCCGCGCGGTAAGGTCAAAAAAGGCCAAGTGATGACTGCTGTTGTCGTGCGCACCCGTCACGGTGTTCGTCGCGCTGACGGTTCCATCATTCGTTTCGACGGCAACGCTGCTGTTCTGCTGAACAACAAGCAAGAGCCGATCGGCACTCGCATCTTCGGGCCAGTGACCCGTGAACTTCGTACTGAGAAGTTCATGAAGATCGTCTCGCTCGCCCCTGAAGTGCTGTAAGGAGATCCGACATGCAAAAGATTCGTCGTGACGACGAGATCATCGTGATCGCCGGCAAAGACAAAGGTAAGCGCGGTAAGGTGCTGAAGGTTCTGGCTGATGACCGTCTGGTTATCGGTGGCGTGAACCTGGTCAAGCGTCATACCAAGCCTAACCCGATGGCGGGCGTACAGGGCGGTATCGTCGAGAAAGAAGCGCCTCTGCACGCTTCCAACGTTGCCATCTTCAACGGCGAAACCAACAAGGCTGACCGCGTTGGTTTCAAAGTAGAAGACGGTAAAAAAATTCGTGTCTTCAAGTCGACCCAAAAAGCGGTTGATGCTTGAACACTGCTAGGTAGAAGACCATGGCACGACTGAAAGAGATTTACCGGAACGAAATCGCTCCTAAGCTTAAGGAAGAACTTAAGCTGTCGAACGTGATGGAAGTTCCGCGCGTTACCAAAATCACCCTGAACATGGGTCTGGGCGAAGCGATCGGCGACAAGAAAGTCATCGAGCACGCTGTTGCCGACCTGGAAAAGATCACCGGTCAAAAGCCGGTTGTGACTTTCGCTCGCAAATCCATCGCTGGCTTCAAAGTCCGCGAAGGTTGGCCGATCGGCGTCAAGGTGACCCTGCGTAGCGACAAGATGTACGAATTCCTGGACCGCCTGCTGGCGATCTCCCTGCCTCGGGTTCGCGACTTCCGCGGCCTGAATGCCAAGTCCTTCGATGGCCGTGGCAACTACAGCATGGGCGTGAAAGAGCAGATCATCTTCCCGGAAATCGACTACGACAAGATCGATGCTCTGCGCGGTTTGGACATCACCCTGACCACCACTGCTCGTTCGGACGACGAAGGCCGCGCTCTGCTGCGTGCTTTCAAGTTCCCGTTCCGCAACTGATTGGAGTAGGAAAATGGCCAAGAAGAGCATGAAAAACCGCGAGCTGAAGCGTCAGCTCACGGTAGCCAAGTTCGCTAAGAAGCGTGCTGAGCTGAAAGCGACCATCGTCAACGTTAACGCCTCTCCAGAAGAGCGTTTCGCTGCCGTTGTCGCTCTGCAGAAGCAGCCACGTGATGCTAGCGCCTCGCGCCTGCGCAACCGTTGCCGCCTGACCGGTCGTCCTCACGGTGTATACCGTAAGTTCGGCCTGGGCCGTAACATGCTGCGTCAAGCTGCAATGCGCGGCGACGTACCAGGTCTGGTCAAGGCCTCCTGGTAATCGCTGCAGGCTGGATCCCGGCGTAAGGGGAGCAATCTTCCGACCGCCGGTGACCTTGCCAACAAACAAGCCCCTATATGGGGCTTGTTTCGTTTCTGCCTTGTGTCTAGAATGACCGGCTCACCTGAGCCTGGGTTTTTTACCCTGCCTGCTTGGGTGGTTGTGATAGCCGCAAGGCTAATAATTCTTGTATCAGGAGCATCTAGCCCATGAGTATGCAGGACCCGTTAGCGGACATGCTAACTCGCATCCGTAATGCCCAGATGGCTGAAAAGTCCGTCGTAAGCATGCCTTCCTCCACCCTGAAGGTCGCGGTTGCCAAAGTTCTGAAAGACGAAGGTTACATCGCTGGCTACCAGGTTACTGGTGAGGCCAAGCCTTCCCTGTCGATCGAGCTGAAGTACTTCGAAGGCCGTCCGGTCATCGAGGAGCTGAAGCGTTCCAGCCGTCCTGGCCTGCGCCAGTACAAGTCCGTCGCAGAACTGCCGAAAGTACGTGGCGGCCTGGGCGTGTCTATCGTCTCCACCAACAAAGGTGTGATGACTGATCGCGCTGCGCGCGCTGCCGGTGTCGGCGGCGAAGTTCTGTGCACAGTGTTCTAAGGGGAGATAGGCATGTCTCGCGTCGCTAAGAACCCCGTTAAGCTGCCAGCAGGCGTCGAAGTCAAATTCGCCGGCCAGCAGCTTTCGGTGAAGGGTGCCAAAGGCACTCTCGAACTGAACGTTCACTCGTCTGTTGAAGTTACCGAAGAGTCTGGCGAGCTGCGTTTCGTCGCTCGCAACGGTGACCAGCAAGCTCGCGCCATGGCCGGTACCACCCGCGCTCTGGTGAACAACATGGTCCAAGGCGTAAGCCAAGGCTTCGAGCGTAAGCTCCAGCTGGTCGGTGTTGGTTACAAGGCACAGGCTAAAGGCACCGTCCTGAACCTGGCTCTGGGCTTCTCGCACCCAGTGGACTACGAACTGCCAGCCGGTATCACCGCTGAAACCCCAAGCCAGACCGACATCCTGATCAAGGGTATCGACAAGCAGCTGGTGGGTCAGGTGGCCGCTGAAATCCGCGACTTCCGTCCGCCAGAGCCTTACAAAGGCAAGGGTGTGCGTTACGCGGACGAAGTAGTCCGTCGTAAAGAAGCCAAGAAGAAGTAGGGCCTAGCAAATGACCGACAAAAAAGTTATCCGACTGCGTCGCGCTCGCAAAGCACGTCTCAAGATGCACGAACTCGAAGTCGTGCGCCTGTGCGTGTTCCGCTCCTCGCAGCACATCTACGCCCAGGTCATTTCGGCCGACGGCAGCAAGGTTTTGGCAAGCGCCTCGACCTTGGACAAAGAACTGCGTGATGGCGCCACTGGCAACATCGACGCGGCCACTAAGGTTGGCAAGCTGGTAGCTGAGCGTGCGAAAGCCGCCGGTGTATCTCAAGTTGCCTTTGACCGTTCCGGCTTCAAGTACCATGGCCGCGTCAAAGCGCTGGCTGATGCTGCTCGTGAAGGCGGGCTGGAGTTCTAAGTTATGGCAAATAACGATCAAAAGCGCGACGAAGGCTACATCGAGAAGCTGGTTCAAGTTAACCGCGTTGCCAAAACCGTAAAAGGCGGCCGTATCTTCACCTTCACCGCGCTGACCGTGGTAGGTGATGGTAAAGGTCGTGTTGGCTTCGGCCGTGGTAAATCGCGCGAAGTACCAGCCGCGATCCAGAAAGCCATGGAAGCTGCTCGCCGCAACATGATCCAGGTTGACCTGAAGGGCACCACCCTGCAGTACGCCACCAAGGCTGCCCACGGCGCCTCGAAGGTTTACATGCAGCCTGCCTCGGAAGGTACCGGTATCATCGCCGGTGGCGCAATGCGTGCTGTCCTGGAAGTTGCTGGTGTTCAGAACGTTCTGGCCAAGTGCTACGGTTCGACCAACCCAGTGAACGTGGTTTACGCCACCTTCAAGGGTCTGAAAGCCATGCAATCTCCTGAATCCATTGCTGCCAAGCGCGGCAAGAGCGTCGAGGAGATCTTCTGATCATGGCAACCGTAAAAGTAACGCTGATCAAGAGCGTCTCGGGCCGTCTGCCTAACCACAAACTGTGCGTTAAAGGCCTGGGTCTGCGTCGCATCGGTCACACTGTAGAAGTCCAGGATACTCCCGAGAACCGCGGGATGATCAACAAGGCTTACTACATGCTGAAGGTCGAGGGTTAATCGATGAAACTCAATGATCTGAGTCCAGCGCCGGGTTCCCGTCGCGAGAAGCATCGTCCAGGTCGTGGTATCGGTAGCGGTCTGGGTAAGACCGGCGGCCGTGGCCACAAAGGTCAGACTTCCCGTTCGGGTGGTTCGATCGCTCCTGGCTTCGAAGGCGGTCAACAGCCGCTGCACCGTCGTCTGCCGAAGTTCGGCTTCGTTTCCCTGAAAGCCATGGACCGCGCCGAAGTGCGTCTGTCCGAGCTGGCCAAAGTGGAAGGCGACGTGATCTCCGTGCAATCCCTGAAGGATGCCAACGTGATCAACCAGCACATTCAGCGTGTGAAAATCATGCTGTCTGGCGAAGTTACTCGCGCAGTCACCATCAAGGGCATCGCAGCCACCAAGGGTGCGCGTGCGGCTATCGAAGCAGCTGGCGGCAAATTCGAGGAATAAATGGCTAAGCAAGGTGCTCTCTCTTCGCTCGGTAAGGGCGGGATGTCGGAACTCTGGGCTCGTCTGCGCTTTCTGTTCATGGCGATCATCGTCTATCGGATAGGTGCGCATATCCCGGTTCCCGGCATCAATCCGGACCGTCTGGCGGATCTGTTTCGGCAGAATGAGGGGACCATTCTTAGCTTGTTCAACATGTTTTCCGGTGGCGCGCTTGAGCGCATGAGCATCTTTGCACTGGGGATCATGCCGTACATCTCGGCATCGATCATCATGCAGCTGATGACGGCGGTCAGCCCGCAACTGGAGCAGTTGAAGAAGGAAGGTGAAGCTGGCCGTCGCAAGATCAGCCAGTACACCCGCTACGGCACCGTTATCCTGGCACTGGTTCAAGCCATTGGCATGTCCATTGGCCTGGCCAACCAGGGCGTGGCGTTTTCTGTAGGCCTGGGCTTCCATGTCGTTGCCGTCTCCACCTTCGTGGCGGGCGCGATGTTCATGATGTGGCTGGGCGAGCAGATCACCGAGCGCGGTGTGGGCAACGGTATCTCGATGTTGATCTTCGCAGGTATCGTTGCCGGTCTTCCGAGAGCAATCGGGCAGTCTTTCGAGTCTGCACGCACAGGCGATATCAACATTTTCGCCCTGGTCGCTATCGGTTTGCTGGCAGTAGCGATTATCGGTTTCGTGGTGTTCATTGAGCGTGGTCAGCGTCGTATCGCCGTTCACTACGCCAAGCGTCAGCAGGGCCGCAAGGTCTTCGCTGCGCAGACCAGCCACTTGCCGTTGAAAGTGAACATGGCGGGGGTTATCCCGGCCATTTTCGCGAGCAGCATTTTGCTGTTCCCGGCTTCGCTGGGTGCCTGGTTCGGTCAGTCCGAAGGTATGGGCTGGCTGCAGGACATCTCGCAGTCGATCGCTCCTGGTCAGCCGTTGAACATTCTGCTGTTTAGTGCAGGGATCATTTTCTTCTGCTTCTTCTACACAGCGTTGATGTTCAACCCGAAAGACGTAGCGGAAAACCTGAAGAAGTCCGGTGCCTTTATTCCGGGTATCCGTCCTGGTGAGCAGTCGGCACGCTACATTGATGGCGTTCTGACTCGTCTTACCATGTTCGGTGCTCTTTACATGATGGCCGTCTGCCTTCTGCCCCAGTTCCTGGTGGTGGCAGCAAATGTGCCGTTCTACCTTGGCGGGACCTCGTTGCTGATTGTGGTAGTGGTTGTGATGGACTTCATGTCCCAAGTACAATCGCACCTCGTTTCGCACCAGTACGAATCCCTGATGAAGAAAGCCAACCTGAAAGGCTACGGTGGCAGCGGTCTGCTGCGCTGATACGCCCCTAAGGTTCGAGGAGTCGGTAATGAAAGTTCGTGCATCGGTGAAAAAGCTGTGCCGTAACTGCAAGATCATCCGTCGCGAAGGCGTCGTACGAGTGATCTGCAGCGCGGAACCGCGTCACAAACAGCGCCAAGGCTGAGTGTGATCTGCGCTTCAAACCCAGCAGCTAGTGTGCTGCTGGGTTGATTATTCGTTTCTACAGCGATATTATCTCGCGCCCTATTTCTTGGCTTCCGGGGCGTAGGTAGCTGTCAATTGGAGTCCCACTGAATGGCCCGTATTGCAGGCGTCAACATTCCAGATAACAAGCATACTGTTATCTCGCTGACCTACATCTATGGTGTCGGTCGCACAACTGCACAGAAGATCTGTGCAGACGCTGGTGTAAACCCAGCCGCTAAGATCAAGGATCTGAGCGACGAGCAAATCGAAACCCTGCGTGGCGAAGTCGCGAAGTTCACCACCGAAGGTGACCTGCGTCGTGACATCAACATGAAGATCAAACGCTTGATGGACCTGGGTTGCTACCGCGGCCTGCGTCATCGTAAAGGTCTGCCGGTTCGCGGTCAGCGCACCAAGACCAACGCACGCACCCGTAAGGGCCCGCGTAAGCCGATCCGCAAGTAATCGCCCAGGAATATAGACATGGCAAAACCTGCTGCTCGTCCTCGTAAGAAAGTCAAAAAGACAGTGGTTGATGGCATCGCCCACATCCATGCCTCTTTCAACAACACCATCGTGACCATCACCGACCGTCAGGGCAATGCTTTGTCCTGGGCGACCTCCGGTGGTTCGGGTTTCCGTGGTTCGCGCAAATCCACTCCGTTCGCAGCTCAGATCGCTGCTGAGCGTGCTGGTCAAGCTGCGCTGGAATACGGTCTGAAGAACCTCGACGTTAACGTCAAGGGTCCAGGTCCAGGTCGTGAGTCCGCCGTTCGTGCATTGAACAGCTGCGGCTACAAGATCGCCAGCATCACCGACGTGACGCCAATCCCGCACAACGGGTGCCGTCCGCCGAAGAAGCGTCGCGTGTAATCAGGAGACAGAAGAATGGCACGTTACATTGGTCCAAAATGCAAACTGTCTCGTCGTGAAGGCACTGACCTGTTCCTGAAGAGCGGCGTTCGCGCTCTGGAATCGAAGTGCAACATCGAAGCAGCCCCAGGTATCCACGGCCAGCGCCGTGGCCGTCAGTCTGACTACGGCACCCAGCTGCGTGAGAAACAAAAAGTCCGTCGTATCTACGGTGTTCTGGAGCGTCAGTTCCGCGGTTACTACCAAGCTGCTGCCTCGAAAAAAGGCGCAACCGGTGAGAACCTGCTGCAACTGCTCGAGTGCCGTCTGGATAACGTCGTTTACCGTATGGGCTTCGGCTCGACTCGTTCCGAGTCGCGTCAGCTGGTTTCGCACAAAGCGATCAGCGTCAACGGTAAGACTGTAAACATTCCATCCTACCAAGTTCGTCCGGGTGACGTGGTCGCGGTTCGCGAGAAATCGCTGAGCCAGCTGCGCATTGTTCAAGCCCTTGAACTGTGCGCCCAGCGTGGCCGCGTTGAGTGGGTTGACGTGGATGCTGCTAAAAAGTCGGGCGTTTTCAAGAACGTTCCTGCTCGCAGCGACCTGTCTGCCGACATCAACGAGAACCTGATTGTCGAGCTCTACTCCAAGTAAGGGCTAGAAAATAGGTGCATCCATGCAGATTTCGGTAAATGAGTTCCTGACTCCCCGCCACATTGATGTGCAGGTAGTCAGTCCGACCCGCGCCAAGATCACGCTCGAGCCTCTCGAGCGTGGTTTCGGCCATACCCTGGGCAACGCGCTGCGCCGCATCCTGTTGTCCTCCATGCCTGGCTGTGCAGTAGTCGAGGCCGAGATCGATGGCGTACTCCACGAGTACTCCGCGATCGAAGGTGTTCAGGAAGACGTCATTGAAATCCTGTTGAACCTGAAAGGCCTGGCTATCAAACTGCACGGTCGTGACGAAGTTACGCTGACCTTGTCGAAAAAGGGTTCGGGGGTGGTTACCGCTGCCGATATTCAGCTGGATCACGATGTCGAGATCGTCAACCCCGATCACGTAATCGCGAACCTGGCGTCGAACGGCGCCCTGAACATGAAGCTCACTGTAGCTCGTGGTCGTGGTTACGAGCCGGCCGACTCCCGTCAAACCGACGAAGACGAAAGCCGTAGCATTGGCCGTCTGCAGTTGGACGCTTCGTTCAGCCCGGTGCGTCGTATCGCCTATGTGGTCGAGAACGCCCGTGTTGAGCAGCGTACCAACCTGGACAAACTGGTCATTGATCTGGAAACCAACGGCACCCTGGACCCTGAAGAGGCAATCCGCCGCGCTGCGACCATCCTGCAACAGCAGCTGGCCGCGTTCGTCGACCTCAAAGGTGACAGCGAGCCTGTCGTAGTCGAGCAGGAAGACGAGATCGATCCGATCCTGCTGCGTCCGGTTGACGACCTGGAACTGACTGTACGTTCGGCCAACTGCCTCAAGGCGGAGAACATCTACTACATCGGCGACCTGATTCAGCGTACCGAAGTAGAGCTGTTGAAGACTCCTAACCTGGGCAAGAAGTCCCTGACTGAAATCAAGGACGTCCTGGCCTCTCGTGGTCTGTCTCTCGGCATGCGCCTCGACAACTGGCCGCCTGCAAGTCTTAAGAAAGACGACAAGGCGACCGCCTGATCGTCGTAATCACCGAACGTAGTGTTTGGTAAGGAATGAATCATGCGTCATCGTAAAAGTGGACGTCACCTGAGCCGTACCAGCTCTCACCGCAAGGCTATGTTCCAGAACATGGCAGTGTCGCTGATCGAGCACGAGCTGATCAAAACCACCCTGCCGAAAGCCAAGGAACTGCGCCGCGTTGCCGAGCCGCTGATCACCCTGGCCAAGGAAGACAGCGTTGCTAACCGTCGTCTGGCCTTCGACCGTACCCGTTCGAAGTCCGCTGTTGGCAAACTGTTCAACGACCTGGGCAAGCGTTACGCCACCCGTCAGGGCGGCTACCTGCGCATCCTGAAGTGCGGTTTCCGCGCTGGCGACAACGCGCCTATGGCGTACGTCGAGCTGGTTGATCGTCCGGTCGGCGGTGCTGTAGAAGCTGCTGAGTAAGACGTTCTGTCTGCTACAAAGAACCGGGCCTAGTGCCCGGTTTTTTGTTTCTGTTGGTATTGTTAATTTCTATTGATATAAGTCATTTAATGAATTTGTCCCTGTAACCTCGCTCGTCAATACTCTCTCCATAGCCGATTAGCCGGCGCTTCAAGACCGATAAGGAGAGCCCATGAGCAAGATTCTCACCACCGCCAGCGGTGCACCTGTAGCCGACAACCAGAACTCTCGCTCCGCCGGCCCACGCGGCCCGCTGCTGCTCGACGACTTCCACTTGATCGAGAAGCTCGCCCATTTCAACCGTGAGAACATCCCCGAGCGCCGGGTGCACGCCAAGGGTTCGGGCGCCTATGGCACCTTTACCGTAACCCGCGACATCACCGGTTACACCAGCGCCAAACTGTTTGAGCAGATTGGCAAGCAGACGGAGACATTCCTGCGCTTCTCTACCGTAGGTGGCGAACGTGGTTCTGCGGACACAGAGCGCGATCCGCGCGGATTTGCCGTCAAGTTCTACACCGAAGAAGGTAACTGGGACATCGTGGGTAACAACACGCCAGTATTCTTCATTCGTGATCCGCTCAAGTTTCCGGACTTTATCCACACCCAGAAACGTCACCCGCAGTCCAACCTGAAGAACGCCCAGATGATGTGGGATTTCTGGTCGCACTCGCCCGAGGCGCTGCACCAGGTCACCATCCTGTTCTCCGACCGGGGCATTCCGGATGGCTACCGCCACATGCACGGTTTTGGCAGCCACACCTACAGCCTGATCAATGCTCAGGGTGAGCGCACTTGGGTCAAATGGCACTTCAAGACCCAGCAAGGCATCAAGAACCTCGCCCCGGCAGATGCCGCACGCTTGGCAGGTACTGACCCGGACTACGCCCAGCGCGACCTGTTCGAAGCCATTGAGCGTGGCGATTACCCTCGCTGGACTGTCTGCATCCAGGTGATGAGCGAAGCCGAGGCGGCGAGCCGCGACGAGAACCCGTTCGACGTGACCAAAACCTGGTCGCAAAAGGACTACCCATTGATCGAAGTGGGCGTGCTTGAGCTTAACCGCAACCCGCTCAACTACTTCGCCGAGGTCGAGCAGGCTGCTTTCGGGCCAAGCAACATGGTGCCAGGGGTTGGCCTGTCGCCGGACCGCATGCTGCAGGGCCGCGTGTTCGCCTATGCAGACGCACACCGCTACCGTGTGGGGACTAACCACCAACAGTTGCCGGTGAATGCGCCGCGCTGCTCGGTCAACAGCTACCAGCGCGACGGCTCCATGGCCACTGGCAGCTATGGCAGTGCACCGAACTACGAACCCAACAGCTACGCCGCGGCACCGAAACAGTCGCCACGTCACGCCGAGCCCGCATTGGCCCTGAATGGTTCGGCCGACCGTTACGATCACCGCGAGGACACTGACTACTACAGCCACGCCGGCGCGCTGTTCCGCCTGATGAGTGACGAGCAGAAGGCCCTGCTGATCAGCAACATCGCTGGAACCATGGCGGGTGTCAGCGAAGACGTCATCCAACGCCAGTTGCAGTACTTCTTCAAGGCCGACCCGGCCTACGGAGAAGGGATTGCCAAGGCCCTGGGCATCAATCTCGCCTAAGTCGAAGTGATAAGAAGAACCGCCCTCATTTGGGCGGTTTTTCAATGAATATCACTACTGTTTAACCGTTTTTTTGCTTCTAATTGCGCGTTTTTCAGTGACCGCAGGCAAAAGCTGGTTCACACTATGTGGCATAGACGTTTTCATATGGAGAAGCAGGGCGATGCAAGGCCACCCGGACGTAATCAACTACCTCGTCACGTTGCTGAAGGGCGAACTGGCAGCACGCGACCAGTACTTCATTCATTCGCGCATGTACGAAGACTGGGGCCTGACCAAGCTCTACGCGCGTATCAACCACGAGATGGAAGAAGAGACGCAGCACGCTGATGCCCTGATGCGTCGCATCCTGATGCTCGAAGGCACACCTGACATGCGTGCAGACGACCTGGAAGTCGGCAGCACCGTGCCGGAAATGATCGAGGCCGACCTCAAGCTTGAGTACAAGGTGCGCGGTGCGCTTTGTAAAGGCATCGAGCTGTGTGAGCTGCACGAGGACTACATCAGCCGTGACATCCTGCGTGCGCAGCTGGCGGATACCGAAGAAGATCACACCTACTGGCTGGAGAAGCAGCAAGGTCTGATCAAGGCCATCGGCCTGGAGAACTACCTGCAGTCGCAGATGTAAGTTATCCACACACTCAAGAAAAAGCCCCTGGCACCAACGGCACCAGGGGCTTTTTCATTGCAGCGGTACTCAGGCCCGGTCCCGCTCCAGCAGCGGTTTCAGGTAATGCCCGGTATACGACTGCTTCATCTCGCTCAGCTCTTCCGGCGTACCGCAGGCAATGATCTGCCCCCCTTTGGAACCACCCTCCGGGCCGAGGTCCACCAGCCAGTCAGCAGTCTTGATCACATCCAGGTTGTGCTCGATCACCACCACGGTATTGCCGTGGTCGCGAAGGCGATGCAGCACGTCCAGCAACTGCTGGATATCGGCAAAGTGCAGGCCTGTGGTTGGCTCATCCAGGATATACAGGGTTTTGCCGGTATCGCGCTTGGACAGCTCGCGGGACAGCTTCACCCGCTGCGCCTCACCACCAGACAAGGTGGTCGCCGACTGGCCCAGCTTGATGTACGACAGGCCTACATCCATCAATGTTTGCAGCTTGCGCGCCAGCGCTGGCACCGCGTCGAAGAATTCGCGGGCATCCTCGATGGTCATTTCCAGCACCTCGTGGATGTTCTTGCCCTTGTACTTGATCTCCAGCGTTTCGCGGTTGTAGCGCTTGCTCTTGCACACGTCGCACGGCACGTAGATGTCTGGCAGGAAGTGCATTTCGACCTTGATCAGGCCATCGCCTTGGCAGGCCTCGCAACGGCCACCCTTGACGTTGAACGAGAAACGTCCCGGGCCATAGCCCCGTGAGCGCGACTCCGGCACCCCGGAGAACAGCTCGCGGATAGGGGTGAAAATACCGGTGTACGTTGCCGGGTTCGAGCGCGGAGTGCGGCCGATCGGGCTCTGGTCGATATCCACCACTTTGTCCAGGTGCTGCAGGCCATCCATGCTGCTGTGCGGTGCGGCTTCCAGGCTGCTTGCGCCATTGAGGGCCGTAGCGGCCAAGGGGAACAGGGTGTTGTTGATCAGCGTCGATTTGCCCGAGCCGGATACCCCGGTCACGCAGGTCAGCAGGCCGATGGGGACTTCGAGGTCGACGTTCTGCAGGTTGTTGCCACGCGCACCTTTGAGCTTGAGTTGCAGCTTCTTGTTGCGCGGGGTGCGCTTGGCTGGCACGACGATCTTCTTGCGCCCGGACAAGTACTTGCCGGTTAACGAGTCAGGGTGGTCCATGACCTCCTGTGGCGAGCCCTCGGCGACGATCTGGCCACCATGCACACCGGCTCCTGGGCCGATATCGACCACGTAGTCGGCCAAGCGAATGGCGTCCTCGTCGTGTTCCACCACAATGACCGTATTGCCCAAATCGCGCAGGTGGTTGAGGGTGGCCAGCAGGCGGTCGTTGTCGCGTTGATGAAGGCCGATGGACGGTTCATCGAGGATGTACATCACCCCGACCAGGCCGGCGCCAATCTGGCTGGCCAGGCGGATACGCTGCGCCTCACCACCGGACAGGGTGTCGGCGCTACGGTCGAGGGTGAGGTAGTCGAGGCCGACGTTGACCAGGAACTGCAAGCGCTCGCAGATTTCCTTGAGGATCTTGGCGGCAATCTCGCCACGGCGGCCAGTCAGGGTTAGCTCGCCGAAGTAGTTGCTGGCTTCACCGATCGGCAGGTTGGTGACCGCCGGCAGCGTTTTTTCGCCCACCCACACATGGCGTGCTTCACGGCGCAGGCGAGTGCCACGGCAATCCGGGCAGGGCTGGGTGCCAAGGAACTTGGCCAGCTCTTCGCGCACGGTGGCCGACTCGGTCTCGCGGTAGCGGCGTTCCAGGTTCGGCACGATGCCTTCGAACGGGTGCGAGCGCTTGACGATATCGCCACGGTCGTTCAAGTACTTGAAGTCGATACTTTGCTTGCCACTGCCCTGCAGGATTACCTTCTGATGCTCTGCCGAGAGCTCGCCGAAGGGTTCTTCCAGGCTGAAGCCATAATGCGCGGCCAACGAACCGAGCATCTGGAAGTAGTACACGTTGCGTCGGTCCCAGCCGCGGATCGCTCCTTCGGCCAGGGTGAGCTCGGTATTGACCAGGCGTTTGGTGTCGAAGAACTGCTTCACTCCCAGGCCATCGCAGGTCGGGCAGGCGCCGGCCGGGTTGTTGAAGGAAAACAGCTTGGGTTCGAGCTCGCTGATGGCATGGCCGCACACCGGGCAGGCGAATCGGGCGGAGAAGATCATCTCTTCGCCTGGCTCGTCGTCCATCGGTGCTACCAAAGCGATCCCGTCGGCCAGCTTCAGTGCGGTCTCGAACGATTCAGCGAGGCGTTGCTGCAGGTCGGCGCGCACCTTGAAGCGGTCTACCACCACATCGATGCTGTGCTTTTTCTGTTTGTCCAGTTTGGGCAGTTCGTCCAGCTCGTAGAGCTTGCCGTTGACCCGGGCGCGTACGAACCCCTGGGCGCGCAGCTCGTCAAATACGGCCAGGTGCTCACCCTTGCGCTCGCGCACCACCGGCGCCAGCAGCATCAGCTTGCTGCCTTCCGGGCGCTCCAGCACCAGGTCGACCATCTGGCTGATCGTTTGCGCCTCCAGCGGGATATCGTGGTCCGGGCAGCGTGGCGTACCCACGCGGGCATAAAGCAGGCGCAGGTAGTCGTAGATTTCAGTGATGGTGCCGACCGTGGAGCGTGGGTTGTGCGAGGTCGACTTCTGCTCGATGGAAATGGCCGGTGAGAGGCCTTCGATGGTATCGACGTCGGGCTTTTCCATCATCGACAGGAACTGCCGGGCGTAGGCCGACAGCGATTCCACGTAGCGGCGCTGGCCTTCGGCGTAGAGGGTGTCGAACGCCAGGGACGACTTGCCGGAACCGGACAGGCCGGTGATCACGATCAGCTTGTCCCGGGGCAGGGTCAGGTCGATGTTCTTCAGGTTGTGGGTACGTGCCCCACGAATCAGGATCTTGTCCACTGCGGCCTCGCTTGGCGGGCATAAACAAGGAAGTATACGGCGCGCCAGTATGACGCGGCAAAGCGTCGCGTAGATGCCGTCACGCTGTCGGACTGGTAGAATCGCCGCCGGTTCACACGAGGTTAATCCATGCACGACACCCACAACGAGCGCATGAGTGGCGGCGAAACCCGCGCCGCTGGCGGCCTTGCCCTGGTCTTTGCCTTTCGTATGCTGGGCATGTTCATGGTCTTGCCGGTACTGGCTACCTACGGCATGGACCTGGCCGGTGCCACCCCTGCGCTGATCGGCCTGGCCATCGGAGCCTATGGCCTGACCCAGGCGGTATTGCAGATCCCGTTCGGGATGATTTCCGACCGCATCGGCCGCCGGCCGGTGATTTACCTGGGGCTGGTGATCTTCGCCCTGGGCAGTTTACTGGCGGCCCAGGCCGACTCCATCTGGGGCGTGATCGCCGGGCGTGTTTTGCAGGGTGCCGGTGCGATTTCTGCTGCAGTCATGGCGCTGCTGTCCGACCTTACCCGCGAGCAACACCGGACCAAGGCCATGGCCATGATCGGCATGAGTATCGGCCTGTCGTTTGCCGTCGCCATGGTCGTCGGCCCCTTGCTGACAAGTGCCTTTGGCTTGTCAGGATTGTTCCTGACCACGGCAGGGCTCGCCTTGGTAGGCATCCTGCTGATTGCCTTTGTCGTGCCCAACACGCATAGCATCCTGCAGCACCGCGAATCGGGCGTGGCGCGCCAGGCACTCGGCCCAACCCTGCGTCATCCGGACCTTCTGCGCCTGGACATAAGCATCTTCGTCCTCCATGCCATTCTCATGGCCAGCTTCGTCGCGCTGCCGCTGGCCTTCGTCGAGCGCGGTGGGCTGCCCAAGGAGCAGCACTGGTGGGTGTACCTGACCGCGCTGTTCATCTCATTTTTTGCAATGGTCCCGTTCATCATCTACGGCGAAAAAAAGCGCAAGATGAAACGCGTGTTGGCCGGCGCTGTCAGTGTCCTGCTGCTGACAGAGATATACTTCTGGGAGTGGGCTGACGGTTTGCGCGGACTGGTGATTGGCACCGTGGTATTCTTTACCGCATTCAACCTGCTGGAGGCATCGCTGCCTTCGCTGGTGAGCAAGGTGTCGCCTGCCGGTGGCAAGGGGACGGCGATGGGGGTCTACTCCACCAGCCAGTTCCTTGGTGCGGCGCTGGGCGGCATCCTCGGTGGCTGGTTGTTCCAGCACGGTGGGCTGGACACGGTGTTCCTCGGTTGCGCGGTGCTGTGTGCCATCTGGCTGGTCGTCGCCCTGCGCATGAACGAGCCGCCTTATGTGACCAGTCTGCGCATGCCGCTGACGCCTGAGGCAGTCCGGGAAGCCGGCCTGACCGAGCGCCTGATGGCCGTGCCGGGTGTGACCGACGCTGTGGTGGTGGCTGAAGAAGCCGCTATCTATATCAAACTGGATACGAAAATTTTGGACCGTGCGACCCTCGAGCGACTGGTGAACCCAGCCTCTTCGGCGTGCGAAGCCTAGGAGAACGTTATGGCCCGTGGGGTTAACAAAGTCATTCTGGTCGGCACCTGTGGCCAGGATCCCGAAGTCCGCTACCTGCCCAACGGTAACGCCGTGACCAACCTGAGCCTGGCTACCAGCGAGCAGTGGACCGACAAGCAGTCGGGTCAGAAGGTAGAGCGTACCGAGTGGCACCGTGTGTCGCTGTTCGGCAAGGTTGCCGAGATCGCCGGCGAGTACCTGCGCAAAGGTTCGCAGTGCTACATCGAAGGCAAGCTGCAGACCCGTGAGTGGGAAAAAGACGGTATCAAGCGCTACACCACCGAGATCATCGTCGACATCAACGGCACCATGCAGCTGCTGGGTGGCCGTCCGCAGGGCCAGCAGCAGGGCGGCGACCCGTACAACCAGGGTGGCGGCAACTACAACCAAGGCGGCCAGCCGCAACAGTACAACCAGGCTCCGCGTCAACAGGCCCAACGTCCGCAACAGGCCCCTCAGCGCCCGGCGCCGCAGCAGCCAGCGCCACAGCCAGCGGCTGACTTTGACAGCTTTGATGACGATATTCCGTTCTAGGAGTTACCTTAGACTTTCTTGTAAAGTTTAGGCTTAGAACCCCCGCACTGCGGGGGTTTTGTCGTTTTAGGGTCGTTAAAAAATTCTTGACCTCATTTTGTTAGTCTCCTACCTAGAATTTACGTAATGAATTCGAGGTGGGTATGCAGCTTTCAATTCGACGGTTCACGAGCAGCACAGGAGAGCGTTTCGCCGTTCTGGTCGATGACCTGGGGATGCCGCTGTACTACCCAACGTTGTACGTTACCTGTGTTCTGCGGGGCGGTGGCCTGGCGGTCAATACAATCATCAACTCCCTCACCGCAATCAAAGCCCTCTACGCATGGCAGGCTTATCAAGGCTTCGAGGTGGAGTCGCGCTTCGAGCGAAGCGAACTGCTGTTGACGCACGAGATCCACCCCCTACGTGACTTTCTGCAAATTCCGCTGATTCCTGCACAGCAGCTCGCGACCAACGTACGCGCCCTCAAGCAGGAGGTTCGGGTCGTAGGTTCTGACAGTCAGTTTTGCGGATGTCGGTCATCGCGGACTATCTAAAGTTTCTTGCCGAAAGGCTACACCCGCGAGCTGGAACAAGCAGCGCGGCCATCGATAAGATGGTTAAAGCCATCAAAGAGAACAGGCCTAGGTGTTCAGTCCCAGCGAGTAGGGCTGGGCGAGGTCTCAAATCCTTCAGCTACCAGCTCGTGCCGATACGCAGGCGTCGATGCCCTGCGTCGTAACTGTCACACCAGGTATACCGATCATAAGGTCGTGCACTCAGTTACCTTCACAAGGCCCAAGGCGCTCAATTCAGGCGCGTGATCAACCCTGCGCCTCAACCCCGGATTCTCGACCGGACGTTCCTCTACACAACGGAATCCAGGGCCAAGCGCAGGTCATTATGGGTGGCGACACCAAGGCTGTGCGAGACGCTACTAAGCTCCCACGCATAGCATTTTCGAGAGACCTGATTCACCCAATCGGATCCTCATTGACTCCAAAAATCAGAATGTCAAACAAGAAAACTGACTCATAAGGATGTAAAGTGATGCAGTTCCCCTCGTGATGACCCAAAAACTATGAAATCTTCACGCACCACAATTTCTTTGACGCCCGAACAACTTGAGCAACTGCAAGCATTGGCTGACCAGCATGGCTTGTCGCTAGCGTGGGTAGTTCGTCAGGCCATCAGTGAGTTTCTTGCTCGCTTGGAACAGCCTGCCAATTTCAACCCGCTTGCTCCGCGCAAGGAGGGCTGATGTACACCGATCATCAGCGTGCTTATATGGCTCATTGGTTGGCGCTGTCTCGACCCGATGAGCAGGCTTTGACCAAGACTATTGCCAGCGCGAGGGTTGATATGAACCCTCATCAGGTGGACGCTGCGCTTTTCGCCCTGAAATCGCCATTGTCTAAGGGGGTGATCCTGGCGGATGAGGTTGGTCTCGGTAAGACCATTGAGGCAAGTCTTGTTCTGGCGCAGAAGTGGGCCGAACAGCGCTGTCGCTTATTGTTGATCGTGCCAGCGACACTGCGTAAGCAGTGGCAACAGGAGCTTTTCGATAAATTTGCGCTGCCGTCGAAGATTCTGGAAGCCAAAGATTTCAACGAGGCCAAAAAGGCCGGCATCAGTAACCCTTTCGACAGGGAAATAGCTGGGGAGCCGGCTATCGTCATCTGCTCGTACGAGTTCGCTGCCCGTAAGGAGCCCGAACTGGCTCGTGTACCTTGGGATTTAGTGGTGTTCGACGAAGCGCATCGCTTGCGCAACATTTACAAGAACGATGGGGCAAAGATTGCCAAGGCTTTGAATGATGCCTTGCTCGGTTGTCCAAAGGTGCTTTTGTCGGCCACCCCTCTGCAGAACAGCCTTCTGGAGCTCTATGGTTTGGTCTCGGTCGTGGATCCGCATTTCTTCGGCGACTTGCAATCCTTCAAAGCCCGGTATGGCCGGCCACGAGTAGATGATGCCGAGCTTGAGTTGTTGCGTCATCGCTTGCAGAGCATCTGCAAACGTACGCTGCGACGCCAGGTGCAGGAGGAAGGCGGTATCAACTTTACCCGCCGCTATTCGATGACCTCGACCTACGAGCCCAAGCCCAGTGAGACTAAGCTGTATGAGCTTGTATCTGAATACCTGCAGGACGAGCAGACCCTAGCCATCAAGCCGCAGGCCCGGCATCTGGTGACACTGGTTGTCCGCAAGATTCTCGCCTCTTCGTCCCATGCACTGCGTGGCACATTGCAGCGCATGATCGAAAGGCTGGAACAGAAAGCCTCTCTGGCTGAAGCGCTTGCCGACTATGAAGAGCTTGGTGACCTTTCCGACGCCACAGGCACTGAAGACGAGGACTTCATTGACCTTGATGCACTGCAGTCTGAAGTCGACAGGCTTAAAAGCTTTCTGGCTCTAGCGGACAGCATAACCAGCAACGCGAAATGCGATGAGCTATTGACTGTATTAGAGAATGCCTTCGACTTTGCCCAACGTTTGGGGGGGCAAAGGAAAGCCGTGATTTTCACGGAGTCGGTTCGTACCCAGGCTTGGCTGCTTGAGCAGCTAACGCTTGCAGGCTATGGCGGGCGTGTCGTGCTGCTCAATGGCACCAATAACGATCAAGACTCTCTGGCGACTTTGCAGGCCTGGCAGCAGCGGCACGCTGGTTCGTCTCGCATTTCCGGTTCTCGCACTGCTGATATGAAAGCTGCGCTGGTAGAGCGTTTTCGGGATCAGGCCATGATCATGATTTGCACTGAGGCAGGGGCCGAAGGTATCAACCTGCAATTTTGCTCGTTGCTGATCAACTACGACTTACCCTGGAACCCCCAGCGCGTCGAGCAGCGCATCGGACGCGTGCACCGCTACGGGCAGAAGCATGACGTCGTGGTGGTGAACTTCATCAATGGTGCGAATAAAGCCGATGTGCGTGTCTTTGAGTTATTGAGCAAGAAATTCAATTTGTTCGAGGGCGTTTTCGGAGCGTCCGATGAGATACTTGGGGCCATTGAGTCTGGGGTGGATATCGAGCAGCGTATCCATGCTATTTACCAGGAGTGCCGTAGCGACGCTGAGATTGAACGCGAGTTTGACCAGTTACAGGAGCAATTGCAGGCGCAGATTGAGAGCCGTAACCAAGATGCGCGTCGTTCCTTGCTGGAGCACTTTGACGTTGACGTGATCAAGCGCCTGAACATGCGCCGTGAGCAGACGGAGAATGCTCTCGACCAGTACCAACAGCATCTCCTGCTGCTTGCTCGTATGAGTTTGCCAGAAGCGAACTTTCAGGGGCAAAGGTTCGAGCTGGACGGGCAATGGTACGACCCGGACTGGCAATCTGTGGAGCAGACTGACAGTCAGTTTCTGCAAGCCAACGATGGCTTGGGCAAGCAACTTATCGAACAAGCTATCTCCAGCGATACGACCAGTACTGCTGAAATCGTATTTCGTTATGCACCAGCGGACAATGGCCAGTATTCCAACCTATTGGATCTGCTGAACCAGTCAGGCGAACTGGTGGTTGAGAAACTTTTGTTCAACACGCCCAAGCAGCAATACCAACATTTGTTGCTCTGCGGTCTAACGGATAAGCAACAACCGCTGGATGAGCGTACTTGCGAGCGTCTGTTGAGGTTGTGGGGTAACAAGCAGGAGGGGGAGCCGGCTATTCATCATGCACAGGATCTAGAAGCTCACCTTGAGGTCTTGCGCGCTGGCTATTTAAGCGAAGCGGAAGCCCGTAATGAGCGTTTTTTTGAAGAGGAAACCGAAAAACTCGAACGTTGGGCAGAGGACAAGCGCATCGGTCTGGATATTCGCGGAAAACAACTCGATCAGGAAATCAAGGATGCGCGCAAAGCCGTGCGCCAGCTGGAAACCTTGCAAGAGAAAATGAGTGCCAAGAGGGCACTGAAGAAGCTTGAGCGAGAGCGTGATGACCTGATGCTTGCGTACCACGAAGAGAAGAAGAGAATCGAACAGGAAGAGGATCGTTTGCTGGAAGGTATTGAGGAAAACCTAGAGATCAGCATCAGCCATGAGCGATTATTCACTCTGCGCTGGCGCTTGGAGGCGAGCGTATGATCAACACCACGGAGCTGGTGCGCGAACTGATCTATCAGATCCGCTTGGGGGAAGATTCTGCCTACGAGTTCAAGGCGATAACCTTGCGTGGCGACAAGGTCAACGACCCTCATCGCAATAGCATGGCCGACGAGTTGGCGGCCTTCGCCAATGCCAGCGGTGGCATTTTGGTACTTGGCGTAAATGACAGAACGCGAGAGGTCGAAGGCATTGCGCATAATGATCTGGATACCGTCGAGCTATGGCTGACCAATATTGTCAGTCAATTGGTCGAGCCCGCCATTGCCATCGAAACCCGACTGGTGGAGATCCCTGATAATCACGGACAGGCGAGACCACTGGTTTGGGTACGGGTGCAGAAAAGCCTGTTCGTCCACCGCAGCCCTGGTGGTTACTGTCACCGCGTGGGATCAAGTAAGCGCGACATGCCACCGGAGCTATTGGCCAGGTTGTTCCAGCAGCGCAGTATGGCTCGGCTGATTCGCTTCGATGAGCAGCTGGTGCCGGGCACTAGTCGTGAAAATATTGCAGCAGAGCTCAAGGCGCGTTTCGTGCGTGGCGACCTTCCCGAAACCATGCAGCTCAAAAAACTTAACCTAATGCGTGAAGATGAAAGCCAGAACTTGCACCTTACGGTGACAGGGGTGCTTCTGTTGACTCGCCGACCTAGCGACATTCTCTCTTCGGCCTATGTGCAATGCGTCGCTTATTCCAGTAGTGAGCGCAATGCTGAATACCAAATCGACGCTCAAGATTGCGACGGTCCTGTGGATGAGCAGATTCAGCAGGCATTCAACTTCGTCCGCCGTAGCATGCGCGTCGAAGCGGTTAAGCGTCCGGGCCGTATCGATATTCCGCAGTATGACCTAGGCGCCGTCTACGAAGCCTTGGTTAACGCTGTGGCTCATCGTGATTACTCGATTTATGGCGCGCGTATCCGCGTTCATCTGTTCTCTGATCGCCTGGAAATCAGCACGCCCGGCGGACTGCCCGACAGTCTGACCGTGGACAGCATGGATGCCAACAGTATTAGCCGTAACGAGACTCTAGTGAACTTGCTGAGCCGCTACTACCCGGCAGATCCAAGCACGCGCCGACAGAACATGATCGAGCGGCGTGGTGAGGGTGTACCCACCATTATCTCTGCCAGTGAGCGCCTGTCGTTGCGCCGCCCTAATTATGAACAGACCGACCACACTGAGCTGAAACTGACTATTTTTGCTGCCAGCCGTGAACGTAATGGCCTGCTGGCGCACTTTGCTGAAGACGAAGAAAGCACTGATGACTGACAAACCCAAACTTGAACTGAACTGGATCGGCAAAGAAAACCGCCCGCGTCTCGAACCGCGCATCTTGATTGAGGACACGACCCTATCGTACCAGGCTCATGCTCCGATACCCGCCCAAGGCGACCTGCTGGCGGATACGCCCAACCAGGCCTACCACGATAACCTGCTGATCCAGGGCGACAACCTGCTGGCTCTCAAGGCGCTGGAAGCAAAATATGCCGGTAAGGTTAAATGCATTTATGTAGATCCACCCTATAACACTGGCCAGATGTTCATAAATTACGATGATGGTATCGAGCACTCTGAGTGGTTGACCCGTTTTAGAGATAGGGTCGCGTTACTTCGCGAGCTTCTAACTGGGGATGGTGTTTTCTTCTGTCAGCTGAACGATGATGAATGTGCCTATGCAAAGGTGTTGCTAGATGAGGTTTTTGGTAGAGGTAATTTCCTTAACCAGATCAGCGCTAAAATGAAGCAAACATCGGGCGCCAGTGGAGGTGGTGAAGATAAGAGGCTGAAAAAAAATATTGAACATATTCTTGTCTATTCAAAAGACAAGAATATGTTTTCGAAGTTTAATGACGTGTATGATGAGGCCGAGCTCTTTGAAGTCATAGCGGAAATGCGTGATGAGGGTAAAAGCTGGAAATACACTCGCGCGATTACCTCATTTGGGACGCGTGTCTATCAGAAAACAATTTATGATGGCTCAGGAGAAGAAATAAAGATTTTCGCTCATGAGGATGTTGAGATTAAAACCATCAAAGAGCTTATGCAGGAGGATGGGCTTACTGAGGAGGAAGTGTATTTTAAATATTTCGACCGCATATTCCGAGATACTAACGCTCAAAGTTCTATTCGGGCTAGAGTAATGGAGGCTACGGAGGGGTTTGGTGACTTTGTAAGTATTGAGTACACTCCGAGGTCTGGGCGCTCGAAAGGTAAGGTTACAGCCTTGTACTATAAGGGGGGTAATAGGGATCTTCTGGCTTGGCTTTCCGATATTTCAGAGAAGAAAGGAAAAAAGCTTATTAAGAAGGAAAAAGCAGGCACTTTTTGGGAAGGTTTTCCATTGAATAACCTAACCAAAGAAGGCGGCGTACTATTTCCTAACGGGAAAAAGCCTGAAGCACTGATAAAGAAAATTTTAGACCTGGCGACCGCGCCCGGTGACCTCGTCCTCGACTCCTTTGGTGGTTCCGGTACCACGGGGGCTGTCGCCCACAAGATGGGGCGTCGCTGGATCATGGTTGAATTGGGCGAGCACTGCCATACCCATATCGTACCCCGCCTGAAAAAGGTGATCGACGGAACCGACCAAGGCGGGATCAGTAAGGCGGTCGATTGGCAGGGCGGCGGCGGTTTCCGCTATTTGCGCATAGCGCCTTCGCTGCTGAAGAAGGATCAGTGGGGCAACTGGGTCATCAACCCAACCTACAACGCAGAGATGCTTGCCGAGGCCATGTGCAAGCACATGGGCTTCGAGTATGCCCCGAGCCAGATTCATTTCTGGGAACACGGGCGCAGCAGCGAGAGAGATTTTATCTACGTGACTACAGGTAGTCTGAGCCATGATCAGTTGCGCCGTATTGGTGACGAGGTGGGTAGTGAACGTACCTTGCTGATCTGTTGCAAGGCGTTTATGGCAGATGTCGATGTATTCCCTAACTTAACGCTGAAAAAAATTCCACAGGCGATCTTGGGCAAGTGCGAGTGGGATCAGGACGATTATAGTTTTAGCATCAATCTAACTGCCGGGCCGGATGAGCTTGTACTCGAAGATGAATAAGGATGTTATTTATGGCTGAGCCAATCAATGGGCGGAGAGTAGCTAATCAGATCACCGCACGACTTTCGCTGCGCAAGCCACAACGGGAATCGTTGGATATTCTGGTCGAGCTTCTCGACCAATTACCGCTGGGCAAAGAACCTGACATGCAGCATTGGCTGCAGGTGATCCGTAGCCATTATTCGAGTATGCAGGCGTTCGAGCGCGCCTTCCCGTCACTGTGCTTTGCCTTGGCCACTGGCGTGGGCAAAACGCGCTTGATGGGGGCAATGGTCGCTTGGCTGTTCATCACCGGGCGCAGCCGCCACTTTTTAATCCTGGCGCCAAATTTGACGATTTATGAAAAGCTGAAAAAAGACTTCAGATTTGGTGAGCCAAAATATGTATTCACCGGGATTCCCGAGATGGCTGGCACGCCACCTGTGATTATTACGGGGGATGATTACGAAGACGGACGGGGCGTACGGTTAGACTATGCGGTTCCCAAACCATTGACAATGCAGGGTGACATGCTGAATGTGGAAGGTGCGCTGCATATCAATATCTTCAATATCGCCAAGATCAATGCTCGTGATAATAAAAAGGGTGCGACGAAGTCGGCGACTGCCAAAGTACGCCGTCTGCAGGAGTATTTAGGCGAATCATATTTCGACTATCTGGCTGGTCTGCCTGATCTGGTCGTGCTGATGGATGAGGCGCATCGGTACTACGCCGATGCGGGCGCGAAGGCGATCGATGATCTCAAGCCTGTGCTCGGTCTGGAGCTCACGGCAACGCCAAAAACCACCGGCGTCAAACCCAGACCGTTCAGTAATGTGGTGTATCACTATCCGCTTTCTAAGGCACTTCAAGATGGCTATGTAAAAATCCCTGCCGTCGGAACCCGCCGGGATTTTAATAGCGATCAATATTCTCCAGATGTTCTCGAATCCATCAAGCTGGAGGATGGCATCCATCACCACGAATTCGTCAAGGTCGAGTTGGAGAACTACGCACGCAACTATGGCGTCAAGACAATCAAGCCGTTCATGTTAGTGGTGGCACAAGACACAGCCCATGCCTCGTCGATTCGTGGCCTGATTCAGTCGAAAAAATTCTTCGGTGGGCGCTATCGGGATCGAGTTATCGAAGTGCATTCCAACCTCTCGGGCTCAGAATCGGATGAATCTACCGAACGGCTGTTGGCGGTGGAGCATGACGAAAACACCGAGATTGTGATCCACGTCAACAAGCTCAAGGAAGGTTGGGACGTCACCAACCTGTACACCATTGTGCCGCTGCGTGCTTCGGCTTCAGAGATTCTCACCGAGCAGACCCTTGGTCGTGGTTTGCGCCTGCCCTATGGCAAGCGTACCGGTGTGGTGGCGGTCGATCGCTTGTGTATCGTCGCCCATGATCGCTTTCAAGAAATTGTTGACCGAGCCAATCTTGATGATTCGCTGATACATGAAAAAGTGTATATCGGTGGCGAGAGCGAAGCGGATGTCCCGCAGAAAAAGCCTCAGCTATTGCCGTCGTCACCGATAACTGCGCGTATTTCGGATGAGTCTTCAGCTTCGCCTGCTGCAGAGATTCAGGGCCGGTATCAGGTTCAAGTGAAGAATGCCGAAGAGGCCAGAGTGGTTGCCATTACCCTTGAAGCCCTACACGAGGAGGCACGCAAGCTCGGCACTAGCCTTGAGTTGCAGAGCCGGGAAACCCAGCAGCGCCTAGTCAAGCGTGTTCAGCGTGTACTGGAGAACCAGTTGCCTGTTCAACCACAACTGAGTGGCCTGCAGGACATCGAGCTGCAGACCGCTGGCGAGTTGCAAGCACTGGTGCTCAAGGTTACGGAGAAAATTGTTGCCCTGACCATTGATGTGCCGCGCATTGCAGTGTTGCCAACACGAGAGGTCAATTATCATTTCGAGGATTTCGATCTGGTGGGGCTAGAGAAAGTTCGCTTCGAGCCCGTGGCCAAAGAAATTCTTCTGCACCACCTGGAGAGCAACCAGAGCGCTACTATTCTTTGGGATCGGCAGGAGGCCACCGAGGCCCGATTCGAGGATTATCTAGTACGTCATTTGTTTGCTCGGGACGAGGTGGATTACGATCAGTATGCTGGCCTGCTTTACAAGCTGGCGGCGCAGATGATCACTCATCTGAAGGGCTATCTCAGCAATACCGATGCCGTGGAAAATGTGCTGCTCTACTGGCAAAAGCAGCTGAGTGATTTCATCTGGGCCCAGATGCAGGCCCATGTGCGTACTACTCCGACGGATTACAGAGGCAAGGTTACTCAGGGTTTCGATGTCCTCAAACCTGCGGCGTATACTTTACCTGCCGGTGATAGTCCACGATATTTCCGAACACCGATTACCGAAAAGCGCTTGGTTCGGCAGATGGTCTTCGAGGGTTTTCAGCGCTGCTGCTATCCCTACCAGAAGTTCGATTCAGTGGATGGAGAGTGGCGGTTAGCGCAAATCCTTGAGGACGATCCGCAGGTGATTAGATGGATGAAACCAGCACCTGGTCAGTTCCGAATTGAGTATCAGAATGGACAGAACTACGAGCCTGATTTTATTGTAGAAACTCAAGATGATTATCTAATGATCGAACCAAAACGCGCTGATCAGATAGATCTAGTTGACACTCAGAACAAGGCCCGTGCGGCTGAGCGCTGGTGCGGCTATGCTAACGAGCATGCAAAAATTAATGGGGGGAAGTGTTGGGTGTATTTGTTGGTGCCGGATGACCAAGTTAGACTCGGCAACAGCCTTACATGGCTTAGGAACTCTTTTACCTATTGATTGGTATTGGTGGCCATTGATTCTGTAAGCGAGGTTGCTGAGCTAGGTCACTGTCACTGCGCAGCCTATCGACCGTTTCCAGCGTTCTTTGCAGGTCAGCCCGAGCAGCCTCTTGCTTTTGGCTAAAGCAGCGGAGGCAAGGCAGATCCTCGCTTATTTCAGTGGTAGAAATTGCGCTCCCTAGGGTCTGGATGAAAAGTCTTGAGACGAAGGTCAGGCAAGGCGAAAACAGCCGAGGAAGCGGAGTTTACGGATTGTAAATGAGCATTCCGAGGCTGTTTTCAACGCAGCATCACCGAGTATCAAGGCTTTTCGTACAGAGCCTAGAGGCTTTGATTAGTGAAGGGATCGTTGTGCTACCGATCCTCACGAGCGATGCACTGGGTGTTGGGGAGGGAGCAAAGCGGACTGACGAGATGAGGTCTAGGGTGCGAGCGTGCCAAGGACAGGATATGACGAAAGCTGAGGCAGTGCTTTACCTTAAAATCTCCAGGACGACGGTTGGTGGATAATGCGAATAGACAAGAAGGCGAAACGTCTCTTTGCGCTCAATTCCGACGGGCGGTGCCTCGCTTGGGCTACGATCCATTTTTGTAAAGTTTTTTGAGCGAAAAGCGGCGAATCATTACAAAATTCCGTACGTTTTTCATGCGGTATGACTTTCTATGTGGTGGTTGACCCCTTGTTTTATGGGCGCTCACTAGCTCGATTGGTTTTTTAGCTTTCCGGTATTCATAACCGTTCTGATCGGCAAGGTAAGGCGTCTAACAAGACAAAAAAACCAGGGCAGTTGCCTTGGTTTTTTTATGGCCCGGTATCCTGTGTAGGAGACGTCTGAAGTTGCTGGTGTTGCAACTCCTCACCGCCCTCTCTGTTTAGTATCTGCTTCATAGCAGGCAGAGGGAATGGAAGCATGGACGTCATCATGGGTTTGGTAGCTGCCGTACTTTGGGGTGCTGCGGATTTTCTGGTGGGGGTAAACGCTCGGGCGGTTGGTATTCGTCGAGCCGTCTTTTTTGGACAGGTATTGGGCCTGTTGCTGATGGGACTGATCATCCTCATGTCGGCCAATCAGCTGGAGAAGATGCTGGCGGCCCCTGTTAGCGCATTGCTTCTTGGCGGTGTTGCGGCGCTTTGCACGGTGTTAGGAGCGCTGTCACTTTCCAAGGCCTTTGCTATCGGCAAAACGGCAGTTGTGGCTCCGCTGGTGACCACGTATGGCGTTTTTACTACGCTGCTGGCCTGGCTGGGTGGTGATGAATTGTCGCTTTGGCAGTTTCTTGGTTTGCTGATCTGTTTCTTTGGCGTGCTGTTGGCCAGTAGCAGCGGTAACAAGGCGGATGATCACGGGCGCTCGATGAGCCGTTTGCCGGTTGCGTTCGCTCTATTGGCGGCGGCGCTCTACGGCGTCAGTTTCTGGCTTCAGGGAAAATATGCGCTGCCATCACTCGGCCCTGTGAACATGTTGGCGCTAGGGTATGCCGTTGGGGTGATCTTCCTCATGCCCGAAGCGCTCAGGCTGATGAGGGGCTGGTCGGTAATCAGGCCAAGAACCTATGCAACATTATGCGGTGCCAGCCTGTTTAACCTCGGTGGCTTTTCTGCCTTTTCCTGGGGGGCGCTCAATGGTTCGATTTCTGTTGTTACGGTGATCAGCACGCTTTCGGGCGGAATCGCTGCGGTACTTGGCTTTTTCTTCTATCGAGAGCGGTTGTCCTGCTTTCAAGTTGTAGGCGTGAGTCTGGTTTTAGCAGGGGCCGTTGTGCTGCACCTGCTTGAGTGACCTCTATAAGTTCAGGGGCTGCATTCACTATGGGGGCGGGCGAGCCCGCTCTCATAGGTACTGCGCAGGTTTCTTCTACGGCGCAATCCTGTGGGGGTATTAACCCAGTCAGTGCTTCAGTAGAACAACCGCGGCTCCGGCGAATCCAGCAGGCTTGCCAACTTGGTCAGGGCAAAGCCCAGTTCCTGGCGGCTGGGGCTCATCAGCGCGATGCGCACACCGCAGGTGGCGTGGCTACGTTCTGGTAAAAACTGGCTGCCGCTGACCACCGTAACGCCGTTGTTACGCGCCAGGTTGGCGAACTCGTCGCTGGTCCACGGCTCTGGCAACTCCAGCCAGATATGAAAGCTGTGGGGCTGAGTACGGATGTTGTATCGACCAAGAATCTCCCGGGCCATGTGCTGGCGCGCGGCCGCCTCGTCCTGCTGTACCCGTACCAACTGGTCGGCCATACCGCTGTTGATCAGGTTACTGGCCAATTGCGCCATCAATGGCGAAGGCATCCACACGCTGCTGCGTACCATCGACGATAACCGTGACAGGGTTTGCGGCGGAGCGTACAGGTAGCCGATGCGCAGCGCCGGCAGCACGCTCTTGGACAGGCTGGTGAGGTACACCGAGCGTTCAGGCGCATACGCGGCCAGTGGCTTGTAATCCGGGGCGGGCTCAAGAAAACCGTAGATGTCGTCATCGACGATGAACAGGTCGAACTCGCGGGCGATCTCGGCGATGGCCTGGCGCCGTGCGTGGGGCATGATCGAGTTGGTCGGGTTCTGGTGCGTGGTGACGCATACCAGCAGGGAAGGGCGGTGCTCCAGGCAGGCCGCGCGCAATGCATCAGGAATAATGCCGTGCTCGTCCATGGCCACGCCGCGCAGGCGGCGGCCCATGCTGTGGGCCAGAGAGATGATGCCTGGGTAGCAAAACGACTCGCACAGCACCACATCGTCGCTCTTCGACAGGCTGCTGATGGCTACCAGCAGGCCATGCTGGGCCCCGGAGGTCAGTACCACTTGCTGCCAGCGTGCTTCGGGCAGCCAGCGCTGTATCCAGGCCGCGCCGGCCTGCTTGTGCGTCGCGTGGCCACCCTCGGTGACATAGTCGAGCACCTGCCCCAGGTCGGGCGAAGCGGCGAGTTCGGTTATGGCTCCGCGCAGCCAGTCGCTCATGTGGGCGTCGTTGGGCTTGATGATCGACAGGTCGATCTGACCGCTTTCGCGCCCGGTATTCACGGGGCTGGATCGGGTGCCAGGGGCAGCATTCGGCGTCGGCCGTTGTTGCAGTACAAAGGTACCTCTGCCGACTTCACCCACAACCAGGCCACGCTTGGCGGCTTCGTCATAAGCGCGGCCGATGGTGCCAGGGGTGACGTTCAGGGACTCGGCCAGGTCCTTGAGGGTTGGCAAGCGTTCGCCAGCCACCAGTCGGCCACTGCCAATGTCCTGCTCCAAGGCGTCGGCGATCATCAGGTAGACCGGCTGCGCCAGGTCGCTGTAGTGAGGAACCCACATAGAAATGGCACCAGAATTTGCGAGAACGCGGAAGCCTAGCACGAAAGGTCTGATGGAAGTAATTGTGTTTTCCTACATGTAAATTGCCTTGATTGACTCGCTTGCGCCTACCCTGCGCAGCTATCAAGCCCCGCTTCTAGAGGCCATGCGCTTTACCTATGCCAGATTGTCTGCTCATCGGTGTATCTAGAAATCTTTTGAAATCAATGAGTTGATTTGATCGATTCAATTCAAGGTGTTGACGCTTTGGAAAATCAATTGAATCGAGGTTATTTTTATAATTACAATTATTGAGTCGATGCAATGCGAAATTGCCTGAAAGGCTTTCATCGCCGCCATCGCATAGCTGTGAACGGCTTCAAAAAAACAACCTCTGCCGCCTCTGCCCGGCTTGGCACGATACCGAACGGCCTCAAGCCAGCTCAATGGAATAGCACTCGAAATGGAAAGCGCACACCTGCAACAAGGGGCCGAGCCTCAAACCTCTCTGGAGATCCGCCTGCCTTGGGTTACTTCCAGCGCCTGGCAAACCTTGCTGAACAATACCCCGCTCGATTTTGAGGCGAGCAAAGAGCTTTACCCGCAGCTCAAGGACCAGGCGCAGGAAGTGCTGGGCAAGGCGCTGTGCCGGCAGGTTCGAGGGTTTGTCGAAGATCCGCAGTTGACCAGCATGATCGTGCGCAACTGCCCCCGGGACCGGGACATCCCGCCCACACCCTACACAGGCGTGCTCAGCCCGCGCAGCACACCCATTGCATGCCTGGTGAGCCTGACCATGCAAAGCCTGATGGGGATCAACCCGGTGGTTTACGAAGGGGAGAACGATGGCCGGTTGTTCCGCCATGTCATCCCGTCGCGCAGTTCTTCCAGCCACAAGAGTTCTCATGGTTCGCGACTGCGTTTTTCCTACCATGTGGATAACCCGGACCTGCCGCTGTCTTGCGAACCGCTGGGCGTAACGTCCTGCTGCCCGGAATACCTGTCGTTCTTCGGCATGCGCTGTGACCCGCGCATCAGCACCACGCTGGTCAACCTTGATGCAGTGGTCGAAGCACTGCCGGCGTCGACCGTGCGCGAGCTGTGTCTGCCGCAGTTCGAAATCCGCCGCCCGGACTCATTCACCGGCAACCGCCGTTGCACGGCAGAGCTGCCAGTGCTGGCGCGTGGTCACGCTGGCGAATGGTTGTGCCGTTTCGACAGCGAGAACACCCACGGCCTCAACCTGCGTGCCGAGCAGGCCTTGGGCTGCCTGCGTGGCGTGCTGGAGACCCGCCGCTTCGATGAGCCGCACCTGCTGCTGCCGGGCGACTTTATGGTGTTCAAGAACCAGCGCGTGTTGCACGCCCGCGACGGCTTCGAGCCGCAGAACGATGGCGCCGACCGCTGGCTGTTACGCCTGTTTGCGGTCAACGACCTCAACCGGGTGCATTTTGCCCGGGCCGACCACCTGTACGAAGTTCTCTCCTGATCCATTTCACTGATTCAACGGACGCATACTTATGGAACTGTTAGGCGCCTTCTGGGCGGAACACTGGTTGCTGGCAATCCTGATGCTCGGCGCGATCGCCTTCGTTGCAGGCTTCGTCGACAGTATTGCCGGTGGTGGCGGTCTGTTTCTGGTACCGGGCTTTTTGCTGGTGGGCATGCCGCCGCAGGTGGCACTGGGCCAGGAAAAACTGGTCAGCACCCTTGGCACGTTGGCGGCCATTCGCAACTTCCTGGCCAACAGCAAGATGGTCTGGCAGGTGGCGTTGGTCGGGGTGCCGTTCTCACTTCTGGGTGCCTACCTGGGGGCGCACCTGATCGTGTCTATCTCGCAAGAGACTGTAGGCAAGATCATCCTGGCGCTGATCCCGTTCGGCATCCTCATCTTCCTCACCCCCAAGGACCGCCCGGTAGAGGAGCGAGAGCTGTCTTCGCGCATGCTCTACACCGTGGTGCCGTTGACCTGCCTGGCCATCGGCTTCTATGACGGCTTCTTCGGCCCCGGTACCGGGAGCATGTTCATCATCGCCTTCCATTACCTGCTGCGCATGGACCTGGTCTCCAGTTCGGCCAACTCCAAAACCTTCAACTTCGCTTCCAACATCGGCGCCTTGGTCGCCTTCGTCATGGCCGGGAAGGTCGTCTACCTGCTGGCATTACCGCTGGTGGCCTGCAACATCCTGGGTAACCACCTGGGCAGTGCCCTGGCGCTGCGCAAAGGCAACGAAGTGGTACGCAAGGCGCTGGTGTTCTCGATGCTTTGCCTGTTCACCAGCCTGGGCGTGAAGTACCTGGCCTGACCTACTGATAGGAGAAAACTGATGAAAACCGCATTCGTAACTGGCGCCTCCTCGGGTTTTGGCCGTGCCATCTGCTGCACGCTGATCGGCAAAGGCTACCGCGTGATCGGTGGCGCCCGGCGCATGGACAAACTGAAAGCGCTGGAGGCCGAATTGGGCGTCAATTTCATTCCGCTGGCGCTGGATGTCACCGACCCGGTGTCGCTGGAGACGGCGGTCGAGCAGATTCGTGATGCATCGCTGCAGATCGACCTGCTGGTCAACAACGCCGGGCTGGCGTTGGGTGTGGACCGAGCCCAGGCCAGCAGCGCCGAAAACTGGCAGAGGATGATCGACACCAACATCACCGGCCTGGCCATGGTTACCCACAAGATTCTGCCGCAAATGGTGGAAGCCGACAGCGGGATGATCATCAACATTGGCTCTATCGCCGGCACTTACCCCTACCCGGGCGGCAATGTTTATGGCGCCAGCAAGGCCTTCGTCCGCCAGTTCAGCCTCAACTTGCGTGCCGACCTGGCGGGCACCCGAGTACGGGTGAGCAACATCGAGCCGGGGCTGTGCTCGGGCACTGACTTCTCGGTGGTACGTCTGAATGGCGACCTGGACGCGGTGCAGGCGTTGTATCGGGATGTCGAGGCCATCCTGCCGGAGGATATCGCGGCTACGGTAGCCTGGATTGCCGATCAGCCGGCGCATGTGAACATCAATACCGTCGAGATCATGCCGGTGGCGCAGAGCAGTGCGGCGCTGAATGTGGTGCGCAACCTGCCGCGTGCCTGACCCGGGCCTTACCACTGACTCAGGTCATCGCACGTTCCCGATTCTTGACTAGTCTTAACCATTGGCGGCCATGTATTGGCCGCCACCGTGACTACCAAGAGGCGCCGGCCATGTTCCGCGCGTCCACCACCTGATCAGGAGTGCACGATGGACCTGAACCGTCGGCAATTCTTCAAGGTCGCCGCCGTCGGCCTTGGAGGCTCGAGCCTGGCGGCGTTGGGCATGGCCCCGACGCCGGCCTTCGCCGAGCAGGTGCGTCACTTCAAGCTGGCGCACACCAACGAAACCCGCAACACCTGCCCTTACTGCTCGGTCGGCTGCGGCCTGATCCTGTACAGCCAGGGCGATGCGGGTAAAAACGTCAAACAGAACATCATCCATATCGAAGGGGACGCCGACCACCCGGTCAACCGCGGCACCCTCTGCCCTAAAGGCGCCGGCCTGCTGGACTTTATCCACAGCCCGAGCCGCTTGCAGTACCCCGAGGTACGCAAGCCAGGCAGCAAGGAGTGGGTGCGGGTCAGCTGGGACGAGGCGCTCGACCGCGTCGCCGACCTGATGAAACAGGACCGAGACGCCAATTTCATCGAGAAGAACGCCCAGGGGCAAACCGTAAACCGCTGGCTCACCACCGGTTTTCTGGCTGCCTCCGCCGCCTCCAGCGAGGCAGGCTACCTGACCCACAAGGTCGTCCGCGCAACAGGCATGCTGGGGTTCGATAACCAGGCACGTGTCTGACATGGCCCGACGGTGGCAAGTCTTGCCCCGACGTACGGCCGTGGCGCCATGACCAACCACTGGTCCGATATCGCCAACGCGAATCTGGTCCTGGTGATGGGCGGCAACGCAGCAGAAGCGCATCCGTGCGGCTTCAAATGGGTGACCGAGGCCAAGGCGCACAACAAGGCGCGGCTGATCGTGGTCGACCCGCGTTTTACCCGTACCGCTTCGGTGGCGGACTACTACGCGCCGATCCGTACCGGTACCGATATCGCCTTCATGGGCGGGCTGATCAACTACCTGCTGAGCAACGACAAGATCCAGCACGAGTACGTGCGTAACTACACTGATGTGTCGTTCATCGTCAAAGAGACCTATGGCTTCGAGGACGGGCTGTTCAGCGGCTACGACGAGGCCAAGCGTGTGTATGCCGACAAATCCGGCTGGGGTTACGAGCTGGGTGAGGACGGTTATGCGAAGGTCGATCCGACCCTGCAGCACCCGCGCTGCGTGTTCCAGCTGATGAAACAGCATTACAGCCGCTACACCCCGGAACTGGCGAGCATGACCTGTGGCATGCCGCAGGACGCCATGATGAAAGTCTGGGAAGAGATCGCCACCTGCTCGGCACCGGGCAAGACCATGACGATTCTCTACGCGCTCGGCTGGACGCAGCACTCGATCGGTGCGCAGATCATCCGCAGTGCGGCCATGGTCCAGTTGCTGCTGGGCAACGTCGGCATGCCCGGTGGTGGTGTCAACGCCTTGCGCGGGCACTCCAATATCCAGGGACTGACCGACCTCGGCCTGCTGTCCAACTCGTTGCCGGGCTACCTGACCCTGGCCGGTGACGCCGAGCAGGACTACGCCACCTACATCGACAAGCGCGCGTCCAAGCCGCTGCGCCCAGGGCAGCTGTCGTACTGGCAGAACTACGGCAAGTTCCACGTCAGCCTGATGAAGGCCTGGTACGGCGCCAACGCCACGGCGGAAAACAACTGGGGCTATGACTGGCTGCCCAAGCTCGATGTCCCGGCCTACGACGTGCTGCGCATGTTCGAGATGATGGGCCAGGGCAAGGTCAACGGCTACATGTGCCAGGGGTTCAACCCGATTGCTGCGCTGCCGGACAAGAACCGCGTCACCGCAGCGCTGGGCAAGCTCAAGTGGCTGGTGATCATGGACCCGCTGGCCACCGAGACCTCGGAGTTCTGGCGTAACGCCGGGCCGTTCAACGACGTCGACACCGCCAATATCCAGACCGAAGTGATCCGCCTGCCCACCACCTGCTTCGCCGAGGAGGACGGCTCGCTGGTCAATAGTAGCCGTTGGCTGCAATGGCACTGGAAGGGGGCCGACGGCCCGGGTGAGACCCGTACCGACGTGCAGATCATGAGCGAACTGTTCCTGCGCCTGCGCCAACGCTACCGGGCCGAGGGCGGCGCCTACCCTGATGCGATGATGAACATCAGCTGGCCGTACAAGATCCCTGACGAGCCATCCCCGGAGGAATTGGCCAAGGAAATGAACGGTTGGGCGGTCACCGACCTCACCGACGCCACCGGCGCCACGCTCAAGGCTGGCCAGCAACTGTCAGGCTTCGGCCAGATGAAGGACGACGGCAGCACGGCGTCTGGCTGCTGGATCTTCGCTGGCTGCTGGACCGAGCAGGGCAACCAGATGGCCCGCCGCGACAACAGCGACCCGTTTGGCATGCACCAGGTGCAGAACTGGGCCTGGGCATGGCCGGCCAACCGTCGCATCCTCTACAACCGTGCCTCCAGCGACCCGCAAGGCAAGCCGTGGGACCCAGAGAAGAAACGCTTGGTATGGTGGAACGGCAAGGCCTGGACCGGTACCGATGTGCCGGACTTCAAGGCCGACTCGCCGCCCGAGGCCGGGATGAACCCGTTCATCATGAACCCCGAAGGTGTGGCGCGCTTCTTCGCCATCGACAAGATGGCCGAAGGCCCGTTCCCCGAGCACTACGAGCCGTTCGAAACACCGATCGGTATCAACCCGCTTCACCCGCAGAACAAGAAGGTGGTCAGCAACCCGGCTGGCCGCATCTTCGACTCGGTGTGGGACACGCTCGGCACGCATGACGAGTTTCCCTACGCGGCGACCACCTATCGGCTGACCGAGCATTTCCACTTCTGGAGCAAGCATTGCCGGCTCAACGCCATCGCCCAGCCCGAGCAGTTCGTCGAAATCGGCGAGGTGCTGGCCAACGAGAAAGGCATCAAGGCCGGCGACCGGGTGCGGGTGTCGAGCAAGCGCGGGCATATCGATGCAGTGGCAGTGGTGACCAAGCGGATTCGCCCGCTCCAGGTCAACAACCAGACCGTGCACCAGATCGGCATTCCGTTGCACTGGGGTTTCACCGGCGCTACCCGGCATGGCTACCTGACCAACACCCTGGTGCCATTCCTCGGTGACGGCAACACCCAGACGCCAGAGTCCAAGTCGTTCCTCGTCAAAGTGGAGAAACTCTGATGGCCAGCCAAGACATCATCGCCCGCTCGGCCACCACCACCGTACCGCCTTCGGTACGCCAGCAGCAGGAAGTCGCCAAGCTGATCGACACCACCAAGTGCATCGGCTGCAAGGCCTGCCAGGTGGCGTGCTCGGAATGGAACGAACTGCGTGACGAGGTCGGCCACAACCACGGCACCTACGACAACCCCCAGGACCTCACGGCCGAAACCTGGACCCTGATGCGCTTCACCGAGCACGAGCGCGACGACGGCAACCTGGAGTGGCTGATCCGCAAGGATGGCTGCATGCACTGTGCCGACCCAGGGTGCCTGAAGGCGTGCCCAAGCCCGGGGGCGATCATCAAGCACGCCAACGGCATCGTCGACTTCAACCAGGACCACTGTATCGGCTGCGGTTACTGCATCACCGGCTGCCCGTTCAACATTCCGCGCATCTCGCAGAAAGACCACAAGGCGTACAAGTGCACCCTGTGCTCCGACCGCGTGACTGTGGGCCTGGAGCCGGCCTGCGTGAAAACCTGCCCGACCGGGGCGATCGTGTTCGGCAGCAAGGACGAGATGAAAGTGCATGCCGCCGAGCGCATCGTCGACCTGAAGTCGCGGGGCTACGACAAGGCCGGGTTGTACGACCCGGATGGCGTCGGTGGCACCCACGTGATGTACGTGCTGCACCATGCCGACACGCCGAAGCTGTACGCCGGCCTGCCGGACCAGCCGGTGATCAGCCCTTTGGTGGGGCTGTGGAAGGGCTTCACCAAGCCGCTGGCGTTGCTGGTCATGGGCGCGGCGGTGTTGGCCGGGTTCTTCCATTATGTGCGGGTTGGCCCACAGCGGGTCGAGGAGGACGAGCACCCCACGCCGCCGGATGACAACGTGCATCAGGTGGATCCTGCGGTCCATGTCTACGACCCGACCAAGCCCGGTGGGCAAGGGGAGCAGCGGCCATGAACGACAACAAACCCATCCTGCGCTACAACGCCAATGAGCGGACAAACCACTGGATTGTGGCAATCCTGTTCATCCTGGCGGGGCTGTCGGGGCTGGCGCTGTTTCATCCGGCGCTATTCTGGCTCAGCCACCTGTTTGGCGGTGGGCCGTGGACGCGCATCCTGCACCCTTTCATCGGGGTGGCGATGTTCGTGTTCTTCCTCGGCCTGGTGTTCCGTTTCTGGCGCGCCAACTTCATCACTGCCAACGACCGCCTGTGGCTGCGTCGCATCGATCGGGTGATGGTCAATCGTGAGGATGGCGTGCCCCCCATCGGCAAGTACAACGCCGGACAGAAGCTGCTGTTCTGGACCTTGCTGGCGTGCATGCTGGTGCTGCTGGTGAGTGGAGTGGTGATCTGGCGTGCGTATTTCAGCCACTGGTTCGGCATCGATGCCATTCGCTTGTCTGCGCTGCTGCACGCGTTGGCGGCGTTCGTGCTGATTCTCAGCATCATCGTGCACATCTATGCCGGCATCTGGATCAAGGGCTCGATCGGCGCCATGCTGCATGGCTGGGTCAGCCGCGCGTGGGCACGCAAGCACCATGAGTTGTGGTACCGCGAAGTGACCGGCGACAAAACGCCGGGCAATCACGGACGAAAAGAAGGATGAACGCTTGAGCACGATACTCGAACCCGGGCAGATCGAAGCGTCGGCGGTGATGCCGCCGTTTCTGCACCTGCCGCCCGCCAACCTGTTCGAAGTGCGCGCCGCGCGACTGGAGCAGCTGGCCCAAGGCAATGCCCTTGGCGACTACCTGAGGTTGGTGGCGCGGTTGTGCCGCGTCCAGCAGCAGCTTGTGGATAACCCGCCCGCTGGCGTGCCGGTGGCCGAGGAACGTCAGCGCCTGTGCATAAGTCATGGTTTGCCGCCGTTGGCGGCTGACAGCCTGGTGCGCGAAGGGCCTTGGCTGGTTTGGTTACAGGCCTTCCTTGAGCACTTCAACGGTGAAACCAGTGGCCCGCTGGGTGAGGCCTTGCAGGTGCTGCGTGGCAGTGATGACAACCAGCGCAAAGGCTGGGGCATCGCTTTGCTGGCAGGGCAGTATGACGCGGTGCCAGCGGCATTGGTGCCGTTCCTCGGGGCCGCGTTGCAGGCGGCCTGGTCCAGCTGGCTGCTGGCATTACCGGTGCCCGAGCTCAAGCCTGCCAGCAGCCTGGCCCAGTGCCCGGCTTGCGGTTCGCCAGCAATGGCCGGGGTGGTGCGCAACCGTGGCAAGCACAATGGCCTGCGCTATCTGGTCTGTTCGTTGTGTGCCTGTGAATGGCATGTGGTGCGGGTGAAGTGTGTGTATTGCGAGTCGAGCAAGAACTTGCGCTATACCAGCCTTGAGGATGATCGCCATGCGCCGGGCAAGGCGCCATTGCGTGCCGAGTGTTGCCCGGGCTGCGAAAGCTACCTGAAGCAGAACTATCTGGAGAACGATGCAGCGGCCGAGCCTTTGGCCGACGACCTGGCCAGCCTGGCGCTGGATATGCGCCTGGACGAGGAGGGCTTTCATCGCCTGGCGCCCAACCTGATGCTTGCGCCCGGGTAGTGGGTGAGTGTCTACACTGAAATACCGAGTTGCCTTCTTCGCGGGCACGCCCGCTCCCACAAGGACTGCGCAAGCCTCAAATACAGCGCGGACCCTGTGGGAGCGGGCGTGCCCGCGAAGAGGCCAGTACAGACACCGGATAACCCAAGGTAGTACCGCATGTCTTCAAGCCTAGCCAGCGACACCCCACGCCTCCCATCCATCGACACCCTTCTGCGCCACCCGGCCTGCCTCCCGCTGATCGATCGCCACGGCCGCGATGCAGTGCTGGCTACCTTGCGCCAACTGCTCGACGACCTGCGTGACCCTGCCCGCAACGGCCAGCTCAGTGCAGCCGAACTGGCCACCGAAGTGCTGCTGGGCCGCACCGGCGAACGCCTTGCCGCTCAACAGCGCAGCCAGGTCCGCCGTGTGTTCAACCTCACTGGCACCGTGTTGCACACCAATCTGGGGCGGGCCCTGTTGCCGGAAGAGGCCATCGAGGCCATGCAGACTGCCGCCCGCTATCCGCTCAACCTGGAGTTCGACCTGGCCACCGGCAAACGTGGCGATCGCGATGACCTGATCGAAGGCCTGATCCGCGAGCTGACCGGCGCCGAAGCCGTCACCGTAGTCAACAATAACGCCGCCGCCGTGCTGCTGGCGCTCAACAGCCTGGGCGCACGCAAGGAGGGCATCATCTCCCGTGGTGAGCTGATCGAGATTGGCGGTGCCTTCCGCATTCCCGACATCATGGCCCGGGCCGGCGTGAAGCTGCACGAGATCGGTACCACCAACCGCACCCACGCCCGCGACTATGAGGCCGCCATCGGCCCGCGCACGGGCCTGCTGATGCGTGTGCATTGCAGCAACTACAGCATTCAGGGCTTCACCACACAGGTGCCCACTGCCGAGCTGGCGCGGATTGCCCACCAACATGAACTGCCGCTACTCGAAGACCTCGGCAGCGGCAGCCTGCTCGACCTTACCCGCTGGGGCCTGCCCGCCGAACCTACGGTGCGCCAGGCCCTGGCTGATGGCGCCGATATCGTCACCTTCAGCGGCGACAAACTGCTGGGCGGGCCTCAGGCAGGGATCATCGTTGGCCGCAAAGACCTGATCGCCAGGATCAAGAAAAACCCGCTCAAGCGAGCCTTGCGCGTCGACAAGATCACCCTCGCAGCCCTTGAAGCGGTGCTGGCACTGTACCGCAACCCCGACCGCCTGGCCGAGCGCCTGCCCAGCCTGCGCCTGCTGACCCGCAGCCAGGCCGAGATCCAGGCTCAGGCCGAGCGCCTGTCGCCTGAACTCAAGGCGCGTCTCGGCGAGCAATGGGCCGTCAGCGTAGAACCTGCGCTGGGCATGATTGGCAGTGGCAGCCAGCCGGTGGCGCGCCTGCCCAGTGCCGCGCTGTGCCTGCGCCCGCAAGTGTCGAAGAAGCTGCGCGGGCGCAGCTTGCATGTACTGGAGCGGGCCCTGCGTGATCTGCCTGTGCCGGTGCTGGGCCGCATCGATGACGATGCCTTGTGGCTGGACCTGCGCCAACTGGATGACGAAGCCCAGTGGCTGGCCCAGTTGCCCGCCCTGCAACTGGGGCCAGTGCAGTGATCGTTGGTACCGCTGGGCACATCGACCACGGCAAGACCGCACTGCTGCAGGCGCTGACTGGCCAGGCCGGCGACCAGCGGCAGGAAGAGCGCGCCCGCGGCATGACCATCGACCTTGGCTACCGTTATGCGGCGCTGAGCGAAGGCGCGCCGCTGACGGGCTTCATCGATGTGCCGGGCCACGAGCGTTTTATCCACAACATGCTGGCCGGTGCCCATGGCATCGACCTGGTGCTATTGGTGGTGGCTGCTGACGACGGGGTCATGCCGCAGACACGCGAGCACCTGGCGATCATCGAGCTGCTGGGCATTCCCCAGGCCCTGGTGGCGATCAGCAAATGCGACCGGGTCGAGCCGGCCCGGCTGGCCGATGTGCAGGTGCAAGTCGGTGAACTGCTGGCGCCAGGGCCGTATGCCGGTGCGCGGCAGTTCCCATTGTCGAGCATCAGCGGGGAAGGCGTGGACGCGCTGCGTCAAGCCCTGCTGGAGGCTGAGGCCAATGTACGGGCACGCGCTGTGCGCGGTGGTTTTCGCCTGGCCATCGACCGCGCTTTCGCGGTTAGCGGCGCTGGCGTGGTGGTCACCGGCACGGCGCTGGCCGGGCGGGTCAGTGCCGGCGATACCTTGTTGCTGGGCAAGGCCGGCAAAGCAGTGCGCGTGCGTGGCCTGCATGCACAGAACCAGGCCTCGTTGGTGGCAGAAGCGGGCCAGCGGGTGGCGCTGAACATCGCTGCCGAGCGACTGGCATTGGAGCAGATACACCGGGGTGACTGGCTGGTGCCTGAGTGGTTGCATGCGCCTGGCGTACGGGTGGATATCGAGCTGAGCCTGTTACCGGGAGAGACACGTACGTTCGAACATTTCAGCGCCGTGCACGTACACCTGGGGACTCAGGATGTGACGGCCCGGGTCGCCTTGCTAGAAGGCGAAAGCCTGGCGGCCGGCCAGCGCATGTTTGCCCAGTTGTTGCTCAATGCGCCGCTGCAGGCGGTGCATGGCGACCGTTTGGTGCTGCGCGACCAGCGTGCCCAGCGCACCTTGGGCGGTGGCAAGGTGCTGGACCCGTTCGCGCCAAGCCGCCAACGCCGCAGCGATGAGCGCCTGCGCCAGTTGCAGGTGCTGCGCGATACCGAAGAACTGGAGCAGGCGCTGCCGGCGCTGCTTGCCAGTGCACCGGGCGGTATCGACCCCCAGCGGCTTGAGCGGCAGTTCAATCGCCTGCGAGAAACCTGGCAGTTGCCGGAAGAGGTCTTGGTGGTGGCCACGCGGCAGGGCCAACTGCTGTTCGCCACTGCCAAGTGGCAAGCGCTGAAGCAGCAGGTGATGGAGCAGTTGGCACGGTTCCACGAACAGGAGCCCGACCAGCTCGGCCCGGACCGTGACCGCCTGCGCCGCTTTGCGGCCTTGCCCCTGGAGCGGCCTGCATTTGTCAGCTTGCTGGATGAACTGCTCGATGACGGCTCCATCGCCAGCAGCGGGCCTTGGCTGCATTTGCCCGATCATAAGGTGCAATTGAGCGAAGCCGACAGTGAGTTGTGGGCGCGCCTGGAGCCGAGGTTGTTGGCGGGGCAATACGACCCGCCCTGGGTCAGGACGTTGGCAAGTGAAGAGAACTGCGCCGAAGCCGATGTGCGCCTGTTGTTGCGCAAGCTTGCACGGCTGGGCCTGGTGCACCAGGTGGTGCGTGACCTGTTCTACCCTGAGGTGACGCTACAGCGCATGGCAGCGCTGCTGCTGGGGCAGGCCAGTGAGACGCCGATAGTGCAGGTTGCCGCGTTTCGCGATATGTTGGGGATCGGTCGCAAGCGCAGTGTGCAGATTCTGGAATACTTCGACCGCATCGGCCTGACCCGGAGGGTGGCCGACCAGCGTCACATCCGCGCCGACAGCGCCCTGGCCCAGCAGCAGGCCAGGCACTGAGTTCAAGGAAGGCAATCGCGCCCGGTGGCGCGGCCGGGCTTCAAACCCGGTTGGGGACGGCAGCCGTTCCCGGGCAGGTTCGACTCCCGCTGCCTTCCGCCATTTTCTTTCGCCAGTTCAGGCTCGTTCGCCGCACAGGTCCAGAGCAAACCATTGCTCTGCGGCATCCACATCCAAACCCGCCCCCAACAGCGCAACCATCTTGCCCAGCGCTGCCTCACGGGTCATGCCTCCACCACTGACCAATCCGGCCCCACGCAAGCGGTTGCCCGCCGCATAGGTGTCGAACACCACCGAGCCTTCAGGACACTGGCTGATAGCCGCCAGCATCACACCGCGCTGGCGCGCCGCGCTCAGTACATTCAGCAATGCCTGGTCATCCGATGGGCCGGTACCGCTGCCGTAGCATTCCAGCAGCAACCCCTGCACACCGCTGTCGATCAAGCCCTGCAAGTGCCCGGCCTGCAGCCCCGGGAACACCGGCACGACCGCCAGGTTGACCGGTTTGCGCGGCTGCTTGTAGCCCAGCTCGGCAGGGATCAAGTCGGCATGCTCACCATCACGATGGCGCGGCAGCGCTGCAAAGGCATCGAACGCCTCGCTGCGCAGCTTCGACGCCCGGCAACCATGCAGCAGTTGGCCATGAAAGTAGAGCTGCACGCCATCTACCAGGCCATGTTCGAACTGGCGCAGCGCACCACACAGGTTGGCCCATGCATCGCTGTCAGCGGCACCCGCCGGCAGCATCGAGCCGGTCAGCAGCACCGGAACCGGCAGCCCCAGCAGCAGGAACGACAATGCCGCAGCGCTGTACGCCATGCTGTCGGTGCCGTGCAGCACCAGCACGCCGTCATGGCCCGCCACATCCACCGCATCGACAATGGCATCGCGCATCGCCAGCCAGTTGTGCTGTTGCATGTTGGCGCTGTCGAGCAGCGGGTTCAGTTCCAGCAGGGTCCATTGCAGCTGGGGCGCATCGGCCATGTGCGCGAAGTGCTCGCGCATCCGTGCTTCAAAACCACCGGCTGGCGCCAGGCCTTCCGGGGTTTCGAGCATACCGATGGTGCCACCGGTATAGAGAACGAGAAGATTCTTTACGGCACGCATGGAGAACATCCGTAGCGGTGAGCGGAGAAAGAAAAGCCGCCCGCAGAAGGGGCGGCTGGGCAGGGCAGCGTATCAGCGCTGAGGCTGCGCTTGGCCGACTGTTTTGTCAGTGGCTGTTTCCGCCTGCGGATTGGCAGGCCAGGCATTGCGGTCCAGGTCCAGGTCGGCGAATTTGGTCGAATCGAACACCGGTTGCTGGATACCCGCCTTGCGCTGCTCGTCGTAGTCGCGCATCACACGCAGGCCGACCTTGAACAGCAGGGCCAGGGCCACCAGGTTGACGAAGGCCAGGCAGGTCATGGTGATGTCGGCGAAGGCGAACACGGTCGACAGGTCTTGCATCGAGCCCCAGACCACCAGTGCCAGCACCAGGCCACGGAACACCATCAGTACCACGCGGTTACGGGTGAGGAACTGCAGGCTGTTCTCGCCCAGGTAGTAGTTGTAGAGGATGCAGGTGAACACGAACAGCGACAGTGCCACGCTCACGAATACACGGCCCCAGTCACCGACCACGGCGGCCAGCGAGTTCTGGGTCAGGACAATGCCGTCACCCTCGAAGCCCGGGGTGTAGAAGCCCGACAGCAGGATCAGCAGCGCGGTGCAGGTGCAGATCACGAAGGTGTCGAGGAACACGCTGAAGGCCTGGACCACGCCCTGGGCGCCCGGGTGTTTCACGGCCGCCACGGCGGCGACGTTCGGCGCACTGCCCAGGCCCGCTTCGTTGGCGAACACACCACGCTTCACGCCCATGACGATGGCGCTGCCGAGCAGGCCGCCGAAGGCTGGGTCGAGGCCGAAGGCGCTCTTGAAGATGGTTTCCAGCATGGCCGGCACGTGTTCGATCTGGGTGCCGATCACGTACAGGGTCACGCCGATGTAGGCCAGGGTCTTGACCGGTACCAGCAGGTCCGACACCGCAGCGATACGCTTGATGCCACCGATGAAGGTGATGGCCAGCAGCACAGCCAGGATAATGCCGGTGTGGCTTGGGTCGAAGGCAAAGGCGTTCTGCAGCGAGTGGGTCACGGTGTACGACTGCAGGCCGATGAAGGCGAAGCCGTAGGTGACCAGCAGCAGGATCGAGAACACGATGGCCATGCCTTTGCGCTTCAGGCCATGCTGGATGTAGTAGGCCGGGCCGCCACGGTACAGGCCGTCACCATCGGCGCGCTTGTACACCTGGGCCAGGGTACATTCGAAGAAGCTGCTGGACATGCCCACCAATGCGGTGACCCACATCCAGAACACGGCACCTGGGCCACCCAAGGTCACGGCGATACCGACACCGGCAATGTTACCGGCGCCAACGCGGCCGGCGAGGCTCAGCATCAGGGCCTGAAAGGAGCTCAGCTGGCCTGCCTGGCCACGCAGCGATTCCTTGAACACGGCGAACATGTGGCCGAAATGGCGGAACTGAACGAATCGGGAGCGGATGGTGAAGTAGCTACCCAGCCCTACGATCAGCACGATGAGGAGTTTCCCCGAGAGGAAATCGTTGAGTACTTCGAGCATTGGAGAATGACCTCGATTCTTATTCTTCGTGTGGAAAGACCAGCGGACGGCAGGCGCACCGCTATTCGTTGGGGCGCATGGTTGGCCATGACAAGAGTGGTTACAATTTCGCGGGTTGCTCTTAGTTGGCGCTACTTGATGCTACAATGGCGTCATTCGCGTCACCTGGGCCCCCGCACATGAGCGATCATTTCGCTACCAACCTCAAGCTGGCTTGTAGCCACTACCGCTCTATTTCCGAAGTTTGCCGGCAGCTGTCGATCAACCGCGCACAGTTCAACAAGTACCTGAGCGGGCAGAGCCGTCCGACGGCTTACAACCTCAAGCGCATCGGCGACTTCTTCGGGGTCGAGGATTACGAACTGAATTTGCCGGCCGAGCAGTTCGCCAGGCTTATCGGCGCACGGGTGTCGACGCTGGCCGACCAGCCCAGCGACCCGATCAGCGAGCTGTTCCGTCCGCTGCACGACCACGCCGGCAACCTGTCGCGCTATTGCGGTTACTACTTCGAGTATTCCAACTGCATGTCGGTACCTGGCACCATCCTGGTGTCGCTGGTACACCTGTGGGAGGAGCGCGGCCGCTTCCTGTTCGAGCGCCAGGAACGCCAGGAGCGCTCCAGCGCCACCGACCAGCACGCCGAGGTACGCTGCCGCTACCTTGGAGCTGCATTCCAGTTGCAGGACCGGCTGTTCCTGATCGACTACGAGTCGCTCACGTACAACGAAATGAGCCAGACCATCCTCATCCCCAGCTTCAAAAGCCGCATTACCCGCCTGAATGGCCTGAAGGCTGGAGTGTCCAGCGGCGATCGACGCAACCCGGCCTGTACCCGCGTGGTGTGGGAGTATTTGGGGGAAGAGATCAATCGCATCAATGCCTATCGGCAGGTAAAACTGTATAGGCCGGATGATCCGCGTATAGATGATGATGTACGTGAGCGGTTGAGTGTGGGGCCATTGCGCAACAGTTTGTTTGAGATTGAATAGATGTAGCGCTTGCATTGAACCCATTGCTGGTCAGGCCATGCAGGGACCACGCAGTCGTTAGAGCGCGGGCCCCGCTCAAAATACATTCAACCATCACTCAAAATTGCCGCAACCACTCTCCAACTGCGTGCCCATCATTGAACAACAACCTCAAGGACATCAGGCAGCAGACAGTGATAAGCAATGGTCTGATCAGCCGTGGCCCAAAGTAAAGCGCACACCGTGCGCCGAGTTGGGCGCCAAGAATGGCGCAAAATGCCATTGCTAAGGCTAAGGGCCAGATAATTGCGCCACTGAAGGCAAAGACTGACAGGGCACCAAGGTTGCAGGATGCGTTAAGCAGTTTGCTGTTGCATATTGCCTGCATCAGTTGTTGCCCCAGCAGCAAGGAAAAGGCCACCATGAAGAATGAACCGGTGCCTGGACCAAAAATGCCGTCGTAAAAACCAATGATAGGGATAATCACCAGCGTAAAGCCTAAGGACGACATACGCTGCTTACGATCCCGTGCATCAAGCTTGGGACTGAATGCAAAATAGCTTGCAACTGCAATTAGCAGGATTGGAACGGTTGATTCCAGGATGGCTTTGTCGAGCATGCTGATCGACAAGGCACCTGCAACACCACCTGTGAATGACAGAATGGCCATTGGCCGGCCTGCTTTCCACTGGATCATTCGCTTACGGGCGAACGCCCACACCGCTGAAACACTGGCGGAGGAAGCCTGAAATTTGTTGGTAGCCATAGCAGACAATGGATCGATACCTGCAATGAAAAAGGCCGGTAACGTCAGTAAACCCCCGCCTCCTGCAATTGCATCGAAAAAGCCAGCGAGCAATGCGACTGACGCCAGCGCCAAGAGTATTGAGACTTCAATTTCCATTTTGCCCCCACCTTAACCGCGTACGATCAGTGGGTCTTGTTGCAGCATCACAGGTTGGGCATCAGGCGAGTAGCCGAATAGCCGAACCAGCAGCCTCCGGTTGTCCTTGACGATTTCGCGGGCATGAAGTGCCTGGTTGTTATTGATCAGTAGTGCAGAGTCGGGTCCAGGCAGAAAATCGTAGGGTTGTTCTTCGTTTAATAAGCCTTGCAGTGACTGATACGCCTGCCGTGTCGACGGGCTGGCCTCATTATGTAATGAGTGTCGATAGCTGCTGTAGCGGATGGTGAAGTCACCTATTGGATCGTATTGAAGAATTGAGTTTGCGATGATTGGCTGATTCTCATCCTTTACGAAGCAATCACTGCGTGTAAAGCAAAACGACTTTGACGACAGGGCGAGTGCTTCAAGGCCGTTGAGTTTGGAAATTGCATTACGTACGGGGATTAACTTGGTCGGCTCCCGCAAAGGGTTCCATCTTGCGCTCAGGATCAATGCGCTTGGCGCAGGCGAGTGATCACCTTCGCATTGAATTGAGCAATTGTATGGAGGCTCGGTGTGCGGGCCAAGCTCAACACCAGCGTGGGAACTCAGTTCGGCTTGATGATGTTTGGATTCATTTCGTAGCAGCCACTTACCGCCCCCTTTGAAATTCCCGACTAGACGTACTTGCATCCCGCAATTGTCAATATCGAATGCGAATGAGCGGTAGTCTACAAGGCTTAAAAGAATTTGGTTTCGTGAGGCCATGTAGATGATAACGGGGTCTTCGTTCATGGCGTCAATGTTTGCCAGGCTCTCTGGCACAGGATCGAAGGACGGAGGCAGCATTGCAGTGAACTCCAGTGCTGCTGCTTTTCCGGAGGCAAACATTTTTAACAGGTCGCGCTGCTCAATATTTAGTGACCGTTTTAAAACTTGTGCTTGGTAGCTTGACATTGCAGCAGCCCCAGCGGCATCCGGGCCTCCAATAGCGGCAGTTTTTTGCGAACCGTTATCGAGTATGCCGGCTTGCAGTTTGCTGAATGTTAGGCGAAGAACCTCAGGTGTTGCCTTGGTGTTTACCCCTGTCATTGTTATTTTCCTTGTCTGTAGGGAAAGGTGAAACTTTTTGTTAGAACGCTGAGCATTTAGCCAGATATTTTTTACTGATGATGTAGGGCTGCCCCTCTCTGGCTTGTAGGGAAACTCTATGGCCGTGGTAGGAATCGTCCGTGGTGCTGCTGTCAGCCTCAGGGTTGGACTTCCCCGCCCGGAAACCGCAAAATGACCCCTTTCCTTCATCAACCTCTCCGGATCTGCTGACTCTATGCGTATGCGCCTAATGCTGTTGGGTGGTGGCAATGCCCTCGGGCAAGCGCTGATTCGTCTTGGGGCCGAGGAGGACATCGCATTCCTGGCGCCGCGCCCGCCCGAAAATGGCTGGACGCCGGCCAGCCTCACCCAGTTGCTCGACGATCACCGCCCCGACGCCGTGGTCAACCTTGCCTATTACTTTGACTGGTTCCAGGCCGAGTCGGTCAGCGAACAGCGTCTGGCTCAACAGGAGCGTGCGGTAGAGCGGCTGGCAGAGTTGTGTCAGCACCACCAGATCACCCTGGTGCAGCCTTCCAGCTACCGCGTGTTCGACGGTTCGCGGGCCACGGCCTACAGCGAAAAGGACGAGCCAGTGCCGCTGGGCATGCGTGGCCAGGCGTTGTGGCGCATCGAGCAGAGTGTGCGTGCGGCCTGCCCGCAGCATGTGCTGCTGCGCTTTGGCTGGTTGCTCGACGAAAGCATCGACGGGTCGCTGGGCCGCTTCCTGACCCGTGCCGAGCAACCGCAAGAGCTGCTGCTGGCCGATGACCGGCGTGGTAACCCGACACCGGTCGACGATGCTGCGCGTGTGATCCTGTCGGTGCTCAAGCAGCTCGATTGCAGTGCGCCGCTGTGGGGCACCTACCATTACGCCGGCAACGAGGCGACCACGCCGCTGGCGCTGGGCCAGGCGATCCTTGCCGAAGCGGGCCAGTACCGCCAGCTCGCGGTTCAGGCGCCAACGCCGCAGGCTCATGCCGCACGGCCGGATGCCAGCGAAGAGCCGCAGCACGCGGTACTGGCCTGCAAGAAAATCCTTCATACCTTCGGCATCAAGCCGCGCGCCTGGCGCGCCGGCCTGCCGCCTCTACTGGACCGGTTCTACCGCCATGGCTGACGCCCCCATCCTGATCACCGGCGGTGCCGGCTTCATTGGCTCCCACCTGTGCGATGCGTTGTTGGACAAAGGCTACGCTGTACGCATTCTCGACGACTTTTCCACTGGCCGGCGCAGTAACCTGCAGGTCGACCACCCACGGCTGGAACTGATCGAAGGCGATGTTGCCGACGCCGGGCTGGTCACGCAGGCCGCAGCCGGCTGCAGTGCCGTGGTGCACCTGGCGGCAGTGGCCTCGGTGCAGGCCTCGGTCGAAGACCCGGTGCGCACACACCAGAGCAACTTCATCGGCACCCTTAACGTGTGCGAAGCGATGCGCGTGCATGGCCTGCGCCGGGTGCTGTTTGCTTCCAGTGCGGCGGTGTATGGCAACAATGGCGAGGGCGAGTCGATTGCCGAAGACACGCCTAAGGCACCGCTGACCCCGTACGCGGTGGACAAGCTGGCCAGTGAGCAGTACCTGGACTTCTACCGACGCCAGCATGGCCTGGAGCCGGTGGTGTTCCGCTTCTTCAATATCTTCGGGCCACGCCAGGACCCATCCTCGCCGTATTCCGGGGTCATCAGCATCTTCTGCGAGCGCGCGGTGCAGGGCTTGCCGATCACCATCTTCGGTGATGGCGAACAGACCCGCGACTTCCTTTACGTGGGCGACCTGGTGCAGGTGATGGTGCAGGCGCTGGAACAGCCGCAGGTTGAGGAGGGGGCGGTGAACATCGGCCTCAACCAGGCCACTTCGCTGAACCAGTTGCTGGCGGCGCTGGAGAAGGTGGTGGGGAGCCTGCCGGCGGTTAGCCATGTGGCTGCGCGTTCGGGTGATATTCGCCATTCGCGGGCGGATAATCAGCGCTTGCTGGCGCGGTTCGAGTTTCCGCAGGCGACGCCGATGGTTGAAGGCCTGGCGCGGCTTCTGGGTAAGAGCTGAATCCCCGGGGGCGCGTTGCGCCCCTTTCGCGACGCAAGGCCGCTCCCACAGGGATAACGTACAACCAATGGATGTGCGGTCCCTGTGGGAGCGGCCTTGTGTCGCGATAGGGCTGCGCAGCGGCCCCAAAATTCATCCATGCCGCACCACTCTGCGCAGGCAATCTTCGGCCTTCATTATTCGCCCATCTAAAGCCCTTACCTGCAATGTCTCAAGCGCTTGCCCGGTAGTACCCTCCACCAGCTCCGAACGCACCTCACCCGCTTCAAACAAAAACCGCTCCCCCCACTGCCTCAGGCCTACCACCACCGGAAACACCGACCGCCCTTTCTCGGTCAGCACATATTCCTTGTAGGCACTGCCATCCGAAGCTGGCTGCGTCATCAGCAACCCACTTTCCACCAGCAGCTTGAGCCGTGAGGCGAGGATGTTCTTCGCCAGCCCCAGGTTCTTCTGAAATTCGCTGAAGCGTCGCAGGCCATCGAAGGCATCGCGCAGGATCATCAGCGCCCAGCGGTCACCCAATACCTCCAAGGCACGGGCTACCGGGCATTGCGCATTGTTTTCATCGAGCATGTGGCAGGCCTGTCCTGATTGTCTGGTTGCAGATTAAAACCACTTTTGCTAAATAGCCATAAGTAGTTTCAATTCGAAACTACATTGTTGAGGCCATCCCGATGACACGCTGGATAACCCTGCTGCTTGCCATCACCAGCGCCATGGCGGTGGCGACGGTGTACTTCGCCCAACCGTTGCTTGAATCGATGGCCGCCGAACTGGGTGTGGCACAGCAGCAGATTGGCTGGGTAGTGGGTGCAACCCAGGCGGGCTATGCCCTGGGGCTGCTGCTGATTGTGCCGCTTGGGGACCTGATCGACCGCAAACGCCTGTTGCTCGGCCAGTTGCTGTTCTCGGCCTTGGCGCTGGTCGGCGTGGGCATGGCGCCAAACTGGGTGATGCTGTTGCTGGCGCTGGCCATCACCGGGCTGATGGCCGTGATGGTGCAGGTGATGGTGGCGCATGCCGCCAGCCTAGCCTCGCCCGCTGAGCAAGGGCAAGCGGTAGGCACCGTCACGAGCGGCGTGGTGCTGGGCATTCTGTTGGCGCGCCTGGTAGCGGGTGGGGTGGCTGACCTGGCCGGTTGGCGCAGTGTTTATTTGGTCGCAGCAGTGCTGTTGCTGGCGCTGGCGTTGGTGCTGTGGTGCTGTTTGCCAAGCGGGCAGCCGTTGGTGCAGCGTCCCGGTTACCGGGCGCTGATCGTGTCCCAATTCCGCTTGTTTCGGCACGACAGGCTGTTGCGCCAGCGCGGCGTGTTCGGCGTATTGATCTTCGCCGCGTTCAGCGTGCTGTGGAGCGCCATGGTCATGCCTCTGAGCGCTGCGCCATTGGCGTTGAGCCATACCGAAATTGGCCTGTTCGGTCTGGCAGGTGTGGCGGGTACGTTGGCGGCAGCGCGCGCTGGTCGCTTGGCCGACCTAGGGCTGGGAGCGCGCACCACCGGGCTGGCGCTGGCGTTGCTGACGCTGTCGTGGTTGCCCACGGCCTTTGTCGGGCAGTCGTTGATCGTTTTCGTGCTCGGTGTGTTGATGCTGGACTTCGCCGTGCAGGCAGTGCATGTCACCAACCAGAGCGTGTTGCTGGCAGGGCGTGGCGCGATGGCTAGCCGATTGATTGGTGCTTATATGTGCTGCTATTCGGTCGGTAGCGGGTTGGGTGCGGTGCTGGCGAGCGGGGTGTATGCCCGATGGGGGTGGCTTGCGGTGTGTGGGCTTGGCATGGCCATCAGTGCGGTCGCGCTGGGGTACTGGCTGTGGCTGCAACGAGAAAGGGCGGCCGAAGCCGCCCTGCCGTGTTCCGGTCAGAACTTGTAGCCAAGGCCGACCATGTACACCCACGGGTCGACGTCTACGTCGACCTTGGTCTTGCTGTAGCCCAGTGCGGTCGGGCCGTTGACGCTGGCCTTGGTGTCGATGTCGACATACCAGACCGAGGCGTTGACCAGTAGGTTGTCGGTGAGCATGTAGTCCATGCCCAGCTGGCCGGCAATCCCTACCGAATCTTGCAGCTTGAGGTTGCTGAAGCCTTGTTGCTTGCGTGCGCTGCTCAAGTCTTCGTCAAAGAACAGGGTGTAGTTGATGCCCACACCGGCATACGGCTGGAAGCGCGAGTTCGGCTCCATCGGGTAGTACTGCAGCGACAGGGTCGGTGGCAACTGCTTGATGTCTGCCAGCTTGCCGTCCAGCCCGCCGCCCAGGCCTTTTACGCCCACGGTGTGCTTGAACGGGGTGGCTGCCAGCAGCTCCAGGCCGATGTGGTCGGTGAGCATGTAGGCAAAGGTCAGGCCCAGCTGGGTGTCGCTGTCCAGGGTCGCCTTGGTGCCCGACACCTTGTTGCCGTCGAACTTCAGGTCACCGCTGCTCTCGTTCGGGGCGGTGGTGATGGCGCCTGCGCGCAGGATCATGTCCCCCGCCTGGTAGGCGTGGGCGGCAGGGGCGGCGAGCGCAAGGGCCACAAGCGAGGCGCCGAGCAAGGACTTGTTCATGGAAGCTCCCAAAGGACGTTATTAATCGAGTAGTCCAATGGTACGGAGCTGGTTAAACACAAAGTTTGACCCAGCTCAAAGAAGCGTCTTCATGAATTCGAAACAGTTCTCATCTCAGCTCATAAACGTATATTTTCTCGGCTTCCATCTGGTAGCCGGCATCGGCCAGTTCGCTGGTGGAGGCTCTAACCTGCATCTTTCCCTCGATCCAGTAGGGTTGGTAGAGGTCTTCGACGCGTACGCCCATTTCGCTGAAAATATGCACGATCTGGTTTGAGGGTGGCGGGGGCACGTGGATGCACGCGCCGTAGTAAGGCACCAGCAGGAATTCGGTGGTGCGGCCTTCCTCGCTTACCTCAAGTGGCACAATGTAGCCGGGCAGTTTGATTTGCTGGCCGTCGAGGCTTTTCACCACGGGCGCGTCGGGGGCTTGCTGGCGCGCGGGTGGGGCGGACTCGGCAGACAGGGCGTTGCTGAGCTGTGACATGTCATGCAGCGGCGCTAGCTGTGGCGGGATGACCGGGGCACCTTCGGGGATTAGGGCAGGCCAGTCCAGCTCTTTGGGTTCGGCGGCCCACAGAGGCATCGCTATCACCAACAGCAGGGCCAGCAGCATGTACATTGCCGGCCTCTTCGCGGGCATGCCCGCTCCCACAGGACCTGCACAGGGTCCGAAGCCTGTGGTGCTCCCTGTGGGAGCGGGCGAGCCCGCGAAGAAGGCAGTGAGGTTTCTGATCATTGCAGGCTCTTAAAGATGAATGGACAGGCCATCAGCCAGCGACTGCCTGTAAGCCCGCCAAGCCGGCACGCTACCCATCAGCAACGCGGCCCCAAGGATGATAGCCAGCAAGGTCCACTCATGAGCACTCGGCAGCGCCAGTGGCAAATACAAACCATAGTTGGCCTGCACATACCCCTGCGCCAGGGCGATTCCTGCATGCAGCAACCCCAGCCCGGCCACGATCCCGACTGCGGCCAGTGACAACGCTTCCAGCACCAGCAGCCCTGCGAGATGCCACGGCCTGGCCCCGACCGACCGCAAGATTGCCATTTCTCGCCGGCGCTCGTTGAGGCTGGTGAGAATGGCCGTGAGCATGCCGATCAAGCCGGTCAGCACCACGAACAGCGACACCACGAACAGCGCCTGTTCCGCCGTGCCCATCAGGCTCCACAGTTCTTGCAGGGCCACCCCAGGCAGGATCGCCAGCAACGGTTCACTGCGGTACTCGTTGATCTCCCGCTGCAAGCTGAAGGTCGCGATCTTGTTGTTCAAACCCAGCATGAACGCAGTGATGGCAGCAGGTTGCAGGTCCATCGTACGTGCCTGATCGGCGCTGATGCGCCCGGCGCCACGGGCCGGTACGCCGTTGTGCCAGTCGATATGGATGGCTTCCATGCCGCCCAGGCTGATGTGCAAGGTGCGGTCGACCGGTGTGCCGGTGCGCTTGAGCACGCCAACCACGGTGAACGGCTTGTCGTCATGCTTGACCAGGCTGATCGCTGCCACGCCATGGGCCAGCACCAGCTTGTCACCCAGCTTGTAGTGCAGCGCCTCGGCGACTTCGGCACCGAGTACCACCTCGAACGGGTCGCTGGCGAACTCACGCCCCTGGCTCAATTCCAGGTGCTGACGGCGGCCGTACTGGTAATGGTCGAAGTAATCCGTCGTGGTGCCCATCACCCTGTAGCCGCGATGCGAGTCGCCCAGCGAGATAGGGATCGCCCACTTCACCCGTGGGTCCTGCGCATAATGCTGGAAGCTGTCCCAGCGGATGTTGTTGGTCGCGTTGCCAATGCGAAATACCGAATACAGCAGCAGGTTCACCGAGCCAGAGCGGGCGCCGACAATCAGGTCGGTACCGCTGATGGTGCTGGCGAAGCTGGCGCGGGCCTCGGTGCGAACGCGCTCCACGGCCAACAGCAGGCACACCGACAGGGCGATGGCAAACGCGGTGAGGAAGGCGGTAAAACGGCGGTTGGCCAGGCTGGCCAGGGCAAGACGGAGCAGGTACATCAGGCCTCCCGGGGCTTGGCGGCGCGGTTGAGGTCGGCCAGGGAAAGGTGGCGGTCGAACAGTGGCGCCAGGCTCTGGTCGTGGCTGACGAACAGCAGGCTGGCACCGGCGGCGCGGCATTCGTCGAACAGCAGGCGGATGAACGCTTCACGGGTATCGGCGTCCAGCGCCGAGGTCGGTTCGTCGGCAATCACCAACTCGGGCTGGCCGATCAGTGCGCGGGCGGCGGCCACCCTTTGCTGCTGGCCGATCGACAGGCTGTCGGCGCGGCGGGCGAGCAGGGCGGAGTCATCCAGCCCCAGGTGGGCCAGCAGCGTGCTGGCAGCCTGGTCGACACTGCCATGGCGCTGCTCGGCGCGGGCCTTGCGGCTGCGCGAGAAGCGACAGGGCAGCTCGACGTTTTCACGTACCGACAGGAACGGCAGCAGGTTGAACTGCTGGAAGATATAACCCGTGTGGTCAACGCGGAAGCGGTCACGCGCCCCCTGGCCCAGCCTGCCAAGGTCCTGGCCAAGCAACTGGATGCGGCCCTCGGCCGGTACGTTCACGCCGCCCAGCAGGCCCAGCAAGGTGGTCTTGCCACTGCCGCTGGGGCCCTTGAGGAACAGGGCTTCACCAGCGTCCAGGTGGAAGGCCGGGATATCCAGCAGCGGCGGCTGACCTGGCCAGGCGTATACCAGGTCGTGCAGTTCGATCAGCGACTGGCTCATTCAGAAAGCGACCGCTGCCTTGGCCGGCGTGGCTTCCACACCTTTCTGGCCATTCGGGCCGATCAGTTGCACGTTGATCTTCTGGGTGGCCGGGAAGGCCTTGAACAGCGGCCCGAGGTCCACTTGTGCCAGTTTGTCGGGGTTGGCGCAGGTCAGCTGGTAGTGGGCGCCGATGTCACTGTGCTGGTGGCCGTGCTCATGTTCGTCGCCATCGTCGTCGGCTTTCGGGGCGTCACCGAACAGCGGGCTTTCCAGTTCTTGCTGGTCTTCTTTGCAGCCTGCTGCAGCAGAGAGGCCGAACAGCTTCAGGGGCTGTTCGAGCTGCTGGCGCACGGCGGCGACCTTGGCCTTGTCGGCATCGCTGCTGGCGGCATGTTCGAAGCCGACCAGGTTCATTGCCGGGCTGTCCAGCTCCAGCTCCAGGGTGTTGCCATCGAGCACGGCGTTGAGCTTGGCGACGCCATGTTCGTGGGCGCCGAGGGTGCCATGGGCGTGGTCGTGATCATGGTCATCGTGGGCATGGGCCACGGCCAGTGGCAGCAAGGCGAAGGGCAGGGCAAGCAGCAGGCGACGCATGGACGGCTCCGGGGCGGGCTGAATGATTGAGTTATGTTATAACAACTTTTCTGCGTGCCGCCAGCCTGCATGGCGCAGGTTTCATGTTGCGGTAGCATGGGTGCATTGACCTGGGTTCAAGGAATGCATCATGAGAATTCGTGGACAGATTGGTAACTGGCCGGTGGACCTGACCATCGAGTTGGCGCCTGAAGAGTGGGCGCAGCTGGGGCGGCAGGTTGAGGTGCCGGTAGCGGCGCAGGTTGCAGCAGCGGAAACCATGGCGGCACCGCGACAGGATGACGGGCAGTGGACTGCGGCGCGCGAGGTGTTGCGCCTGGCGGGGCAGATGAGCGGGCCGGAATTGCTGGACAGGCTGGAGGGACTGGCGGGGAGTACGGCAGCGGGCAAGCGGCTGCTGGTGCGCCTGCGGCACAGCAGTGAAGTGAAAGTGGAAAGTGGCGTGGATGCGCCGGTTTATCACTGGGTTGGATAACCCTGTATTGCCTGTTCTGGCCTCTTCGCGGGCTCGCCCGCTCCCACAGGTATACCTCCATTCTGAAGCACAGTAGAGGTCCTGTGGGAGCGGGCATGCCCGCGAACGAGGGCAAAGCCCTCGCAGAAAACTTCAGGTCAGAACATCGCCGCCGACAGCTTGCGGCGATACACGCCAACCAGCGGGTGATCGCCGCCGAGCAACTCGAACACCTGCAGCAACGCCTTCTGCGGCAGCCCGTTCTCATAGCCACGGTTACGCTGGAACAGCTTCAGCAACCCCTCCAGCGCCGCCTCATACTGCTGGCGCGCGAGCTGCTGAATGCTCAGCTGATAAGCCGCCTCGTCATCCTGTGGGTTCTGTGCCAGGCGGCTTTTCAGGTCCGCCACTTCTGGCAGGCTGGCTGCCTGGCGCAGGAAGGTCAGCTGGGCCTTGGCACCGGCCAGCGCAGCCTTGTGCTCATCGGTCTTGACCGCATCCAGCACCACTTGGGCCTCGCCCAACTCACCACGCTCGGCCAGGCAGCGGGCATACAGGATCAGCGCCTCGGCATTGCTGTTGTCCTCACCCAGCAGCGCCTGCAACAGCGCTTCGGCTTCGGCAAAGCGGCTTTCGGCGAACAGCGCCTTGGCCTGTTCCAGTGGCGAAGCTGCAGGTGCGGCAGGCATCTGCACATGCGGTTCGAGCATGGCGCGAATCGCCGATTCCGGCTGGGCACCGGCAAAGCCGTCTACCGGCTGGCCATCCTTGAACAGCACCACGGTCGGCAGGCTGCGGATGCCGAACTGGGCAACCACCTGTTGCTCCACGTCGCAGTTGATCTTGGCCAGCAGCAACTCGCCCTGGTAACCCTCGGCGATCTTGGCCAGCAATGGCATCAGCGCCTTGCACGGCGCACACCACTCGGCCCAGAAGTCCACCAGCACCGGCTTGTGGAAGGAGTTCTCGATCACCAGTTGCTGGAAGGTGGCATCTGTAGCGTCGAAAATGTAAGGCGTGTCTTGGGTCATCGCGACTCTCGCAAACTCGTGTATGGCACCACTATAAGGTGTCGCGGCTGGCGTGGTACAGGCTGACCCGGCGGAATTCGTGTGGCTCGGCCAGGTCTGGCAGGGTCAGCGCTTCGAGCACGCCCAACTGCCGGTACAGCGGGTGGCTGAAGTCGCGTACCCGCGAGTCTGCCACCAACGCCTGGCGGCCGCGACCGAGGAAGGCATCCAGCAGCGGCAGGTTGGCGCGGTCATACAGCACATCGGCAACCAGGATCAGGTCAAAGCGGTCTTCTTCGGCAAAGAAGTCGCTGCTGTAGTTGAGCTCAACCCCGTTCAGCGCGGCATTGGCGCGGCAGGCATCGAGGGCCAGCGGGTCGAGGTCGCAGGCCACCACTTCCAGTGCACCCGCACGCGCGGCGGCAATGCCGGCGATTCCGGAGCCGGCGCCAAAGTCCAGCACGCGCTTGCCGGCCACCCATTCAGGGCGTTCGGCCAGGTAGCGGGCCATGGCCAGGCCGCTGGCCCAGCAAAAGCTCCAGTAGGGCGGCTCTTCAAGAATGCGCCGGGTTTCTTCGCTGTTGAAGGCGCGGTCCATGTTCTGGTCGTCGATCAGCCACAGCTTCAGGTCGCAGCCGGGCAGCTCGCTGACCACCAGGCGCGCTTCGCCGATCAGGCCGCTGAGGGCCTGTTGCAGGGCCAGCGGAGGCACTTACGGCGCCTTCTCGAAACGCAGCGGGCCGGTGGCCTGGGTCTGGGCTTGGGTAATGCGCACCGGTGGCAGGTGCATGATCAGCTGGCCGGAGCTGCTGGCACGGCCACGCAGCTCGACCCGCGCGCCGGCCGGGAAGGCCTCGGGGTTGAAGCGCAGGTGGTAGGGCAGGGCCTGGCCGGTGCCGGTCAGGTTGCTGCTGGCCAGCAGGCGTTGCGGGCGGTCGCGTTCGTCGATGACCAGCAAGGCCAGCTCCACGTCGGCACCGGCCGGGATTTCCAGCAAGGTACCACTCAGTTCGCGCTGGTAGGCCGGCAACGGGCCGAGTACTTCGGCCTGTTTGGCCGTGCGGGCTGGCGTGGGCGCCGCAGGCGTATCGGTTTTGGGCCTGTCGCTGCCGCAAGCGGCGAGCAGGGCGGCGCAGCACAGCACGACGAGCGCTCGGTAGTGCATGGGGTAGTCCTTCGCGGGCAGAATTCCCATGGATGTTAACCCCTTTGGCTTGTCTTGCCAGTGCAATGCGCTACCATGGCCCTCCCTTTTTTTGTTGCCTGCCACCATGCACTGTCCCTTTTGCGGTGCCAACGACACCAAGGTCATCGACTCTCGCCTCGTCGCCGAGGGCGAGCAGGTGCGCCGCCGCCGCGAATGCGTGGCCTGTGGCGAGCGTTTCACCACCTTCGAAACCGCCGAACTGGTGCTGCCCCGGCTGATCAAGCAGGACGGCACGCGCCAGCCCTTCGACGAAGACAAGCTGCGTGCCGGCATGCAACGGGCCCTGGAGAAGCGCCCGGTCAGCGTCGAGCGCCTGGAAGCGGCGCTGGCGCACATCAAGAGCCGGCTGCGCGCCACTGGCGAGCGCGAAGTGAAATCTCTGGTGGTGGGTGAAATGGTCATGGCCGAGTTGCGCAAGCTCGACGAAGTGGCCTACATCCGCTTTGCCTCGGTGTACCGGCGCTTCCAGGACCTGGACGAGTTCCGCGAAGAAATCGACCGCCTGGCCCGTGAGCCGGCTAAAGAGTGAACATGCCCAGCCAAGCCGCCATCCTTGACGCCCACTACATGGCCCGCGCGCTGGAACTGGCGCGCAAAGGCCTGTACACCACCCACCCCAACCCCCGTGTAGGCTGCGTGATCGTGCGCGACGGCGAAGTGGTCGGCGAAGGCTGGCACGTGCGCGCCGGCGAGCCGCATGCCGAAGTGCATGCCCTGCGCCAGGCCGGTGAGCGTGCCCGCGGTGCCTGCGCCTACGTCACCCTGGAGCCGTGCAGCCACCATGGCCGCACGCCGCCGTGTGCCGAAGCGCTGGTCAAGGCCGGTGTGGCGCGGGTGGTGGCCGCCATGCAGGACCCTAACCCGCAAGTGGCGGGGCAGGGCCTGCGGCGTTTGGCCGAGGCGGGTATTGAAGTGGCCAGCGGCGTGCTCGAAGCCGAGGCCCGCGCGCTCAACCCGGGCTTTCTCAAACGCATGGAGCACGGCCTGCCGTTCGTGCGCGCCAAGCTGGCCATGAGCCTGGATGGCCGCACCGCCATGGCCAGTGGCGAAAGCCAGTGGATCACCGGCCCGGCTGCCCGCTCCGCGGTGCAGCGCCTGCGCGCCCGCTCCAGCGTGGTACTGACCAGCGCTGCCAGTGTGCTGGCCGACAACGCCCGCATGACCGTGCGCGGCGACGAGCTGGGCCTGGACCCCGAAACCACCGCCCTGGCGCTCAGCCGCACACCGCAGCGCGTGCTGGTCGATGGCCGCCTGCGCCTGCCACTGGATGCACCGTTCTTCAAGGCCGGCCCGGCACTGGTGGTGACCGCTGTCGCAGATGACCCGCACTATGCCGCTGCCGGCCACGAGTTGCTGAGCCTGCCAGGTGACAATGGCCAGGTCGACCTGCCTGCGCTGTTGCAAGCGTTGGCGGCCCGTGGCGTCAACGAAATCCTGCTGGAATCCGGTGCGGGCCTGGTGGGGGCTTTTGCCCGGCAAGGCCTGGTCGACGAGTTCCAGCTGTTCGTCGCCGGCACTTTCCTCGGCTCCAACGCCCGCCCATTGCTGGACTGGCCGCTGGACAAGATGAGCGAAGCACCGCGGCTGAAAATTACCGAAATGCGCGCAGTGGGCGATGACTGGCGGGTCACGGCCATCCCCCTGCCGGCGCCCGGCGTATAATGCCGGGCTTGCCCCGTGCAAACCGTTTTTGAGGAAGACCCCATGTTCACCGGCATCATCGAATCCATCGGCACCATCCGCAGCCTCACCCCCAAGGGTGGCGACGTGCGCGTCTACGTCGAAACCGGCAAGCTCGACCTGGGTGACGTCAAGCTCGGCGATAGCATCGCCGTCAACGGTGTGTGCCTGACCGCTGTCGAACTGCCGGGTGACGGCTTCTGGGCCGACGTCAGCGTCGAAACCCTCAAGCGCACCGCATTCATCGACCTCAAGAGTGGCAGCAAGGTCAACCTGGAAAAGGCCCTGACCCCCACCACCCGTTTGGGCGGGCACCTGGTCAGCGGCCACGTCGACGGGGTTGGTGAAATCATCTCGCGCAGCGATAACGCCCGCGCCATCCAGTTCCGTGTGCGTGCACCCAAGGAACTGGCCAAGTACATCGCCCACAAGGGTTCGATCACCGTCGACGGCACCAGCCTGACGGTCAATGAGGTCAATGGCGCCGAGTTCGAGCTGACCATTGTCCCGCACACCCTGTCCGAAACCATCATGGCCGACTACCGCGCAGGGCGTCGGGTAAACCTTGAGGTCGACCTGCTGGCCCGTTACCTGGAGCGTTTGCTGCTGGGTGACAAGGCCGCTGAACCGAGCAAGGGCAGTGGCATTACCGAAAGCTTCCTGGCCGCCAACGGCTTCTTGAAATCCTGATTGAGAAGGGGGTGCCGCGTGGCGCTCAACAGCATCGAAGAACTGGTAGAAGACATCCGCCAGGGCAAAATGGTCATCCTCATGGATGACGAAGACCGCGAAAACGAAGGCGACATCATCATGGCAGCCGAGTGCTGCCTGCCCGAGCACATCAACTTCATGGCCAAGCACGCCCGTGGCCTGATCTGCATGCCGATGACCCGCGAGCGTTGCGAAACGCTGAAGCTGCCGCTGATGGCGCCGCGCAACGGCTCGGGCTTCGGCACCAAGTTCACCGTGTCGATCGAAGCCGCCGAAGGCGTCACCACCGGCATCTCAGCCGCTGACCGCGCCCGCACCGTGCAGGCTGCGGCCGCCAAGGATGCCAAGGCCGAAGACATTGTCAGCCCAGGCCACATCTTCCCGCTGATGGCCCAGCCTGGCGGTACCCTGGCCCGCGCTGGCCACACCGAAGCCGCCTGCGACCTGGCGCGCATGGCCGGTTTCGAGCCAAGCGGCGTCATCTGCGAAGTGATGAACGACGACGGCACCATGTCGCGCCGCGCGGAACTGGAAGTGTTCGCCGCCGAGCACGGCCTGAAGATCGGCACCATCGCCGACCTCATTCACTACCGCATGATCCACGAGCGCACTGTGCAGCGCGTTTCCGAGCAGCCGGTGGAAAGCGAGCTGGGTGAGTTCAACCTGGTCACTTACCGCGATGCGGTGGAAGGCGACGTGCACATGGCCCTGACCCTGGGCAAGATCTGCGCTGAAGAGCCGACCCTGGTGCGCGTGCACAACATGGACCCGCTGCGCGACCTGCTGCTGGTCAAGCAGCCGGGCCGCTGGAGCCTGCGTGCGGCCATGGCTGCCGTGGCAGAGGCCGGCAGCGGCGTGGTGCTGCTGCTGGGCCACCCGCTGGACGGTGACGTGTTGCTGGCGCACATCCGCGAAAGCGCGGGCGATGCACCGACCAAGGCACCAACCACCTACAGCACCGTGGGTGCCGGTTCGCAGATCCTGCGGGACCTCGGTGTGCGCAAGATGCGCCTGATGAGTTCGCCGATGAAGTTCAATGCGATATCCGGATTCGATCTGGAAGTTGTAGAATACGTGCCCTCCGAGTGACTTGAGGCGGCAGTGACGCCCTCCAGCTCGAGTCCATACCCCTGTCGAGGCCGCCAGCATGCGGCCTCGCTCTTGAAGATGAGAATATCGGAATGACCCTGAAGACCATCGAAGGTACCTTCATCGCCCCCAAAGGTCGCTATGCTTTGGTGGTTGGCCGCTTCAACAGCTTCGTCGTCGAAAGCCTGGTAAGCGGTGCCGTTGATGCCCTGGTACGCCACGGTGTCAGCGAAAGCGACATCACCATCATCCGTGCCCCGGGTGCATTCGAAATCCCGCTGGTGGCACAGAAGGTCGCCCAGCAAGGCGCCTACGACGCGATCATCGCCCTGGGCGCCGTGATCCGTGGTGGTACCCCGCACTTTGAATACGTGGCGGGCGAATGCACCAAGGGCCTGGCCCAGGTGTCCATGGAGTTCGGTGTTCCGGTGGCCTTCGGCGTACTGACCGTCGACTCCATCGAGCAAGCCATCGAACGTTCCGGCACCAAGGCCGGCAACAAAGGTGCTGAAGCTGCCCTGTCCGCTCTGGAAATGGTCAGCCTGCTGGCGCAGTTGGAGGCCAAGTGATTAGCGACGAAAGCGATCGTTTCAACCCGCGCGATCCAAAACCTGCGGATGCCGGCAAGCCCTCGAAGAGCGCCAAGCGCCGCGAAGCCCGCAAGCTCGCGACCCAGGCCCTCTACCAGTGGCACATGGCCCAGCATTCGCTGAACGAGATCGAAGCGCAGTTCCGGGTGGATAACGATTTCACCGATGTCGACGGTGCCTATTTCCGCGAGATCCTGCATGGGGTCCCGGCAATCAAGGGCGAAATCGACAAGGCGCTGGTGCCTTGCATGACCATCGCACTGGAAGAGCTCGACCCGGTCGAACTGGCCGTGCTGCGTCTGTCCACCTGGGAACTGATCAAGCGCGTCGATGTGCCTTACCGCGTCGTGATCAACGAAGGTGTCGAGCTGGCCAAGGTCTTCGGTGCCACCGATGGCCACAAGTTCGTCAACGGCGTGCTGGACAAGCTCGCTCCGGCCCTGCGTGAAGCAGAAGTCAAGGCGAACAAGCGCTGATTCCGGCGCTGCCTGCCCATGGGTGAGTTCGAGCTGATCAACCATTACTTCGCCGCCGCGCCCTGTGCGCAGGGCGGCGAGGGTGTGGCACTGGGGATCGGTGACGACTGCGCCCTGCTGCAGCTTCCCCCGGGTGAGCAACTGGCGGTGTCGACCGATACCCTGGTCGCCGGGGTGCATTTTCCTGCTGTCTGCGATCCGCTTCTGCTCGGCCAGCGCTCGTTGGCCGTGGCGGCCAGTGACCTGGCGGCCATGGGCGCGACCGCAATCGGCTTTACCCTCGCCCTGACCCTGCCGGATGTTGGCCCAGACTGGCTGGCCGCCTATGCGGACGGCCTAAGCCGCATGGCCCACCGCTGCCGCATGAGCCTGATCGGGGGGGATACCACCCGGGGGCCACTGAGCATCACCGTTACCGTGTTCGGCCGCGTGCCGGCTGGCCAGGCGTTGCGCCGCAGCGGTGCACGGCCAGGCGACCTGCTGTGCGTGGGGGGTGTGCTGGGCAAGGCCGCCGGTGCATTGCCGCTGGTACTGGGTGAGCGCGAGGCGCCCGCCGAGCTGGCTGAGCCGCTGCTGGCCCATTACTGGTCGCCGATGCCGCAGCTCACCCTGGGCACGTTGCTGCGCGGCCAGGCCACCGCGGCGCTGGACATCTCCGATGGCCTGCTCGCAGATTGTGGGCATATCGCCAAGGCGTCCGGCGTGGCGCTGGAGGTGAACCTGGATCAGGTGCCAGTGTCTCCTGCTGTAGAGGCGTTCCTCGGCCGCGAGGCGGCAGTGCAGGCTGCGCTTGCGGGTGGCGACGATTACGTGCTGGCCTTCACGCTGCCGCCTGAGGCGCTGGCGCCCTTGGCAAACCTCGGTTTCGTCGAGGTGCATACCATTGGCCGTGTGCTCGAAGGGCAGGGCGTAACCTTGCGCGACGCGCAGGGCCGGGACATCACCCCCGTTCAGCGGGGCTATCAACACTTTAGGGAGACACCGTGACCGATCACCCCAACCAGGTGCCTGCGGAGTTCGTTCCGCCTTCGGTCTGGCGCAACCCGTGGCACTTCATCGCCTTCGGCTTCGGTTCCGGCACCTTGCCCAAGGCCCCGGGCACCTGGGGCTCGCTGGTGGCCATACCGTTCATCCCGTTGTGGCAGATGCTGCCCGACTGGGGCTACTGGCTGCTGCTCGGCGTGAGCATGCTGTTTGGCTTCTGGTTGTGCGGCAAAGTCGCCAATGACTTGCGCGTACACGACCATGAAGGCATTGTCTGGGATGAGATTGTCGGCATGTGGATCACCCTCTGGCTGGTGCCGGAAGGCTGGCAGTGGCTGCTGGCAGGGTTCCTGATGTTCCGCTTCTTCGACATCCTCAAGCCGTGGCCGATCCGCTGGATCGACCGTCATGTGCACGGGGGCGTCGGTATCATGCTCGACGATATCCTGGCCGGCGTGTTCGCCTGGCTGGGCATGCAGGTTCTGGTGTGGGCGGTTGCCTGAAACAGGGAGCGCGTGAATGGCCATAAGGACTGTGCTGCTGGCAATGCTGCTGAGTGTTGCCCCGTGGGTGAACGCTGCTGACGGTGTGCCGAAGCAGATCCACCTGGTCAGCGAGGAGTGGCTTGATTACACCAACGCCGACGGTAGCGGGGTCGCCTGGGACGTGCTGCGCAAGGTGTTCGAGCCGGCCGGGGTCAAGGTGGTGACCCAGAGCGCGCCCTATAGCCGGGCGGTCGGGCTGGTCAAGCGCGGCGAGGCTGATGCCTGGGTGGGTTCGTACAAGGAAGAGAACGACGATAATCTTTACCCGCGCTGGCACTTCGACATGGACCACATCTACGCCTTGGGGCTGGCCAGCAAGCCTGTGCCCACCCCTGAGAACGTGGGGAAATACCGCCTGGCGTGGGTACGCGGCTATGACTACGCCAGCTATCTGCCCAATGTGCATGACTTCCGGGAAGTTCAGCGCCGCGAAGGCATCTTGCCGATGCTTGAGCATGACCGGGTGGATTTCTATATCGATGCGCTGACCGAGGTTGACTACGTGCTCGGCCAAAGCTCCCAGCCTGAGCGCTTCCGTCGCACGCATGTGGCCGAGCTGCCGCTGTACCTGGCCTTTACCCGTAACGACCAGGCCAAAGCCTTGAGCGAGCTGTTTGACAAGCGCATGGCCGAGTTGGTGCGCAGTGGGGAACTGAAGCCGATCTTCGAGCGCTGGAAGCAGCCGTATCCGTTCACTGCGGATAGCAAACCGCACTGAAGCCAGGGCCGGGCCTGGATAGCCTAAGCATCGAACTTTTCGATCTTAACCCACGGTATTCAGCCAGCCCACATCCCCCAACCTGCTGATACAATCGGCCCACGAGAAATTTCCTACTTATTCCAGGAGCACAACGTGCCCGTCGTCTTTGTTGCCGCCTCTAAACTCCCGACGCCTTTCGCGACTTTCACCATGCATGGCTTTCTCGATGAAGCCACTGGCCGTGAGCACGTTGTGCTCAGCCTGGGTGACATCGCGGACGGTCAGCCGGTGCTGGGGCGTCTGCACTCCGAGTGCCTGACCGGCGATGCCCTGTTCAGCCAGCGCTGCGACTGCGGCTCTCAGCTGGAAGCCGCGCTGCAGGCCATCGCCCGTGAAGGCCGTGGCGTGCTGCTGTACCTGCGCCAGGAAGGCCGTGGCATTGGCCTGCTGAACAAGATCCGCGCCTACGAGCTGCAGGATGGCGGCGCCGACACCGTCGAAGCCAACGAGCGCCTGGGCTTTGCCGCCGACCAGCGTGACTACGCCATGTGCCTGCCGATGCTGGAGCACCTGGGCGTGAAGTCGCTGCGCCTGATGACCAATAACCCGCGCAAGGTCAAAGCCCTGACCGACATGAATATCGTGGTTGCCGAGCGTGTGCCGCTGCACACCGGCCACAACCCGCACAACCGCTACTACCTGGCGACCAAGGCCGGCAAACTGGGCCACATGCTGGGCAACGAACACCAGGGCGAGGCGCCCCAGGCGTGACCCGCGCCGAGGTCAAGCGGCGCCTGGCGCTGGCCTGGTGGCAGTACCTGGCGGTGGGCCTGGTGCCGCTGCCGGTGATGGCCTGGGCCTTTGGCGGCGGTGACGCACTGATCCCGGTGCTGGCCATGCCACTGTTCATTGCCGGCGCGGCGACCATGTTCCTCAGCCTGCCGCGTTTCGGGGCTTACAAGCGGGCCCTGATCGCCACCTCCAAGGTGCTTGGCACGGGCGAAGAGCCCGCCGCCTGGATCGAACTGGCGCGGGTTCGGCGCCTGGCCATGCTGTATGCCTGCTTCCCGGCCTGGGTCGCTGCGCTGTCGGTGCTGGTCGGTCTGGAAGCGGTGCCGCAGATCCTGCTGGCGCTGTCCACCGTGGTGGTGCTGTACCTCTATCGCATTCCGCGTCAGCTCGGTTAATGCGTCTGCTGGCTGGCCTTCTGGTACTGGTAGCCTGCACCGCACTGGCCGCTGAACCCATGCGGGTCGTCAGTCTGGCGCCGTCGATGACTGAAATCATGCTCGAACTGCAGGCCGACGACCTGCTGGTGGGTGTGCTTGACGGTGGCGAACGGCCGGCGGCGCTGCGCGACCTGCCCTCGGTGGGGCGCCAAGGGCAACTGGACATGGAGCGCCTGCTCAGCCTGCGCCCTGACCTGTTACTGCTGTGGCCTGGCAGCGTGCCGCCCGCCCAGCGCGACCAGCTCAAGCGCCTGGGCATTGCCACTTTCAGTGCCGAACCCCATGACATCGAGCAACTGATTGAGCAGATCGAGGCCATTGCCGGGCGCGTCGGGCGTGCCGAGCAAGGCCATCAGTACGCCCAGGCCCTGCGGGAGCGGTTGGGGCAGCTGCGTCAGCAGTATCGGCGCGATGAGCCATTGCAGGTGTTCTATCAGGTCTGGGACCGCCCCTTGTACACCTTGGGTGGCCGGCAGGTGGTCAGCGATGCCTTGGCCGTGTGCGGGGCGCGCAATGTGTTCGCCGACCTCAGTCAGCCGGCGCCACAAGTGAATGTGGAGTCTGTGCTGCTGCGCAACCCGCAGGTCATCCTGGCTGGCGATCAGGCGCAGCTCGCGAGCTGGAAGGCCTGGCCGCAACTGCGTGCGGTTGCCGATGGCCGCTTGCTGGTGGTGCCCGACAAGGGGCTAGAGCGGCCCAGCGGGCAGATGATCGAAGCCACCGCCCGCTTGTGCGCGTTGCTCGCGGCTAGAGCGCCGGCGTCCAGGTAACGCTGAACAGCAGCGTTCGGCCTTCTTCGCGGTACGGGTGGTAGGCGCCTTCATAGCTGTAAAGGGCACGGTTGTAGGCGCGGTCCAGCAGGTTATCCAGCTTTGCTTCCAGTTTCACTTCATCCGTGGCTGCCCAGCTACCGCGCAAACCGAGCAGGCCATAGCCGCCGATGCGGTTGCGGTTGGCTTCATCGTCATAGCTGCTGCTGACTGCTTGCCAGCTTGCCCCCACGCTGAAACGCCCCAGTTCACGGTCCAGGTCCAGGCTCAGTGTGCGGCGGGCACGGCGGGCGAGGGTGTGGCCGCTGTCGCGGTCACGCGGGTCGATCAGTGCCAGGCCCAGCTGGCTGCGCCACGGGCCCCATTGTTGCGCCAGGGCCATCTCGAAACCGTTGATGCGTGCCGAGGCGACGTTGCGGGGTAACGAGTCCTGGCCGAACACGATCGCATCGCGCAGGTCGGTACGGTACAGCGAGGTTTCCAGGCGGCTGTCCGTGGTCAGCTGGCTGCGCCATTGCAACTCGTAGCTTCTGGAGTGCTCGGGGTCCAGGCCCGGGTTGCTGAACTGGGGGTAATACAGGTCATTGAAGGTGGGCGCCCGAAAGCCTTCGCTGTACGACAGCAGTACGTCGTTCTGCGCATTCAACGGCAAGGTCAGGCTGCCGCTCCAGGTGGTCTGGCCGCCGAACTGCTGGTTACGGTCATGGCGCACGCCCACTTCGGTGGAAAACTGCTCGCCCCGGTAGCGGTGCTGGAGGAAGACGGCACGGTTCCAGCGGCTGTCCTCGGTGAAATCGGTGCTGGCGTGCACGCGGTCTTCGTACCAGTCGCCGCCGAGCAGCAGGCTGTGTTGCTCGCCCAGCGCAAGGTCGTTCTGCCAGGTGACCTGGTCCCGGTAGGTGTTGAACACAAAGCGTTCGGCGCTGAGCTTGTCGCGCTTGTCGTCACGGTTTTCGCTATGGGCCAGTTCCAGCCGCGAATGCCAGGTGTCGGTAAGCTGGGCATCGAAGTAACTGCCCAGGCTGCTGACGCTGAAATCGGTGTAGGGCTTTTGCCCGAAGCTTTCGAAGGTGACCGGGTCGAAGCCGCCGAACGGGTTGTCGTACTCGCTGCGGCCACGGTCGTCGAGCAGGTTCAGGCCGGCTTCGAACCGTTCGCCGAAGGTGTGGCTCAGGCTCAGGTTCAGCGACTTGTTACGGTAGGCATCGTGGTCGCCATCGCTGGCGAATGATGGTCCGGTCGAGTCGATACCGGCGGTTTCATCCAGGCTGGTGCCAAGGTTGAACCGGGTTTCGCCATTACCTCCTGAGAGGCCAAGGTTTCGCTGGAACGTCTGGTTGCTGCCCGTTGCCAGGCGCAGGCGCGGTTGCAGGCCGTTGCCGCTGCTACGGCGGGTAAAGATCTGGATAACCCCACCAATGGCGTCGCTGCCGTACACCGCCGAGCGCGAGCCGCGCAGCACTTCGACACGTTCGATCTGGTCCACGTCGAGAAATTGCAGGCCGCTGTCGCCGGAGGTGGCGTTGGCGATGCGTACGCCATCGACCAGCACCAGGCTCTGTGCGGCCTTGGTACCGCGTATGAAGATGCCAGGCAGGCTGCCACGGCCCCCGGTGGGGGCCACTTGTACGCCGGGTACGCGGGCGAGTAGGTCGGTGACGCTGGTGGGTTGCAGGCGGTCGATGTCGGTACGGGTGAAGACGGTGTTGGCGGCGCTGGTGGCGGTGCGTGACTCGACCTGGCGGCTGGCGCTTATGAGTACGTCGGGGAGCTTGAGGGCATCGTCGCGTTCGGCGGCCAGCAGCGGGAGAGGGAGGCAGAGCAGGGTGGCAAAGGTTGGGGCTTTCATTAGGGCTTCCAAAGCAATCGCCGGCAAGCCAGCTCCCGCAGGAGCTCTACAGGTCTCAGGCCAGTAGATATCCTGTTGGACAGGAATTCTACAGGCTTCAGGCCAAAGGAGATCCTGTGGGAGCTGGCTTGCCGGCGATGGGCCGCAAAGCGGCCCCAGAGATTACAGGCCGAGCTTGGCCATGCGGGCCTTCACCGAGGCCTCGATCCCGGCCGCATCCAAGCCACACTCAGCCAGCATCTGCGCAGGCTTGGCATGCTCGACATAGATGTCCGGCAGCCCCAGGTGCAGCAACGGTTTGACCACGCCTTCGTTGGCAAGGAACTCACCCACCGCAGCACCCGCGCCACCCATGATGGCGTTTTCTTCGATGGTCACCAGCAATTCATGGCTGCCAGCCAGCTCCAGCACCAAGGCCTCGTCCAGCGGTTTGACGAAACGCATGTCGACCACAGTCGCGTTGATCTGCTCGGCCACTTGCATGGCCTCGGCCAGTTGAACACCAAACACCAGCAGGGCGACGTTCTCACCCTGACGGCGAATCACGCCCTTGCCGATTTCCAGCGGTTCGAGGTCGCCGCTGATCGGCGCATTCGGGCCGGTGCCACGCGGGTAGCGAACAGCCGCCGGGCCGTTGTACAGGTGGCCGGTGCTGAGCATCTTGCGCAGCTCGTTCTCGTCGCTCGGGGTCATCACCAGCATGCCCGGGATGCAGCGCAGGTACGACAAGTCGTAGCTGCCCGCGTGGGTCGGGCCGTCTTCGCCGACCAGGCCGGCGCGGTCGATGGCGAACAGTACGTCGAGGTTCTGCACCGCCACGTCGTGGATCAGCTGGTCGTAGGCACGCTGCAGGAAGGTGGAGTAAATCGCCACCACCGGTTTGCTGCCCTCGCAGGCCATACCGGCTGCCAGGGTGACGGCGTGCTGCTCGGCAATCGCTACGTCGAAGTAACGTTCCGGGTAGCGCTCGCTGAAGGCTACAAGATCCGAGCCTTCCTTCATCGCCGGGGTAATGCCCACCAGGCGGTTGTCGGCGGCGGCCATGTCGCACAGCCACTGGCCGAACACGGCGGAATATTTCGGCCCGCTGGCTTTTTTCGGCGCGGCAGGCTTGTCGGCCGGCTCCAGCTTGGTGATGGCGTGGTAGCCGATCGGGTCAACCTCGGCCGGGGCGAAGCCCTTGCCCTTCTTGGTCACCACATGCAGGAACTGCGGGCCTTTCAGGTCTCGCATGTTGCGCAGGGTGGCGATCATGGTCGGCAGGTCGTGGCCGTCGATCGGGCCGATGTAGTTCCAGCCCAGCTCTTCGAACAGGGTGCCGGGGGCCAGCATGCCCTTGGCATATTCCTCGGTGCGACGGGCAATTTCCCAGGCGCCGGGCAGGCGCGACAGCACTTTCTTGCTGCCTTCGCGCATGCTTGAGTAGGTGCGGCTGGAGAGAATCTTGGCCAGGTAGTTGGACAGGCCACCGACATTGCGCGAAATCGACATGTCGTTGTCGTTGAGGATCACCAGCATGTCGGCGTTGACTTCCTGGGCGTGGTTCAACGCCTCGAAGGCCATACCGGCGGTCAGCGCACCATCACCGATCACCGCAATCGACTTGCGTGCGCTGTTTTGCAGGCGGGCGGCAATGGCCATGCCCAGTGCGGCGCTGATCGAGGTGCTGGAGTGGCCAACGCCAAAGGTGTCGTACTCGCTTTCGCTGCGGCGTGGGAAGGCGGCGATACCGTCCTTCTGGCGCAGGCTGAGCATGCGGTTACGGCGCCCGGTGAGGATCTTGTGCGGGTAGGCCTGGTGGCCGACGTCCCACACCAGTCGGTCGTCCGGGGTGTCGAATACGTAGTGCAGGGCGATGGTCAGCTCGATCACGCCCAGACCGGCACCAAAATGCCCACCGGTCTGACCCACGGTGTAGAGCAGTTCCTGGCGCAGTTCGTCGGCCAGGGTCTCCAGGTCGGCTTCGGCCAGCCGGCGCAGGCCGGCAGGCGTGTCAGCGCGGTCGAGCAACGGCGTGACCGGGCGTTCGCGGGGGATCTCTTGAAACGTCGTGGGCATCAGGCGAGTCGTTATAGGTGTGTGAAGACGCGGCAGTTTACCCCATTGTAGGAAAAGCTGCCCATTCAGACGGGTGTCGCATGGGCCGCACAGCGGCCCTGAGAATCAGTTGCGGCGTTCGACGATGTAGCGCGCCAACGCCCGCAGTGGCTCGGCCTTTTCGCCGAACCCATCCAGTGCGACCAGCGCCTGGTCGCGCAGTTCGATCGCATAGGCCTTGGCCGCTTCCAGCCCCAGCAGTGCCGGGTAGGTTGGTTTGTCACGAGCTATGTCAGCACCCTGGCGTTTGCCCAGGGTGGCGGTGTCGCTTTCCACGTCGAGGATGTCGTCCTGCACCTGGAATGCCAGGCCGATGGCCTGTGCATAAGTTTGCAGGGCATCCAGCTGCGCCTGTTCGGCACGGGCGCTGGCCAGGGCTCCGAGACGTACGCTGGCTTCAATCAGCGCGCCGGTCTTGTGCCGGTGCATGAACTCCAGCGCCTGCTGGTCCAGCTTCAGGCCAACCGAACCGAGGTCGATGGCTTGGCCACCGACCATACCAGCCGGGCCGGCAGCTTTGGCCAAGGTCTGGACCATGGTCAGTCGAATGCTGTCGCTCTGCGGGCTCAGGCGCGGGTCGAGCAGGGCGCTGAACGCCAGGCTCTGCAAGCCGTCGCCAGCCAGAATGGCGCAGGCTTCATCGAAGGCTTTGTGAGTGGTCGGCTGGCCGCGACGCAGGTCGTCGTCGTCCATGGCCGGCAGGTCGTCATGCACCAGCGAATAAGCGTGAATCAGTTCGACCGCGCAGGCTGCGCCGTTGGCTTGTTCGGCCGGGGCACCCAGGGCTTCGCAGGCTGCATAGGCCAGCAATGGGCGTACACGCTTGCCGCCGTTCATCACGCTGTAGCGCATGGCGGCGTAAAGGCGTTCCAGCTCTTTGGTCGGGGCGACGAACAGGGGTTCGAGGGCTGCGTCGACGCGCGCCTGGCAACTGGCCTGGTAGGTGCCGATCATGCTTCTGGCTCCGCGTCGAAGGGCTGGGCAGCCAGCTCGCCATCGCGCTCCAGCAGAATTTGCACCTTCTGTTCGGCCTGGGCCAGGGCACCCTGGCAATCACGGGTCAGAGCGATGCCTTGCTCGAAGGCGGCCAGCGACTCTTCCAGCGACAACTCGCCGTTCTCCAGGCGCTCGACCAGTGCTTGCAGGTCTGCGAGGGATTGCTCGAAATCGAGGGAGGCTTTTTTGCGGGCCATGGCGACTGTCTCGGTGGCATATCAGAACGGCGCGACACTAGCAGAGCGGGGCGGGGGGAGCAAACTTCAGGGGTAATGAGGCGGGTTTCAAAGGCCCTTTCGCGGGTAAACCCGCGAATGGCCCCAAGGTGATCTATCAGGCAGGCTCGGCTTCCCGCTCCACCATCGCCTCACGATACCGCGCCAGCTCCTCGATGGTCAGCACCGGCAAGTTGTACTGCCGCGCGTACACCGCCACCTGCTCGCCACGGGCCATGCTGCCGTCGGGGTTCATCAGCTCGCACAGCACGGCTGCCGGGCGCAGGCCGGCCAGGCGTGCCAGGTCCACCGAGCCTTCGGTGTGCCCACGGCGGGTCAGCACCCCGCCATTGCGGGCGCGCAGCGGGAACACATGCCCTGGGCTGACGATATGGCGTTGTTCGGCGCTGGAACGCAACGCCGCGCCAATGGTGGTGATGCGGTCCTGGGCAGAAACCCCGGTGGTGATGCCTTCTGCCGCTTCGATGGTGACGGTGAAACCGGTGCCGTGGCGGGCCTGGTTGTTCTGCACCATCGGCGCCAGTTGCAGTTCGTCAACGGTGGCTTCGTCCAGGCACAGGCAGACGATGCCGCTGCAGTCGCGGATCATCATGGCCATGGTTTGCAGCGTGATGTTTTCGGCAGCCGCAATGATATCCGCTTCGTCTTCGCGGTCGTCATCATCAAGCAGCAATACAGGGCGCCCGGCCTGGAAGGCGGCGATGGCGGCAGAAACATTGGGGAATTGCGGGTAGTGAAGGGTGGACATGAAACGCTCCTCGTGAATGATCGATGAACGTCTCGGGGCGAACAAAATGCGCGCGCAGGGGCGCCCGGATAGGCCCCTGCCTGACGCCTTCTTTCATCCGGACTATGACCGTCGGCTCTGGAGTCGCACCAGATCTGCTGACCCCCGGCATGGCCGGGGCGCTCGCGGGCTCATCTTTCGATTTACCGCCGGTGGGGACTTTCACCCCGCCCTGAAGACCGGCCAAGCATAACGCACATGGCCACCCCACTGGCAACCCGTGGCTCTACGACCTTTGGCGGTATCATGCAGCCATGCATAAGAGGAACAAGCGATGGACACTCTCCAGATCGCCGGCGGCAAGCCGGTCAAGTTGTGGACCGACGGCGTACCGGTCGAGGACGAAGCCCGCCGGCAACTGCTCAACACGGCCCGCATGCCTTTCATCTTCAAGCACCTGGCGGTGATGCCGGATGTACACTTGGGAAAAGGTTCGACCATTGGGAGTGTGATCCCCACGCTCGGCGCGATTATCCCCGCCGCAGTCGGCGTGGACATTGGCTGCGGCATGATCGCCGCGCGTACCTCGCTGCACGCCCGCGACCTGCCCGACAACCTGCACGGTCTGCGCAGCGCCATCGAGCAGGCCGTGCCGCATGGCAAGACGTTCGGCAAACGTGACCAGGGCGCCTGGGCCGATGTTCCAGCCAAGGCCGACAAGGCTTGGGCTTTGCTGGCCGGGCGCTTCAAGGCCATAACCGACAAGTACCCACGGCTGGAGAAAACCAACAACCGCCACCACCTGGGTACGCTGGGTGGTGGCAACCATTTCATCGAGGTATGCCTGGATGAAACCGACCGCGTCTGGTTCATGCTGCACAGCGGTTCGCGGGGCGTGGGCAATGCCATTGGCAACCTGTTCATCGAACTGGCTCAGGCTGACATGCGCCAGCACCTGGCCAACCTGCCGGACAAGGACCTGGCGTACTTCGAGGAAGGCAGCCGCCATTTTGGCGACTACGTCGAAGCCGTTGAGTGGGCGCAGGACTATGCCCGGCAGAACCGTGAGCTGATGATGCTGACGGTGGTCCACGCTGCCCGCAAGGTGCTTGTCAAACCGTTCGAGGCCAGCCTGGAAGCGGTGAACTGCCACCATAACTATGTGCAGCGCGAGCAGCACTTTGGCCACGAAGTGCTGGTCACGCGAAAAGGCGCGGTGTCGGCTCAAAAGGGGCAGCTGGGTATCATCCCGGGCTCCATGGGCGCCAAGAGCTTTATCGTGCGCGGGCTGGGCAATGAAGAGTCGTTCTGCTCCTGCAGCCATGGCGCCGGCCGGGTGATGAGCCGGACCAAGGCCAAGAGCCGCTTTACCGTCGAGGACCAGCGGCGGGCCACGGCGCATGTGGAGTGTCGCAAGGACAAGGAGGTGATCGACGAGATCCCGATGGCCTACAAGGACATCGACGCGGTGATGCGCGCGCAGCGGGAGTTGGTGGAAATAGTGCACACCTTGCGGCAGGTGGTGTGTGTGAAGGGCTGACAGGTTTATTGCGACATTTCCTCAAGAACCTGCTTCAGCGAGGCCGGTAACATCGGCCCGTGCCCCAGCCCTTCAAACCGCTCGAACCGTACCTGCAACCCCGGCACCTTGGCCAGCTGGGCCACCAGCGCTCGTGCGGGCTGTTCAACATCACCTTGCACCGGCATGCGCGGGTTTGCTGGCTCCTCACTGCCGCGCATCAGCAACAATCGCGCTCGGCCGCTACCCAGGCGCTGCCCAAGCCCCTGCGCCTCGCGCAAGATCGCCCCGTCATGCCACCACAGCGATGGGCTGGCCGCTGCATAGTCACTGAACGCCCCGGGCCGGGTGAACAGCGTATGCAGCACGGCCAGGCCGCCATAGGAGTGGCCCCACAACGTCTGCTGTTGCGTGTCGATGGGGGCCAGCCCGGCCACCATCGGCCGCATGCGTTCGGTCAGCAGATCAAGAAACGCATCCACGCCGCCACTGGGCTCGCCGGTCAGCGGGTCACGCTGTTCAGCCTGGCCAGGCAGCGCCGGGGTGTAGTCATACGTACGCCCGGTCCGCTCGATACGTTGTTCGGTCTGGTAACCCACGGCCACCAGCAAAGGCGCCTGGCCGGCGGCGAGCTTGTCCAGTTGCTGGCTTTGCAGTGCCCCGATCGCGGCATTGCCATCGAGCATCCACAGCACCGGGTACCCCGAGGCGGGCGCCGGGCGGTTGGGTTTGCCGATCCACAAGCGGTAATGGCGTTGGCCATCGGCCGAGTCCAGGTCGAGCTGGGTGAAGCGATAGGCCAGGTCCTGGCGCTGCAGCAGCGAGGTGTCCATCTTCTGGTTACGCTCGGGCTGCGCCAGGGCAACAGGCGCCGCAAGGGCCAGTGCCAAAGCCAGTGTCAGGGTCATCTTGCTCATCGGGCGTCTCGTCAGGGCCCGGCGAGGAACGCGAGGCTGGAGCGCCCAGATGATAATCAGTCCTGATTGAGCGTAAAGCGCATTAACTTTCTAAACAGTCGCTGGCGGCCGGCAAGGTCAAATGCAGGCACAGGCCCGGGTGGCCATTGCTGGCCCACAACCGGCCGCCTTGCAGCTCAATCGCGCGTCGGGCAATGGCCAGGCCCAGGCCGAAGCCAGCGCCGCTGTCGGCAAGGCGCTGGTAAGGTTTGAAGATGCGTTCGAGGTCCGCGTGCGGTACGCCGGGGCCCTGATCGCTCAGGCGCAGGTGCCAAACGTCGCCTTCGCGCCAGCCATCCAGGCTGACCCGGCCTTCGGGTGGCGAATGGCGAATGGCATTGCGCAGCAGGTTTTCCAGGGCTTGTGCAAGGCTGTCAAGGTGGGCTTGTACCTGGCAGTCGATACCAAGCGAGCATGGCAGGCGCGCAGGGGCCCAGCCGCTTTCGAAGCAGACGTCCTGGCACAGGGCTTCCCACACCGAAACCATCAATACCGGTTCGGTCGGCAAGCTGGGTTGTTCAGTGTCCATCCAGGCCAGGTCCAGGGTGTCTTCCAGCAGCTTCTGCATGTCGGCGACTTCGCGGTCCAGACGCTCGCGCAGCTGAGGTGGCGGCAAGTCGCTGTCATGGACGATGCGTAGCCGCGCCAGCGGCGTGCGCAGTTCGTGCGACAACGTGCGCAACAGCAGGCGCTGTTGCTCCAGGCTCTGGCGCAAGCGCCCGGCCATGTGCTCGAAGGCCTGTGCCAGTTCCCCCAGCTCATCGCGGCGCTCTTGCAGGGGCAGGGCGGGGCTGTCCAGGTCATCGGCACGCAGGGCGTCGGCGCGGTCGCGCAGGCGGTTCAGCGGCACTACCAAATGCCGGTACAGCGCCAGGCCCAGCAGCAGGGCGAGCAGTGCGGGGGCCACGCCGTGGGTGACCACGTGGGTCCACGGCGTAAGGCCAGTGGGTAGCAGTCGCTCAGGCAGTTGCAGCACCAAGCGGCCGTGCTCGGGGTGTCGCGGGAATTCGATGCTGACGTAGGGCAGTTCATCTTGCAGGCGACGGCTCATCGGCCAATCGAGTTTGCGCATGAAGGTCAGGTGGCTGGCCTGCTCGGCACTTAGCGGGGTGGTACCGAGGCTTTGCAGGTGCGGCCCAATCACCGCCACCCAGGTGTCCTCGGCGCGTTCCAGTTGCCTGCGCCAGGTCTCGACGCCCACCGCACCGCCTTGGTCCCAGGCGTCTTCGGCTTGTTGTGCATAGCGCGCCAGGTAGTCCTGGTCGGCCGGGGACAGGAAATAGGTGCTGCGCTCCACCGACAGGCCCCAGGTCCAGATCAGCCAGACCAGCAACAGGCAGAAGCTGACTTGCAGCACAGCCAGTTTCCACAGCAACGGGTGGCGGCGCATCAGGGCTGTTCCGTATCGACCAGGAGGTAACCCTGGCCGCGCACAGCCTGGATCTGCAGGTGCTGGGCGTTGATGTCGGCCAGTTTGCGGCGCAGGTTACACACATGCACATCCAGGCCCCGGTCCAGGCGGGTATAGGCCCGGTGCAGCACGGTCTGGTACAGGAACGGCTTGCTCAGGGCTTCGCCGGGGTGGGCACGCAGCGTCACCAGCAAGCGGAATTCGGAAGCCGTGAGGCCTGCGGCGTTACCGTTGTGGATAACGTCCTGGCGGTCGTGGTCCAGCATCACCTCGCCCACGTCGGCCCGCAGCGCCGTGCCGCGATCGAACGCCACGCGCCGCAACAGGGCATCGACCCGTGCGTCCAGCTCCGCCAGGCTGAAGGGCTTGGGCAGGTAGTCGTCCGCACCTCGGGTGAAGCCACTGATGCGGTCCTGTTCCGCCCCCAGCGCCGACATCAGCATGACCGGCACCGCCTGCTGGCGGCGCAATGTATCGAGCAGGCTGAGGCCGTCGATGCCCGGCAGCATGATGTCCAGCAAAACCAGCTCGAATTGCGATTGCTGTATGGCATTCAGGGCCTGATTGCCGCTGGCGCAGGCATGCACCTGGAAACCACGGTTGAGGAAATGGCGTTCCAGGTCCTGGCGCAGGCGTGGATCGTCTTCGACGAGGAGAAGTGAGGTGGGCACGGTGAGCCTTGAATGAGAACTTCTATCAGTTACGAATCATCCCATTGCTGGCAGGGGGAGGGCAACGCCCGGTTGTGTTAAGAAGGTTAATCCTGCTGCACCCCCGTTTTCGCTCCGGTATCGTTCGCAAAAAGCAACTTGTTTCGTTTGCGAATTAATACCATTTGGGCGGAAGGTGTGTCATGAACGGTTTCAAACGTGTGGGGAACCCGCGGCGGGTACGGGGTTTGTTGGTGCTGGGCTTGCTGGCGCCGTTTTCGTTGTCGGCGCTGGCTGAAACGGTCGCGACCCAGGCGGCAGCCGAAGACAACTCGCTTGACCTGCCGGCACTGACCATCGAAGGCAACCGCCTGTACGACATGCTGCCCTCGGAGGCCACCGGTGGCTACAGCGTCGATGCCGCGACCGTGGGTACCAAGACACCTGCGGCGCTCAAGGACATCCCGCAATCGATCACCGTCTACACCCAGGACTACGTCAAAGACCGCCAGTTCGTACACCTGGATGACCTGGCCAAGTACACCGCCGGCCTGCGCACCCTGACCAACGACAGCGGCCGGTCTTCGATTTACGCCCGTGGTTACGAATACAGCGAGTTCAACATCGATGGCCTGCCGGCCCCCATGGCCAGCATCTTCGGCACTGTGCCATCGCTGGCGGCGTTCGACCGTGTCGAAATCATGCGTGGCCCGGCCGGGCTGTTCAGCAGCACCAGCGAGCTGGGCGGCATCGTCAACATGGTGCGCAAGCGCCCGACCGCAGAATTCCAGGGCCACATCGAAGGCAGTTACGGCACCTGGGACACCAACCACGAAGAAATCGACCTGAGCGGGCCGCTGGATGACGCCGGCCGCGTGCGTGGGCGTTTCATCGCATCCCGTGACGACACCAATGGCGAAGTCGATTACAACGCCAACACCAGCAACAGCTACTACGGCGCGCTGGATGTCGACCTGGACGACGCCACCACGCTGTCGTTCGGCCTGATGCATGAAGTGAAGAACATCACCCCGCACAACGGCTACCCGGCAACCTTGTCTGGCGACGTGCCGGACTTCAGCCACTCCCGTTTCCTGGGTGCCGACTGGAACTACTTCGACGGCAAGACCACCGACCTGGTCGCCGAGCTGACCCACCGCTTCGACAACGGCGGCTATGGCCGTGTCGCCGCCCGTGGCTCGCACCGCGACACCAACTACCTGTACGCCTTCACGGCGACCAACGCCACCACCGGTGCCAACTCCGAGCGCGCCAGCGCCCGTGACTTCACCCAGGACACCTACTCGCTGGACGCCAGCTACAGCCAGCCGTTCGAAACCCTCGGCCAGGTCAGCGAATTTGTGGTCGGTACCGACTACAAGAACTACGACACCGAGTACCTCAACGGCACCACCAACCTGGGCGCCATCAACGTCAACACCTACTCGCCGAAGCAGTTCGCCAAGCCGTCGCCCAACTACAGCACCGAGACCGGCATGCAGGAAGAGGAATACGGCCTGTATTCCAAAGTCACCTTCCGCCCGATTGATCGCCTGGCCCTGATCGCCGGTGGCCGTTTCAGCTGGTATCGCGGTGATTTCTACACCACCACCCTGAGCAGCGGTGCCACTACCAACGACAGCAAACGCGTAGATGGCCACTTCACGCCCTATGCCGGCGTTGTCTATGACCTGACCGAGAACCACGCGCTATACGCCAGCTACTCGCAGGTGTTCAAACCGCAGTCCGACACCGACAGCAACGGCCGGGTGCTGAAGCCGCGTGAAGGCGAGCAATATGAGTTCGGCCTCAAGAGCAGCTACTTCGGCGGCGACCTGAATACCCGCTTCTCGGTGTTCCGCCTGACCGACAAGAACCGCGCCACCACCGAATACGACGAGGATGGCGTAGACACCAACTTCTCCGTGGCCTCCGGAAAAACCCGCGTCAAAGGTGCCGAAGTGGAAGTGAGCGGCAAGCTGACGCCGAACTGGGAACTGCTGGCCGGCTACACCTGGATGGAAACCGAAACCCTCAAGGGCGATGCCGAAACCACGTTCTTCATCATGCCGCGCAACCAGGCTTCGCTGTGGAGCAAATACACCATCAGCCAAGGCCCGCTGAACGGCCTGGCCATTGGTGGCGGTGTTACGGCGATGAGCAACTTCTACGCTGAGAATGGTGGCGTGCGTATCGATGCACCGGGCTATGCCACGGTGGATGCGATGTTGTCTTACCCGGTGACCTCGAAGCTGACCGCCACCTTCAACGTCAACAACCTGTTCGACCGGGATTACCTGTCGCGGGTGGGGTCGACCTCCACGTTCAACTTCTATGGGCCGTCGCGCAGCATGATGGTTGGGGCGCGGTATGACTTCTAATAATCAGTTTTTTCCCGTTGCGTGTAGGCCGTTTCTGAAATAGCTTCCTACCGCCTTTGCGCCATTGCGGTGGTGTTCTCGGCGGCCTAGTCTGGCCCTGTCGTTGCCAAATCAGCGACCGGGCCTGCAAGCCCGCCAGACGATCAGCACTGCTATCCGAGATGCTTCATACCGGCAACTCGGAGCAATGGTGGCTGCGTGCGGGAGATCTTCGGATCTGCCGGTTCTCGTCTGTCCGGTCTTGCAGACCTGTACGCAGCCGCCACCCATCAAATGCAAGTGATGTCGTGGTGGTTTCTTCGGAATCAGACGAGATTACACCATGCTCAAGACCGTCCCCGATCCACCCCGCGCCGTTCATTCCCTCGAATACAGCCACATCCAGACCTCGGACTTTGCGACAAGGCTTTGCTGATGAGTTGGCTGTACCGGCCCTTTCGCGGTCGAGCCCGCGAAGAGGCCCGCCCAGGCACTAGATAACTTTCAGGGGAATGAACAATGACAACAGAAGACACCCAATTCACCGTCGGCAAAACCACCTTCTACCAAGGTGAAAACGGCACCCACCCACTGTTCCGCATCGAGCCCGGCATCCCGTGCCGAGACGCCCGCGAGCAGTCCTCAGAGCTGATGGGCTATGTACGCGAACTGACCATCACCGGCCTGATGGATGAAAAACCGATGATGATCTGGGCCTCTCACTACCTGAGCGCGATGGCAAAGGCGTTGATGGATGATGCTGAATTGGGGATGAGGCAGTAAGGAGCGGGCCGCTTTGCGGCCCATCGCCGGCAAGCCAGCTCCCACCAGTACTGCGCAGGTCTTCAGCATTGTGCGGTCCCTGTGGGCTCTCAAAACCACATGCGGATGCCGGCAACGAAGCGCGCTTCATCCACATCACCACCCTCGTCGCGGACGAAATCAGCCGTTTTGCCGTAGGAGCGGCTCCAGGTGATGCCTATGTAAGGTGCAAATTGACGAACGATTTCATACCGTAGCCGCAGCCCGACCTCGGTATTCGCCAGGCCAGAACCCACGCCTCGCTCAGGGTCGTTCTTGCCATAGAAATTGGCTTCGGCGGTGGGCTGAAGGATCAGGCGATTGGTCAGCAGAATGTCGTAGTCGCCTTCCAGGCGCGCGGCCGTTTGACCGTTCTCCCCCATGAACGCGGTGGCTTCGGCCTCAAAGCCGTAAAGCGCCATGCCCTGGATGCCGAACGCCGCCCAGGTCTGCGGGGATTGCGGTTTGAAATCCTGGCGCACCCCGGCAACCACATCCCACCAGGGGCTGATAGCGCGGCCATACAGCAACTGCAACTCGGCATCTTCGGTGACGCCGTTGGTGCGTTCGCCTTCGGAGCGAATCCACAGCCGGTTGATATCGCCGCCGACCCACCCGGTAGCATCCCAGGCCAGGGTGCTGCCTTCGTCTGCATCCTGATACTCAAGCTGGTCCAGCAAGAAGAAGCTATTGAGTGCGCTGTCGTGCACCTGATGCCCACCCAGCGGGGGGAATGCCGCCTGCCGGTCTGCATCCGTCAATTCGGGAATCGGCGTTCGGCTGGTCGTCGCAGGGCTGGCAGCACCATGGTTCATCTTCGAGTGATCCATTTCCCCATGATCCATGCCCTTCATCGCGCCATGGTTGTCGCTGGACCACGACGACGGGGCGTAGACAGCAAGCAGGCCTGCGGTGGCAGCAGAGAGGAAAATTGCGCTTTGCTTCATAGGTTTTTTCATCTCGGACTTCCCGCTCATTCGTCCACGCGGACTTCTCGGAACATGCCCATTTCCATGTGGAACAGCAGGTGGCAGTGATAGGCCCAGCGCCCCAAAGCATCCGCAGTCACGCGGTAACTTCGTTTCGAGCCAGGCGGCATGTCGATGGTGTGCTTGCGCACCATGAAGTTGCCGTTCTCATCCTCCAGGTCGCTCCACATGCCGTGCAGGTGGATGGGGTGAGTCATCATGGTGTCGTTGACCAAGGTGATACGAAGGCGCTCCCCGTATTTGAGGCGCAGCGGCTCAGCATCGGAAAACTTGACCCCGTCGAACGACCAGGCGAACTTTTCCATGTGGCCTGTGAGGTGCAACTCGATGGTGCGGCCAGGTTCTCGGCCGTCGGGATCAATGAAGGTGCTGCGCAGGTCCGCATAGGTCAGCACACGGCGGCCGTTGTTACGCAGCCCGATGCCCGGGTCGCTCAGTTTCGGCGTCGGGCTCATCGTCTGCATGTCGACCAAGGGGTTGTTGGTCTCTGAGTCAGGATGGCGCTGCATGGCCCCACTCATGCCGGCCATGCTGCCATGGTCCATCCCCGCCATGCCGCTGTGATCCATACCCATGTCACTCATGGAAATCAGCGGGCGTGGATCAACAGCTGGAACAGCCGCCTGCAAGCCTTCGCGGATAGCCAAGGTGCCCCTGGCATAGCCGGTGCGGTCCATGGATTGAGCAAAGAGGGTGTATGCCTGCTCATCTTCGGGCTCGACAATCACATCGTAGGTTTCAGCAACCGCGATACGGAACTCGTCGACCGATACCGGCTTCACATGCTGCCCATCCGCCGCAACCACGGTCATCTTCAGGCCGGGAATACGCACGTCGAAATACGTCATGGCGGAGCCGTTGATGAAGCGCAGGCGGATTTTTTCGCCAGGCTTGAAAACCACCGTCCAGTTGCCGTCCGGCGTCTGGCCGTTCATGAGGTAGGTGTAGGTGTATCCGCTCACGTCCGCGAGATCGGTGGGGCTCATGTTCATCTCGGCCCACATCGTGCGATCAGTCACCGCAGCGGACCAGCCCATTTCGCCCACGTCGTTGACGAAATCACCCACCGTCCGTTTGTGGAAGTTGTAGTAGTCAGACTGTTTCTTGAGCTTGGACAGCACCCGGGCAGGGTCTTCATCCGTCCAGTCGCTGAGCATCACCACGTAATCCCGGTCATAGGTGAACGGCTCGGGTTCTTTCGCATCGATGACCAGCGCGCCGTACACCCCAACCTGTTCCTGGAAGCCTGAGTGGCTGTGGTACCAGTAGGTGCCGTTCTGATGAACTGTAAACCTGTACTCATACAGGCCATCCGGGGCGATGCCATGGAAGCTCAGGCCAGGCACACCATCCATGTTGGCCGGCAGGATGATGCCGTGCCAGTGGATGGAGGTGTCCTGCTTCAAACGGTTGCGCACGCGAAGCGTAACGGTATCGCCTTCGCGCCAGCGAAGCGTTGGGCCAGGTAAAGAGCCGTTGATTGCCATCGCTGTGCGCGCTGTGCCGGTGATATTGACCGGCAGTTCACCGATGTACAGGTCGAAGTCGCTGCCCGTCAGCACGGTTGGCTGGCCGGGGTTGGTCAAGGCCCACACCGGCGTGCGCCACATGCCCAACCCGCCGAGCAGTCCGGTAGCGGCCAGGCCTTTGACGAAGGTGCGTCTTGTGGTTTTGCTTTGCATGCCGTTGCGTCCAGTCGTGTGGAGTGCGGTTATCCCGGCTGCTGGATGTCGCAGCCCACGACCAAACTAGCGAGTTGCCGCTGTCAGAAAACTGAGTTCGACATTACTTTTCCGTCAGCTTCTCGAAGGGGGGGCAGGCTGCAGAGGGCTTGGGAGGCTTTCCGCGAGGCATTAAAAAGCCGGCTTGTGGCCGGCTTCTCGGGGACGCTTCCGACTAATTTATGGTAAGCCGCAATCGCCTTAACTGAGTGGCCATCAAGGGCCTGAAAGAAATGGCAGATGCCCGTGTGGGATATCGCCAGAGCCCTCTGGACCGCGGCTTGCGCAGGTCGGGGCTGAATGTGCCGCGTAGCATACAAGGGCACGCGCAGGATGCCCAGCAAAAAATGGCACAGGGTGTTTCAGCCAGGCCGCTGTTGGCGGAAATGCGACCAGTGAAACACCCAGCCAAGAATTTCCAGGCCCTGCGCCTGGCACTGTGCGGGGGTGTAGCGTTCGACTGCGTAGTTGCGCCGGTCATGGCTGTGCAGGTACAGCGTACCGTGCTGGCCAAGGCTGAGGTTGTTCACCCTGAGCATGCCGTTGTGCAGCAGGGCATAGGTTTCGCCCTCGACCACTCGGGTCATGCCCAGGTCGATGGCCAGGCTGGCATTCAGCGGAATCAGCGGCAGCATGTTGCTGGCCGGCATCGCCAGGCAGATCGCATTGGCGGCATGCACACCCAGCCCCCTCAAGGCTTTTGCCGGCAAGCGCAGGTGTTTGCTGGCCACCGGCGACAGCAGGCCTTGTTGCAACTGGTAGTAAGGCACCTTCACTGCCCGGCCATGTTCCACCGACAGCGGAGAGGGCGGGTTGACGGGCGTTGGCCGGGGCGCGCCGCTGCGCAGGATCGGATTGGGATGTTTGGGCCCTTCTCCGGTGCGTAGCCAACGGCGGTGCACACAGAACAAGTCGGCCAGTTCGTCCAGCCGGGCCAAAGGCACACCCCGTTTGAACCAGTTGTTGACGTGCTGCGGTGTGACGCTGCGTTGGGCGGCAAAATCGGAAGGGGTCAGGCCACATTCGTGGAGCAGGGCTTTGAGGCGGTCGCCGGAAGTGTTCATGCTGGCGAGTGTAGCGGCGGGGGTGTCAGCAAGGATATGAACCGGGTGTTGACAGGGGTTGTACGAAAAGAGGTGGTTTGTAGGGAGTTGATGTAGGACTGCGTAGGATTTATTACCAGCAACCTGAGCATCGCCCATTCAGGCATAAAAAAACCCCGCCATGGCGGGGTTCTTCCTGCAACCGGTATCAGCCCTTGTAGGCAGCAACCGATTTGGTGATCGCGGCACGGGCGGCGTCGGCGCCTTCCCAACCTTCGATCTTGACCCACTTGCCCTTCTCGAGATCTTTGTAGTTGGCAAAGAAGTGCTCGATCTGCTGGATCAGCAGGGCTGGCAGGTCGGTGTATTCCTTCACGTCAACGTACAGCTGCGACAGCTTGTCGTGAGGAACAGCGATGACCTTGGCGTCGCCGCCGCCGTCGTCGGTCATGTTCAGCACGCCAACCGGACGGGCGCGGATAACCGAGCCTGGCGCTACCGGGTAAGGGGTAACAACCAGCACGTCCAGCGGGTCACCGTCATCAGCCAGGGTGTTTGGGATGAAGCCGTAGTTGGCTGGGTAGAACATTGGGGTAGCCATGAAACGGTCGACGAACAGGGTGTCGCTGTCCTTGTCGATCTCGTATTTGATCGGCGCGTGGTTGGCCGGGATCTCGATGGCGACGTAGATGTCGTTCGGCAGGTCTTTGCCCGCCGGAATCTTGCTGTAGCTCATTGGGCAGTGCCCCCGTGTTTGACCAAAAAAGTGGCGGCGATTATAGGCACATTCTGCCGGGGCATGCCACGCCTGGCCTGATGTGCGGCCCCGTCAGGCGTGGCTTTCACGGTATTCGGGGTGTTCGGCCTGTAGCCGGCGCAGGCGCGCCAGCGGGTCTTGCCGGTAGAACAGCGACAACTGGCGGTAGACCAATGGATAAGCCTGCTGCAGCAGGTCGGGGGCACTAAAGAAGTATTCGCTGGTGACAGCAAAGAATTCCGCCGGGTTTTCCGCGGCATAAGGGTCGATGGCGGTTTCGGCGTCGGGGTTGGCGTCCAGCTGGCGGTTGAGGTCGTCGTAGGCCTGTTGCATGGCCGTTGCCCACTCATCCACCGGCATGCCACTGTGCAGCGGGGGCAGGCCGTTGGCATCGCCATTGAGCATGTCGAGCTTGTGCGCCAGCTCATGGATGACGAGGTTGTAGGCCTCCCAGCCGCCACTGGCCAGCACGCCGTTCCAGGCCAGGATGATCGGCCCCTGTTGCCAGGCTTCGCCGCTGTGCTCGCCGTCCCAGACGTGCTCCACGCCACTGGCATCGCGGTGGCGCTGGGGGCTTTTGAAGTCGTCGGGGTACAGAATGATTTCGTGGAAGCCCTGATACCAGTTCAGCTCGCCCAGGTGCAGCAGTGGCAGTTGCGCCTGGGCGGCCAGCAGCAGGCGCTGCTCGTCGTCCAGTTCGACGCCGGGCAGGCAGGTGAGGTGCTTGTCGAGCAGGAACAGGATGCAGGCTTCGCGCAGCCAGTGGTCTTCGGCGTCACTGATGCCGTCCAGCATCGGCAGGCGCTCGCGCACGGCCTGCCATTGCTGGGGGGAGATGGGGTAGCGCGCCAGGGTGCGCTTGCGCCGCCAGGCGCTGAACGACCACATGAGTGGCGATCAGTGAGCCTTGGCGGCCCGGCCCAGGCGGCCGCGCAGCAGGCCGAGGATCATCGGCACCAGCGACAGGATGATGATGCCCACCACCATCAGCGACAGGTGTTGCTTGATGAATGGCACGTTACCGAAGAAGTAACCCAGGGTAACCAGGCCTCCCACCCACAGCAGCGAACCGGCGATGCTGAAACCGAGGAAGCGTGGGTAATGCATGTGCGCGATGCCGGCGACGAACGGTGCAAAGGTACGCAGGATGGGCAGGAAGCGCGCCATGGTCACGGTCTTGCCGCCGTGGCGTTCGTAGAAGTCGTGGGTGCGCTGCAGGTAATCGCGGCGGAAGATTTTCGAGTTGGGGTTGTTGAACAACCGCTCGCCGGCCGTTCGCCCTATCACGTAGTTGGTACTGTCCCCCAGGATGGCGGCAGCCATCAGCAGGCCGGCCAGCAGCACCGGGTCCATGCCACCACCAGCGGCCACGGCGCCAGCGATGAACAGTAGCGAATCGCCTGGCAGGAAAGGCATTACCACCAGCCCTGTTTCACAGAAAATGACGGTGAACAGGATGGCGTAGATCCAGGGACCGTAATTGGTGACCAGCAGATCGAGGTAGGCATCGAGATGCAGGATAAGGTCCAGCGGGTTGAAATCCATGTACAGCACCTGTGTTCTGGGGCGTAGGCTCGGTTACCTGGGGATGGGTAAATTTTCACACATGACAGGTGGGGCATTATACGGCTAAGTCGCGAACATGCCCGGGGAGTTTGTAGCGGGGGGTTACGGCGGGGGAGTATTCCGGTACCGGCCTCTTCGCGGACTTGCCCGCGAAGAGGCCGGTACCGGTCAATCCTGGCTGATCGGCAGGATGTAGCTCTTGAACTCGGTATCTTCACGAAACCCGATGGATTCGTAGGTCTTGTGCGCTACCTCATTGTCCGCGCTGGTCGAAACCCGCATGCGCACGGCGTTGGTCTCTTTCGCCATTTTCTTCGCCTCACGCATCAGGTGGTCAGCCACCAGCATGCGCCGCGAGTCTTCGGCCACGTAGATGTCGTTGAGTATCCATACCCGCTTCAGCGATAGCGACGAGTAGCTGGGGTACAACTGGCAGAAGCCCATCAGCTTGCTGTCGTCATCATCCGGTAGCGCCAGGTAGATCACCGATTCATCCCGTTTCAGGCGCTTTTCCAGAAAGCTGCGCGAGCTGTCGGGGTAGGGCAGCTGCCCATAGAACTCACGGTATCTGACGAACAGTGGCGTGAGCAGGTCGAGGTGTTCCAGGGTTGCCTTGATGATGCGCATGTGCGGCCCTCAGAGTCCATTTAGGGAAACAGCGGAATGCCTGCAGCGTTCAAGGGCATGCTGCCCAATGCGCGTCACAAGTGCAATCCGCCTTCCGTGACATGTTTTTTACCCTTTGCCGAGCAGGAAGTTGCCTTTCTGGTTGGCGCTGTCTTCACTCTCCAGGCTATGGACCTCGGCTTCGTCCTTCAGATTCACCCCGGAAAGCTGGCGTTTGCAGGCTTCGCGCATCAAGTACAGCAAGCGGTGCGCCGCCATGCCATAGCTCAGGCCCTCCAGGCGGATGTTGGAAATGCAGTTGCGGTAGGCATCGGTCAGGCCGACCTTCGGCGCGTAGGTGAAATACAGGCCCAGGCTGTCCGGCGAGCTGAGCCCTGGGCGTTCGCCGATCAGCATCACGGTCATCCGTGCGCCCAGCAATTCGCCGACCTCGTCTGCCACTGCCACGCGGCCCTGCTGCACCAGCACCACAGGGGCGCTGGTCCAGCCATCAGCGGCCGCTTGCTCCTCGAAACGGCTCAGGAACGGCAAGGTGTGGCGATGAACAGCCAGCGCCGACAGGCCATCGGCAACCACGATGGCAAGGTCGACGCCGCCGGGGTTGGCCTGTGCGTGCTGGCGCAGGGTGGCAATCGAGTCTTCGTTGAGCCGCCGGCCCAGGTCCGGGCGCTGCAGGTACTGGTGGCGGTCGCTGGCGGCACTGTGCAGCACCAGGCTGTCACGGCCACGGTCACTCAGTTGGGTCGCCAGGCCGGCGTGGTCGAAGGCCAGGTGCACGGCATCGCGGGCCTGGGCATGGGCGAACTGGAAGTCCAGCTGCGCCCCGGTCGGCAGGCTGGTGCCGGTGCGGCCCAGGGCGATGCGCGCCGGGGTCAGGTTGCGCAGGGCCAGCCAAGGGTTGTCGGGGGTAGGTGTGCGAGGGGCCATGGTCATCCCTATGCAAGCTGTGCCAAGGCCTGGCGGAAGGCCGGCGGCAGGTTGTCACCAAAGCGCACCCGGCCATCGGCCTGGGTGAAGATGCCGGTGCGGGCCAGCCACGCTTCGAATTCCGGCCCGGGCTTCAGGCCCAGGGTCTGGCGTGCGTACAGCGCGTCGTGGAACGAGGTGGTCTGGTAGTTGAGCATGATGTCGTCGGAACCGGGGATGCCCATGATGAAGTTGATCCCGGCCACCCCCAGCAGGGTCAACAGGGTGTCCATGTCGTCCTGGTCGGCTTCGGCGTGGTTGGTGTAGCAGATATCGCAACCCATCGGCACGCCCAGCAGCTTGCCGCAGAAGTGGTCTTCCAGGCCGGCGCGGATGATCTGCTTGCCGTTGTACAGGTACTCCGGGCCGATGAAACCGACCACGGTGTTGACCAGAAACGGCTTGAAGTGGCGGGCCACGGCATAGGCGCGGGTTTCGCAGGTTTGCTGGTCGACACCATGGTGGGCGTTGGCCGACAGCGCGCTGCCCTGGCCGGTTTCGAAGTACATCAGGTTTTGCCCGAGGGTGCCGCGCTTCAGCGACAGGCCCGCTTCGTAGCCTTCCTGCAGCACGTTCAGGTTGATGCCAAACCCGGCGTTGGCCGCCTCGGTACCGGCGATGGACTGGAACACCAGGTCCAGCGGCACGCCACGGTTGATCGCCTCGATCGAGGTGGTGACGTGGGTCAGCACGCAGGCCTGGGTAGGGATGTCGTAACGCTGGATGATGGCGTCGAGCATTTCCAGCAGGGCGCAGATCGAGGCGATGCTGTCGGTGGCCGGGTTGATGCCGATCATGGCATCGCCGTTGCCGTACAGCAGGCCGTCGAGAATGCTGGCGGCGATACCGGCCGGCTCGTCGGTCGGGTGGTTCGGCTGCAGCCGGGTCGACAGGCGCCCGCGCAGGCCCATGGTGCCGCGAAAACGGGTAACCACGCGGATCTTCTGCGCCACCAGCACCAGGTCCTGCACACGCATGATCTTCGAGACCGCTGCTGCCATTTCAGGTGTCAGCCCGGGCGCCAGGGCGCGCAGGCTGTGTTCATCGGCCTCTTCGCTCAGCAGCCAGTCACGCAGGCCGCCCACGGTCAGGTGGCTGACCGGTGCGAACGCCTGGGCATCGTGGGTATCGACGATAAGGCGGGTAACCTCGTCATCTTCGTAAGGGATCAGCGCTTCATTGAGAAAGTGCGTCAGCGGGATATTGGCCAGCGCCATCTGCGCGGCGACGCGTTCGCCGTCGTTGCTGGCCGCAACGCCTGCCAGGTAGTCCCCGGAGCGCGCCGGGCTGGCCTTGGCCATCACTTCCTTGAGGCTGTCGAAGCGGTAGACCAGGTGGCCGACCATGTGTACGAAACTTGCCATACAGAATCTCCAGAGCCGCAGGTTGCCCTGCGGCGGGTGGCGGCAATCAGTGCAGGGCCTCTTCGGCCTTCTGGATCGCGGCGAATTCCTCTTCCGGTGTGCCCGCAACCAGGTGGTGGCGGCTGTAGAAAGCAAAGTAGGCAATTAATACCGCATAGATCACTGCGGCGCCAATCACCACCCGTGGGTCGACCAGGAAGCCGGCAACCACAGCGATGCAGGCCAGCACCAGCGCCACGCCCGAGGTAAAGATGCCACCGGGGGTGCGGTATGGGCGCTCCATCTTCGGCCGGCGGATGCGCAGGGTGATGTGCGCGGCCATCATCAGCACATAAGACAGGGTAGCGCCGAATACGGCTACCAGGATCAGCAGGTCACCCTGGCCGGTCAGCGACAGGGCAAAGCCGATGATGCCGGGGATGATCAAGGCCAGTACCGGTGCTTTGCTTTTGTTGGTTTCCGACAGTTTGCGTGGCAGGTAGCCGGCGCGGGACAGCGCGAAGATCTGCCGGGAATAGGCGTAGATGATCGAGAAGAAGCTGGCGATCAGCCCGGCCAGACCGACCAGGTTGACGAAGCCGCCCATCCAGGTGCTGCCACCGTAGGCTTTGGACAGTGCCTCGACCAGCGGGTTACCAGACGCTTTCAGTGCTTCGGAGCCTGCACCGCCGGGGCCGACGACCAGAATCAGCAGGGCGAAGGCCAGCAGCACCAGCATGGCACCGATCAGGCCGCGTGGCAGGTCACGCTTGGGGTTCTTGGTTTCTTCGGCGGCCAGTGGCACACCTTCGACAGCCAGGAAGAACCAGATGGCATAAGGAATGGCCGCCCACACGCCCACATAGCCGAACGGCAGGAAGCTGCTGGCGCCCACCGCGTCCGTTTTGGCGATGTCGAACAGGTTGGCTGCATCAAAATGGGGCACCATGCTCACCAGGAACACCGCCAGGGCGATGGCGGCGATGGCGGTGATGATGAACATCAGCTTCAACGCTTCCCCCACACCGAAGATGTGGATACCGATGAACACGATGTAGAACGCCAGGTAGATCATCCAGCCGCCGATGCCGAACAGTGACTGGCAGTAGGCGCCAATGAACACGGCAATGGCGGCAGGGGCGATGGCGTATTCGATGAGGATCGCCGTACCGGTCAGAAAGCCGCCCCACGGGCCGAAGGCGCTGCGGGCAAAGCCGTAGCCGCCGCCTGCGGTGGGGATCATCGACGACAGTTCGGCCAGCGAGAAGCACATGCACAGGTACATGGTGGCCATCAGCAAGGTGGCGAGGAACATGCCGCCCCAGCCGCCCTGGGCCAGGCCGAAGTTCCAGCCGGCATAGTCGCCGGAAATGACGTAGGCCACGCCCAGGCCGACCAGCAGTACCCAGCCGGCGGCGCCTTTTTTCAGTTCACGTTGCTGGAAATAGTCCGAGCCGACTTTTTCGAAGTCGACAGAAGAGCCTGCCGGCGAGCCGGCGGAATGATCGCTTGGCATAGTTTCACCTGTTCTTTTTCTTGGTGGCCGGAAGGGTTCCGGGCCGATGGTGATGGGTACTGCAGGAAGCGAGCCAGAGCGGTTCGTGCACGCGAACCGCTCTGGCTGACGGGCTTAGAAGAAGCCCAGCGGGTTAATGTCGTAGCTCACCAGCAAGTTCTTGGTTTGCTGATAGTGGTCCAGCATCATCTTGTGGGTCTCACGGCCAACCCCGGACTTCTTGTAGCCGCCGAACGCCGCATGCGCCGGGTACAGGTGGTAACAGTTGGTCCACACGCGGCCAGCCTTGATCCCGCGGCCCATGCGGTAGGCACGGTTGATATCGCGGGTCCACACGCCGGCGCCCAGGCCGAACTCGGTGTCGTTGGCAATCGCCAGGGCTTCGGCTTCGTCCTTGAAGGTGGTGACGCTGACCACCGGGCCGAAGATTTCTTCCTGGAACACGCGCATCTTGTTGTTGCCCTTGAGCAGGGTCGGCTGGATGTAGTAACCGGTGGCCAGCGAGCCTTCCAGTTTTTCCACCTTGCCGCCGGTCAGCAGCTCGGCGCCTTCGTCCTGGGCGATCTGCAGGTACGAGAGGATCTTCTCGAACTGCTGTTGCGAAGCCTGGGCGCCGACCATGGTGTCGGTGTCCAGCGGGTCGCCGCGTTTGATCTGCAGCACCTTCTTCATCACCACTTCCATGAACTGCGGGTAGATCGACTCCTGTACCAGTGCCCGGGATGGGCAGGTGCACACTTCGCCCTGGTTGAAGAACGCCAGCACCATGCCTTCGGCCGCCTTCTCGATGAAGCTCGGTTCGGCTTGCATGATGTCTTCGAAGTACACGTTCGGCGACTTGCCGCCCAGTTCCACGGTGGATGGAATGATGTTTTCGGCTGCGCATTTCATGATGTGCGAGCCCACCGGGGTGGAGCCGGTGAAAGCGATCTTGGCGATGCGCTTGCTGGTGGCCAGGGCTTCACCGGCTTCGCGGCCAAAGCCTTGCACCACGTTGAGCACACCTTTTGGCAGCAGGTCGCCAATCAGTTCGACCAGCACGGTGATGCCCAGCGGGGTCTGTTCGGCAGGCTTGAGCACCACGCAGTTGCCAGCGGCCAGTGCCGGGGCAAGTTTCCAGGCGGCCATCAGGATCGGGAAGTTCCACGGGATGATCTGCCCGACCACGCCCAGCGGTTCGTGAATGTGGTAAGCCACGGTGCCTTCGTTGATTTCGGCAGCACCGCCTTCCTGGGCGCGGATGCAGCCGGCGAAGTAGCGGAAGTGGTCGACCGCCAGCGGAATGTCGGCGTTGAGGGTTTCGCGGACCGGCTTGCCGTTGTCCCAGGTTTCGGTAATCGCCAGCAGTTCGAGGTTTTGCTCGATGCGGTCGGCGATCTTCAACAGCACGTTGGAGCGGTCCTGCACTGAAGTGCGGCCCCAGGCGTCGGCAGCGGCGTGGGCGGCGTCGAGCGCCTTATCGATGTCTTCGGCAGTGGAACGGGGGAATTCGGCGATCAGCTTGCCATTCACCGGGGACGTGTTTTCAAAGTACTGCCCCTTGACCGGAGCTACGAACTCGCCACCGATGTAGTTGCCGTAGCGGCTCTTGAAGGAAACCTTCGCGCCCTCGGTACCGGGATGTGCGTAACGCATGGTGTGTCTCCTGGCTGTTATGTTTGTTGAGGAGTTGGAAAGCGTAGAGCAAAGGTTGGGCCAGCGTTTCGCACACCAGGCAAATCAATGACTTGGGTCAGTTGCCAAGGCCCTGTGATTGGCCGCTGTACCAGCCCCGGTACGCGCGGGGGTGACACTTTGTGCCATTTGCGACACGTCACAGGCGGGTGCATTGCAAAGGCTTCCCGGGTGGAGGATGCTGGCGGAACTCTCTATCTGCGGAGAACTACAACAAATGCAGAGCAATCCTTTCATTCGCCATGCCCAGCAAGTGCATACCGTTGCCCATGGTGGGGCCGGGGAGGGGGGCAGTGACCCGTCCATTGCTCGTTCCTGGCTGCGCTGCCTGGAGGACTACCACCTCGACCCTTCGGTGATCGAGGCGCCCGTGGTGCTTGAGCATGGGCGTTTGCTGGAAAGCCGCGAGCGCCTGCGCCAGGTGCTGCAAATTGCCGATCATGAAATGAACAGCCTGCACCAGCAGCTTTCCGGCGCCGGCCATGCGGTACTGCTGACCGACGCCCGCGGGGTGATCCTCAACTGCGTCAGCGCGGCCACCGAGCGGCGCAGCTTCGAGCGTGCCGGGCTGTGGTTGGGCGCCGACTGGAGCGAGGCGCGCGAGGGCACCAACGGCATCGGCACCTGCCTGGTCGAGCGCCAGGCGTTGACCATTCACCAGAACGAGCACTTTCGCGGCCGCCACACTGGCCTGACCTGCTCGGCCAGCCCGGTGTTCGACCCGCATGGCGAACTGCTGGCGGTGCTGGATGTGTCATCGGCACGGCCTGACGTGTCGCGCCAGAGCCAGTTCCACACCATGGCGCTGGTGAACCTGTCGGCGAAGATGATTGAAAGCTGCTATTTCCTGCGCCACTTCGAGCAGCAGTGGCTGCTGCGTTTTCACCTGCAGGCCGAGTCGGTCGGCCTGTTCAGCGAAGGCCTGCTGGCGTTCGACGGCGATGGGCGGATCTGTGCTGCCAACCAGAGCGCGTTGAACCTGCTGGGCAGCGTGCGCGGTGGCGTGCTGGGCAAACCCGTGGAGCGCTTTTTTGCCTGTAGCCACGACGAACTGTTCAGCCGCGCCACCCCCGCTGGCAGCACGGTCTGGCCGCTGCATACGCTGGACGGTCGCCAGGTGTTTGCCAGCCTGCGCGGCAAGGCCCGTGCGCCGGTGTGGTCGGTGCCTGTTGCGCAACCCTTGCCCATGCACCCGATGGAACCGGCCATCTGCCTGCTCGACCCGGCTCTGCAGAACGAATTCCGCCGCAGCGTACGGGTGTTCGAGCGTGACGTGCCGCTGTTGCTGCGTGGTGAAACCGGTTGTGGCAAAGAAGCGTTTGCCCAGGCCGTGCACCAGGCCAGTGGGCGACGCGGCAAGCCGTTCATCGCCATCAACTGTGCCTCGATCCCGGAGAGCCTGATCGAGAGCGAGTTGTTCGGTTACCGAGGCGGCAGTTTTACTGGAGCACGCAAAGAAGGCATGCGCGGCAAGCTGCTGCAGGCCGACGGCGGCACCTTGCTGCTGGACGAGATCGGCGACATGCCGCTGGCCTTGCAAACCCGCCTGCTGCGGGTACTGGAAGAGCGCCAGGTGGTGCCCATCGGTGGCGAGCCGCAAGCGGTGGATGTCCGTATTGTCAGCGCCACCCACCGCGACTTGCTGGAGCGGGTGGAGCAGGGCAGTTTCCGCGAGGACCTGTATTACCGCCTGAATGGCCTGGAGGTGGCGTTGCCGGCGGTGCGTGAACGCAGTGACAAAGCGCAGCTGCTGGACTTTTTGCTGCATCAGGAGGCGCAGGGACAACGGGTCGAGCTGGAGCCCCACGCACGGCAGGCACTGCTCGACTTTGCCTGGCCGGGGAACGTGCGGCAGATGCGCAATGTGCTGCGTACTTTGGTGGCGCTTTGCGAGGATGCCCGAATCGAGTTCTTGGATCTCCCCGCCGTTGTTCGCGAGGACGTCGCCCTCGATCGCCGGCAAGCCAGCTCCCACAGGTACTGCACCAGGCCTGAGGGGCGTGCAAACCCTGTGGGAGCTGGCTTGCCGGCGATAGGGCCAGTTGTGTTGGAGGATGCCGAGCGCCAAGCGCTGATGGCGACCCTGGAGGCAAAACACTGGCACCTGACCCGTGTCGCCGAGCATCTGGGCATCAGCCGCAATACCTTGTATCGAAAACTGCGCAAACACGGCATTGCGAGGGCCGACTGAGCGAAACAGCGGGTGCGATTTGTCGCGCCCTGGGCTACCCTGCCTCGATGTTTTGCGAGGTCGACCATGCATATTCACATTCTCGGTATTTGCGGCACTTTCATGGGCTCGCTGGCGGTGCTGGCCAAGGAACTTGGCCATCGCGTCACCGGCTCTGACGCCAACGTCTATCCCCCGATGAGCACCCAGCTCGAAGCCCAGGGCATCGAGCTGACCCAAGGCTATGACCCGGCCCAGCTGGACCCGGCACCCGACCTGGTGGTCATCGGCAACGCCATGTCACGCGGCAACCCGGCAGTGGAATACGTGCTGAACAAGGGCCTGCCCTATGTTTCCGGCCCACAGTGGCTGGCTGACCATGTGCTGCAAGGCCGCTGGGTGCTGGCCGTTGCCGGTACCCACGGCAAGACCACCACCAGCAGCATGCTGGCCTGGGTGCTGGAGCACGCCGGCATGAGCCCGGGCTTCCTGATTGGCGGTGTGCCGCAGAATTTCTCGGTATCGGCCCGCCTGGGCGACACGCCGTTCTTCGTCGTCGAAGCCGACGAGTACGACAGCGCCTTCTTCGACAAACGCTCGAAGTTCGTGCATTACCACCCGCGTACCGCGATCCTCAACAACCTTGAGTTCGACCACGCGGACATCTTCCCGGACCTGGCCTCGATCGAGCGGCAGTTCCACCACCTGGTACGCACCATCCCGAGCGAAGGCCTGGTGATTCACCCCACCACCGAGCAAGCACTGGAGCGGGTGATCGGCATGGGCTGCTGGACCCCGGTGCAGACCACCGGCGTTGGTGGCCAGTGGCAGGCGCGCCTGCTCAGCCCCGACGGCTCGCGTTTCGAAGTGTTGTTCGAAGGCGAAGCGCAAGGTGTGGTGGACTGGGCACTGACGGGCCAGCACAACGTTGCCAACGCGCTGGCCACCCTGGCCGCCGCCCGCCATGTCGGCGTGGTCCCGGCCATGGGCATCGAAGGCCTCAGCGCGTTCAAGAGCGTAAAACGGCGCATGGAAAAGGTGGCCGAAGTGCAGGGCGTGACCATCTACGATGATTTCGCCCACCACCCGACCGCCATCGCCACCACCCTCGATGGCCTGCGCAAGCGTGTTGGCGAGGCCCCGGTGATTGCCGTGATCGAACCACGCTCCAACTCGATGAAGCTGGGCGCCCACCGTGACGGTTTGCCAGAGAGCGTCAACGACGCCGACCAGGTTATCTGGTACGCCCCGGCCAACCTCGGCTGGGACCTGGCGGCCACCGCCGCGCAGTGCAAGGTCCCGAGCGTAGTAGCCGACAGCCTTGACGCGATCATCGAACGCGTCAAAGGCCAGGCCCGCCCGGGCACTCATGTGGTGATCATGAGCAACGGCGGCTTTGGTGGCCTGCACGGCAAGCTGGCCGAGGCGCTGACGTGAGCGGGCCGGAACGCATCACCCTGGCCATGACGGGCGCTTCGGGCGCCCAGTATGGCCTGCGCCTGCTCGATTGCCTGGTGCGCGAAGACCGCGAAGTGCACTTCCTGATCTCCAAGGCCGCGCAACTGGTAATGGCCACCGAGACCGACGTGCTGCTGCCGGCCAAGCCCCAGGCGATGCAGGCCTTCCTTACCGAATACACCGGCGCCGCCGATGGGCAGATCCGTGTGTACGGCAAGGAAGACTGGATGTCACCGGTGGCCTCCGGCTCCGGAGCCCCGGCGGCGATGGTGGTGGTGCCCTGTTCCACCGGCACCTTGTCGGCCATTGCCACCGGTGCCTGCAACAACCTGATCGAACGCGCTGCCGACGTTACCCTCAAGGAACGTCGGCAACTGATCCTGGTGCCACGCGAAGCGCCGTTTTCCACCATCCACCTGGAAAACATGCTCAAGCTGTCGCAGATGGGCGCGGTGATCCTGCCGGCGGCACCGGGCTTCTACCACCAGCCGCAGACCATCGACGACCTGGTCGACTTTGTCGTCGCGCGTATTCTCAACCTGCTGAACATTCCCCAGGACATGTTGCCGCGTTGGGGTGAGCACCACTTTGGGGTGGATGATTGAAGCGAGCGTTGGTGGGGGGGCTGGCGCTGGTGATGCTGGGAGGTTGCGCCACGGTACGCACGCTGGATGCCGCCAAACCCGGGGCGCCGGTGGTGTATGCCGGTACCCGGCTGGATTTGTACGTGATCAATGGTGGGTGCTGCCCGCGTGATCATTACGGGGCTGATGCCCCGGCCTATCCTGGGCTGGACCTGCCGGGGAGCATGTTGCTCGATACCCTGTTGTTGCCGTTGTCGTTGCTGACAGCAGCCGGTGTAGGCTTCCAGGCCACCGGTGGCCTGTAACGGCCCTATCGCCGGCAAGCCAGCTCCCACAGGATATGCACTGCCCTCAAGCCTGGTGCAGTACCTGTGGGAGCTGGCTTGCCGGCGATAGGGCCATCACAGGTAACGCCTATTTCTTGCCCAACCTGCGCAACTCATCCGACTCCACAACCCGTATCCCGTCCTCTTCCTCTAACGCCAGCCGCCAAAGCGCCCGCGCCAGGGTGCAAGCCTCGATCCCCCGGTATTTACCCGGTATCAGCCTGGAAAACGGCGAAACCAACTGCTCACTGAGGCGTGGCTGAATGCGTTCGCCCAGCAGCAACGACGGTCGCACGATGGTCAACTGCGGCCAGTCCTGGGCCTTCAGCGCCTCTTCCATCTCACCTTTGACCCGGTTGTAGAAAATCGACGATTTCGGGTCGGCACCCAGCGCGCTGACCACCAACAGATGCCGCGCGCCCATTTCCCGGGCACGTTTGCTGAACGCCACCACCATGTCCAGGTCCACCGCACGGAACGCCGATTCGGAGCCGGCCTGCTTCAGCGTGGTGCCCAGGCAGCAATAGGCGATATCGACCCGCCCGGCCAACTGGGGAAGGAATACCGCCGGGTCGCCCACCGGGTTTTCCAGGTGCGGATGCTCGGCCAGCGGCCGGCGAGTGGGCGCCAGTACGCGGGTTATGGTGGGCTCGTTGAGCAGGCGGTCGAGCAGGTGTTCACCTGTCAGACCCGTGGCACCGGCAAGCAGGACATGCTGAGGCGTCAAATACATGATGTCTCTCCCTTGTTACACACAAGTCTAGTGGTTGCCGGGCGTTTCTGCTTGTCGCCCCGCGCTGGCCTGTGTGGCGCTACGCAACGCTTCTTCGGCCTGTTGCCGGCGCAGCTGCTGCCAGTGCTCGAGCACGGCGGGCGGTGCCCACAGCTGCGGCTCGGAGGCCTCGAAGCCTTCCCTTTGTTCTCTTTCGGCAACGCTGGTACGTGCCAGTTCAAATGCCTGTTTGAGGTCGTCGGTCTGGTTCAGCGCTTCGGCGAACAGGGCATCGCCAAAGTAGGTGAAGTCGGCTTCTTCCGAGCAACCGAAAGACACGCGGTCGGCCCGGGCCGCCGTCATGATCAGCGTGCGCTCATCCTTGAGCGGAGCGATGTAGCCCCCTGAATAGCAGGCCGAGATGACGATTACCTTGTCTCGATCCTTGAGCGGCGCCAGGGCAGTGGCCAGTTCGTCGGCGGAAAGGTCAGCCAACTGCAGGCGCGGCTGGTCGAGTACCAGTTGATGGTCCTGGCTGCCATGGCTGGTAAGGTAGATGAACACCAGGTCTTCAGGGCCGCTGCGCTCGGCCAGGGTGCGGGCGGCACGGGTAAGGTTTTCGCGAGTGGCCATGGGGCGGCTGGCCATGTGGTCGCGGTGGTTGACCAAGGTCACCTGGCCACGGGCGCCAAAGCGCACCTTGAGCATGTTGCTGACATAGTCGGCTTCGCGCAGGAACACGCTTTGCTGGCCATCGCCGGCCACCACCAGGCTGTACAGCTGGATCGATGGGGCTGAGCGCGGTACACGGGCCAGCGCCTCGTCCAGCAGCCGGCCCTGGTTGAGCAGGGCCAGGTCCAGCGGATCGGGCAGCAACTGGCCCTTCTGGTCACGTACCCGCACGCCATTGACCCAGACGCCGCTTTCGACCTGGCCGCTGGCCAGGATCAATCGCCCATGCCCGTGGTAGGCATCGTTCAGGAAACCGCCGATGTACTTGCTGCCGTCGGCCAGCTGCAGGCTGCCCTGGCCCGACAGGCGCCAGTCGGCGAACTCGCCTTTGTAATGGCTGCCATCGCTGCCCAGCAGTTCGCCTTCGCCGATCAATGAGCCATCCTTGAATTCGCCAATCCACACATCGCCATCGGCGTTTTCGTAACGGCCGCGACCTTCCAGGCGGTTGTCCTTGAACTCGCCGATGTACTGTTCACCGTCAACGCTGTCGTAGGTGCCGCTGCCTTGCAGCTCGCCGTTGACGAAGCGGCCACTGAACTGGTTGCCGCTGGCATCGCTGCGTACGCCGGCGCCGTTGGGTTTGCCCTTGGCGAACAAGCCCTGGTAGCGGCTGCCGTCGGCCAGTTCCAGTTCGCCCGCGCCTTCGTAGAGGTCGTCCTTGAACTGGCCTCGGTAGGTCTGGTCGGCTTGCTTGAGCGTGCCTTCGCCATCGCGGCGGCCATGCTTGAAGGTGCCGGCGTAGTGGCTGCCCGGCGTGGTCAGGTCGCCCAGTCCCTGGAACAGCCCCCCGGCGAACTGGCCACGGTACACCTCGCCGTTCTGGCCGTGCCATTCTCCCTGGCCGTGCCACTGGCCGTCCTTGAAGCCGCCGGCGTACCAGCTGCCGTTGGGGTAGTCGATACGGCCCTCGCCCTGCAGCAGGCCATCGACCACCTGACCCCGGTAACGCCCCCCGTCAGGCAGGCGCGCGTCCGGCGGAAGCAGCGATTCGCCATCGCCACAGGCGGCGAGCAACAGGACCAGGGTAATGGGGAGCAGTGGACGCATGGCGAGGACCGGGCAATAGGTCTGCCGAGTATGACGCAGAATGGGGGGGCGAGACAGATATGGCATAAGCAGATGAGGCGACAGGCCGCAGATATGACATCAATGATCTGCGGTCTTTGTGGGAGCGGCCTTGTGTCGCGAAAGGGCTGCGCAGCAGCCCCGGCAATCTTGCAGCGTGGCAGAAATTCTGGGGCCGCTCCGCGACCCTTTCGCGACACAAGGCCGCTCCCACAGGATCTGCGCAGCCTTTGAGGGTTGTGCAGGTGGTGCTATCAGCGCACGCCCGGCGAAACGATGATCTTCACGTTCTCCTCTTTGTTGTTCACCAGTTCCTCGAAGCCAAGTTCGACAATCTGCTCCAACCCTATCCGCCCGGTCACCAGCGGGCGAATATCCAGCCGGCCATCCGCAATGAAGGCAATCACATCGGCAAACTCGCCGTTGTACGCCAACGCTCCCAGTACCTGCTTCTCGGTGGATACCAATTCGAAGAAGTTGAACTCGCTAGGCTCTTCAAAAATACCCACCAGCACGCACTTACCCGCCTTGCGGATGGTGTCGATGGCCAGCTTGGCCGTGTGCTTGTTGCCGATGCACTCAAAGCTCACATCGGCCCCCAGCCCGGCGGTCAGTGCACGGATTTCCGCCAGCGCGTCGCACTGGCTGGGGTCCAGCACCACGTTGGCGCCTACCTCTTTGGCCTTGGCCTTGCGCGCCGAGGACATTTCCAGCGCAATCACTTGCGCCGCGCCCGCAGCCTTGGCGCACATGATGGTGCACAGGCCGATGGTGCCGGCACCCACCACTACAACGGTTTGCCCAAGCAGGCTGCCGGCCTTTTTCACCGCGTGCATACCCACCGCCAGCGGTTCGATCAGTGCCCCGGCCTCTGGCGGGAAACCTTGAGGCAAGCGGTACAGCAGGTTGGCGGGGACGTTGACCAACTCGGCAAAGGCGCCATTGTTCATCAGGCCGGTGAACGCCAGGCGCTCGCAGATGTTGTAAAGACCGTGGGTGCAGTAATAGCAAGTACCACAATGCTGGCAGGCGTCCGCCGCCACCGGGTCACCTACCGCAAAGCCCTCCACCCCTTCGCCAAGCTTGGCGATCTGGCCGCAGAATTCGTGGCCGAGGATGCACTGGCCCTGGATGCCGGTCAGCGGGTGCGGTGCTTCCACCGGGATGAACACCGGGCCGGCGACGTATTCGTGCAGGTCGGAGCCGCAGATGCCGCACCAGTCCACCTTGATCTGCACCCAGCCGGGTGCAGGGTCGGCTGGCAGGGGTACCTGTTCGACGCGAATATCATTGCGGCCATGCCAGACGGCAGCGCGCATGTGGGTGTGGCTCAGGTCATTCATTGTTGTTCTCCAGGCTCACGGGAAAGGGCTTAGTGCTTGCGCAGGAATGCGAGCACCTGCTGGTTGACCTGTTCGGCCGCCTCCATCTGCACCATATGCCCGGCCTCTGGCAGCACCAGCACTTCGGCCTCCAGGCCCTCTGCGTGGCTGGCCGGGATAATCGCGTCCTTGCCACCCCACACCACCAATGCCGGATGCTGCCCCAGCACGCCGCGCAGGTCGTGGCGCTGCCTGTCACCGTCGGCAATGGCTATTGCCAGCTGGCGCAAGGCATCATCGACACCTTCCAGGCGCTTGAACTTGAGCATGTCTTCCAGCATCTGCCGGGTGACCAGTGCCGGGTCGGCGAACAGCTGCACCATCTGCGGTTTGAGGGCGTTGCGGTTTGCGGCGGCAACAAAGCCTTGCAGGTACTGCCCATTGATTGCCTCACCCAGGCCGGCACTGGCGATCAGGCTCAGGCTGGCCACCCGCTGCGGCGCCAGGCGCGCGACGTTCAGGCTGACCGCGCCCCCCATGGAATGGCCGGCCAGGTGGGCCTTGACGATGTCCAGGTGGTCGAGCAGGGCCAGCACGGTTTCGCTCAGTTCATCCAGGTCGCCCCGTTGCAGGGCCTTGGCCGACTCGCCGTGCCCCGGTAGGTCGAGGGCGATCACCCGGCGCTCGGCTGCCAGCGCCGGGTGGTTGAACAGCCAGTTGTTGAGGTCGCCGCCAAAGCCGTGTACCAGTATCAGCGGCGTACCGCCTTCGCCCAGTTCGAACCAGCGCAGCAGGCGGCCGCCCACTTCAGCCTTCTGCGGGGCCGGCCCTTGGGCCTGATCGGCGCCCCCTTCGGCGACGAACTCGGCCTGGAAGCGCTGCACCACCGCGTCGATCTCGGCTTCCTCGGCTTCGCCTTCCACCACCACCGCCAGCAGTGCGCCAACCGGCAGGGTTTCATCCGGTTTGGCTACCTGGCGGCGCAATACACCACTGAACGGGGCTTCGACGCTGCTGCTGATCTTGTCGGTCTCGACGTCCAGCACCTCGTCGCCCTTGTTGATTTCGTCGCCTTCCTGCTTGAGCCAGGCGTCCACCCGGCCCTCGGTCATCGAAAGGCCCCACTTGGGCATGGTCAGGGTATGGATCTGGCTCATGCGGCACTCCTTGCAGCTTCGATCACCTTGCGCACGGCAGCCTCGATCTTCGCCGCGTCAGGGATGTACAGGTCTTCCAGCGCATCGGAGAACGGCACAGGGGTGTGCGGTGCGGTGACCATTTCGATCGGGCCCTTGAGCGCGCCGAAGGCCTTCTGCGCCACCAGCGCGCTGATGTCGGTGGCCATGGAGCAACGTGGGTTGGCTTCGTCGATCACCACCAGGCGGCCGGTTTTTTCCACGCTTTCCAGAATGCTGTCTTCGTCCAGCGGGCTGGTGGTGCGCAGGTCCAGCACTTCGCAGTCGATGCCCTGGCGGGCCAGGTTGTTGGCAGCCTCCAGCGCCACATGCACCATGCGCCCGTAAGTGACCAGGGTCACATCGTCACCATCGCGCAGGAAGTTGGCCTCGCCGAACGGCACCGTGTACACCTCTTCCGGCACCTCGCCCTGCATGCTGTACAGCAGCTTGTGCTCGCAGAAGATCACCGGGTCGTTGTCGCGGATCGCCTGGATCAACAGGCCTTTGGCATCGTAAGGCGAGGACGGGCACACCACTTTCAGGCCCGGGATGTGCGTCCACAGCGAGGTGAGCATCTGCGAGTGCTGGGCCGCCGCACGCAGGCCGGCGCCATACATGGTGCGCATCACCAGCGGGGTGACTGCCTTGCCGCCGAACATGTAGCGGAACTTGGCGGCCTGGTTGAGGATCTGGTCCAGGCAGCAGCCGGCGAAGTCGACGAACATCAGCTCGCACACCGGGCGCAGGCCCTGGGTGGCGGCCCCGACGGCGGCCCCGACGTAGCCGATTTCCGACAGCGGCGCGTCCAGCACACGGCCGGGAAACTGGTGGTACAGGCCTTTGGTCACGCCCAGCACGCCACCCCAGGCGTCATCCTCGCCGGGGGCACCGGCACCGCCGGCCACGTCTTCGCCAATGATGAACACCGTGCTGTCGCGGCGCATTTCCTGGGCCAGGGCTTCGTTGATGGCCTGCTGGTAGCTGATCTTTCTTGCCATGGTGGTTCTCCTGTTGTTCTTGTAATCCGCGGCTCAGGGGTAGGCGACGTAGACGTCGGTGAGCAGGTCGGCGGGCTGTGGCTTGGGATCGGACTTGGCGCGGCGCACGGCGTCTTCGATCAGGTCTTCGATGCGGGCGTCGATGGCGTCCAGTTGCTCGGCAGTGAGCAGGCCGGCTCGGGTGGTCTTGTTGCGGAACTGCATCAGGCAATCGCGGGATTCGCGCAGGTTCTTCACTTCATCCGGGGCGCGGTAGGTTTGCGCATCGCCTTCGAAGTGGCCGTAGTAGCGGCTGAGCTTGACCTCGATCAGCGACGGGCCTTGCCCGGAGCGTGCGCGCTCGATGGCTGCGCCAGCGGCCTCGTACACCGCAAAGAAGTCGAAGCCGTCGATGGTGACACCCGGCATGCCGAAACCGGCGGCGCGGTCGGCAATATGGTCGCAGGCTACGGACCAATTGGAGGCAGTTGCCTCGGCATAGCCGTTGTTTTCGGCCACGAAGATGCAGGGCAGGTTCATGATCGACGCCATGTTCATGGCCTCGAACACCGCACCTTCGTTGGAGGCGCCATCGCCGAAGAAGGCCACCGATACATCGTCGCGGCCTTTGATCTTGGCGGCCAGCGCTGCCCCGGCTACCAGCGGAGCGCCAGCGCCGACGATGCCGTTGGCGCCGAGCATGCCTTTCTCCAGGTCGGCAATGTGCATCGAGCCGCCCTTGCCGCCACACACGCCGGTCTTCTTGCCGTAGATCTCGGCCATCATGCCGTACACGTCCACGCCCTTGGCAATGCAGTGGCCATGACCCCGGTGGGTTGACGCGATGCAGTCGCTGTCGCGCAAGTGGGCCATGACCCCGGCGGCCGAGGCCTCTTCGCCAGCGTACAGGTGGACAAAGCCTGGGATCTCGCCGGTGGCGAATTCCACATGCAGGCGTTCTTCGAAAGCACGGATGGTGCGCATCACTTCATAGGCATGCAGCAGTTGTTCGGTACTCAGTTGATTGGACATCTTGTTGTTCTCCAGGGTTGTCTCAACGCGGGGATGCAGGGTGCAGCCGGTGGCCGCGCGGGACGGCCAGCAGGTGATGGCGGGCGGCATGCGCCAGTACGGCCTCGACATCCACGCTCAACGGGCCTTGGTGGTCGAGGGTGATGGTGGGCGTGTCGTGCTCGGCGAATTCGATCTCGCGTTCGCCGTCCAGGGCCAGGGTGCCGCTGGTCAGGCTCAGTCGATGGGCAACGCCAGGTGTCAGCGGGCCGCTGGCGGTAATGCCGCAGGCTTGCAGCAGGCCGGGGGCCAGCGGCGCGAGCAATGCTTGTTCGGCGCCGGGGTTCAGGCGCACCCAGGCGCCGTGCGGGTCTTGGCGTGACACTGGGCACCACAGGCCGCACAGGGCCGACAGGCCGATGGCATGGGGTTCGGCGAAGCAGGCGAAGACTTCGCACAGGTCCTCGCTGCGGCTGAGCGCACGGGCGCCGATGAAGCGCTGTGGCGACACGGCCACTTCGACCAAGGCCCATTCGGCCAGCTGTTGCTCGGGCACTTTTACCAGCAGGCGCTTGTTACGGCGCAGGCCGATGCTGGCGGGCACCAGGCCGCTGGCGAACAGGCCACCGGCAAGGCCAGCGCTGGTGGCTTCGCGCAGTTCGGGGAACGCATTGTTGGTGCCGGTGGACAACGTCAGCAGCGGCACGTCACCGGCCTCGGCAGCGACCGCCTTGTGGGTGCCATCGCCACCGAGTACGGCGATCATCGCCACGCCGCGCTCGACCATGTGCCGGGTGGCCTGGCGGGTGTCGGCAACGGTCTGGGTCAGCGGCAGGTCGAGTATTTCGAGGGCAGGCCAGTGTTGGTCTCGGGCGCCCGGGCCCTGGCTGGCCTTGAGCACGGCAGCGGCGATGCCGGTCATGTCGCTGGGCAACAGCACCTGGCCGATACCGGTGGCACCGAAGGCCGCCAGCAGGCGCTGGATGGCCGACGCCTTGTCGGTGCTGGAATAGAGCCCGGCATTGGCGGTCAGGCGGCGCAGGTCGCGGCCAGAGGCAGGGTTGGCAATGATCCCGACAATCGGGGCGGGTAGCGGCATGGCGCACCTCGTATTTTTGTTTGCCAAGGCAGGAGCAAGCGCGGTGCCAGCTTTCTTTGATTTGGCTGAAATGGCCGGGTTAGAGGGCTTTGATTGCGTTCTGGCATGCCTGTGCCACGGTGCTGACGAGACGCCGGGTGCCAACGCCAGGCCGACATTGCCGAGACGCTGAGACGCGGCGTCTCAAGCCAGCCGGTAATCACACAGTGCTTGTCGGGGCATGCCCAGAGGCGCTTAATGGCCGGACAACGATAAAAACAGCAACGAGAACCGGAGGGCCTGAATGCTTGCCGCGAACTCCCGAGCCCATGTCGACTGCGTCAGCAGGGTGTTGAAGAATGCCGACCGCCTGCCGCAGGCGCCGGTGCCACCGCTGATTCTCGATTCATGGCGCCGCTCCATGGACCTTTACCGCCTCGACCCGGGGTCCCAGCAGGGGCCGCGTATCCTTTCCCAAAGCCTGCTCAACGAATGCCGCGAACGCGCCGAACTGTTCCTGCGCATCGCCAGCGATGCCGTGGCACGCCTGCACGAACGGGTACGCGGTGCCGACTACTGCGTACTGCTGACCGATGCCCAGGGGCGCACCATCGATTACCGGGTCGAGTCGGCCATCCGCAACGACTGCCGCAAGGCCGGGCTGTACCTGGGCACCTGCTGGTCGGAAGGCGAGGAGGGTACCTGCGGCGTGGCGGCGGTGTTGACCACCAAGGCCCCGGTCACCGTGCACAAGCGCGACCACTTCCGCGCTGCGTTCATCGGCCTGACCTGCACGGCGGCACCGGTATTCGACCCGCTGGGCGAGTTGTTGGGCGTGGTGGATGTGTCAGCCTTGCAGTCGCCAGACGACCGCCGTAGCCAGCATCTGATCCGCCAACTGGTGGAGCAGACCGCCCGCGAGATCGAAAACGCCTTTTTCATGCACAGTGCCCAAGGCCACTGGGTGATGCGCGCCCACGGTACGCCGGGTTATGTGGAAAGCCAGCCGGATTACCTGCTGGCCTGGGATGCCGATGGCCGCCTGCAGGCGATCAACAGCCTGGCGCGGCAACGGCTGGTGGAGCGCCTGGGGCGCTTGCCCGAGCATATCGGTGAGCTGTTCGACATCGACCAGCTACGCCGGGTGAGCGCGTCGTCGGCCCAGCGCCTGCCGGGTCTGGGGGGGCTGTATGGTCGGGTCAGCGCACCACGGCAACGCCAGCGCGCGCAACCGTTGCGCCAGGCCCAGGACGCACGCATCGAACAGCACCTGCGCTTGGCCACGCGGGTCAAGGACTGCAATCTGGCGGTACTGGTGCAAGGGGAGACCGGGGCTGGCAAAGAAGTGTTCGCCCGCCAGCTGCACCAGCAAAGCCAGCGCCGGGATGGCCCGTTCGTCACGCTGAACTGTGCGGCCATTCCGGAAAGCCTGATCGAGAGCGAGCTGTTTGGTTACGTGGCTGGGGCCTTTACCGGGGCCTCCAGCAAAGGCATGCAAGGGCTGTTGCAGCAGGCAGATGGCGGCACGCTGTTCCTCGATGAAATCGGCGACATGCCGCTGAACCTGCAAACGCGCCTGCTGCGGGTGCTGGCCGAGGGTGAAGTGGCACCGTTGGGCGCCGCGCGGCGTGAGTGTGTGGACATCCAGGTGATCTGCGCCACCCATCGCGACCTGGCAGCGATGGTTGAGGATGGGCGTTTTCGTGAAGACCTGTACTTCCGCCTGGCCAATGCCCGCTTCGAGTTGCCGCCGCTGCGGGAGCGTGAGGATCGGTTGGGGTTGATTCATCAGCTGCTGTCCGAGGAGGCCGATGCGTGTGCTGTCGAGGTGGTGTTGGCAGATGATGCGCTGCAAGCATTGCTGGTTTACCGTTGGCCGGGGAACTTGCGCCAGCTGCGGCAGGTGTTGCGCTATGCCTGCGCGGTGAGTGAAGGCGGGCAGGTGCAATTGCAGGACTTGCCGCAAGAGGTGCGCGGTGAAGCGGTTGCTTCGCCTGAAAGCAGCGTGTCTTGCCCGGCCCGGCAGTTGTTGCTGGATGCACTGATTCGCCATCGCTGGAAGCCGGCCGATGCGGCGCGGGCGTTGGGGATATCGCGGGCGACGCTGTATCGGCGGGTGCATGAGCACCGCATCGAAATGCCGCGCATGAAGGGATAGGCCTTCAAGCCCTGGCAGGCAATAAAAAACCCCGGCGCAAGGCCGGGGTTTTTGTACATCACACTACTCGATCACTGCTCGTTGGCCAGCTTGTGTTCGAGGTAATGAATGTTGACGCCGCCTTTGCAGAAACCTTCATCACGCACCAGGTCGCGGTGCAGCGGGATGTTGGTCTTGATGCCGTCGACGACGATTTCGTCCAGGGCATTGCGCATGCGCGCCATGGCTTCGTCGCGGTCCTTGCCGTAGGTGATCAGCTTGCCGATCAGCGAGTCGTAGTTCGGCGGAACCGAATAACCGCTGTACAGGTGCGAATCGACGCGTACGCCGTTGCCGCCTGGTGCGTGGAAGTGCTTCACCTTGCCTGGGCTCGGGATGAACTTCTTCGGGTCTTCGGCGTTGATACGGCATTCCAGCGAGTGGCCACGAATCACCACGTCTTCCTGGCGGAACGACAGCTTGTTGCCAGCGGCGATGCTCAGCATCTCCTTGACGATGTCGATACCGGTCACCATCTCGGACACCGGGTGCTCAACCTGCACGCGGGTGTTCATCTCGATGAAGTAGAAGCGGCCGTTTTCGTACAGGAACTCGAACGTACCTGCACCACGGTAGCCGATCTCGATGCACGCATCGACGCAGCGCTTGAACACTTCCTGACGGGCTTTCTCGTCGATGCCCGGGGCTGGTGCTTCTTCCAGTACCTTCTGGTGACGGCGCTGCAGCGAGCAGTCACGGTCGCCCAGGTGAATGGCGTTGCCCTGGCCGTCGGACAGTACCTGCACTTCCACGTGGCGTGGGTTGGTCAGGAACTTCTCCAGGTACACCATCGGGTTGCCGAAGGCTGCACCGGCTTCGGTACGGGTGAGCTTGGCCGAGGCAATCAGGTCCTCTTCCTTGTGCACCACGCGCATGCCGCGACCACCACCACCACCGGCGGCCTTGATGATCACCGGGTAGCCGACGTCACGGGCAATCGCCAGGGCGACTTCTTCGTCTTCCGGCAGCGGGCCATCGGAGCCCGGTACGGTCGGTACGCCCGACTTGATCATCGCGTCCTTGGCCGAAACCTTGTCGCCCATCAGGCGAATGGTGTCGGCTTTCGGGCCGATGAAGGCGAAACCGGATTTTTCAACCTGCTCGGCGAAGTCGGCGTTTTCTGCCAGGAAGCCGTAGCCCGGGTGAATCGCGGTGGCGCCGGTGACTTCGGCGGCAGCGATGATTGCCGGGATATGCAGGTAGGAATCCTTGGACGATGCAGGACCGATGCAGACCGACTCGTCTGCCAGGCCCAGGTGCATCAGTTCACGGTCGGCGGTGGAGTGCACAGCGACGGTTTTGATGCCCAGCTCTTTGCAGGCACGCAGGATCCGCAGGGCAATTTCCCCGCGGTTGGCGATCAGGACTTTTTCGAGCTTCCCAGACATCGTTGGCTCTCCGCGATTCAAACGACGGTGAACAGCGGCTGGTCGAACTCAACCGGCTGGCCGTCTTCTACCAGGATGGCGTCGATGACACCGCCAACATCGGCTTCGATGTGGTTCATCATCTTCATGGCTTCGACGATGCACAGGGTGTCGCCTTTCTTCACGGTCTGGCCCACTTCAGCGAAGTTCGGCGAGGTTGGCGAAGGCTTGCGGTAGAAGGTACCTACCATTGGCGAGCGGATCACGGTGCCTTTCAGGGCTGGTGCAGCAGCGCCAGCTTCGGCAGCCGGGGCAGCGGCAGCGGCGACCGGAGCAGCAACAGGTGCGGCAGCCATCGGTGCAGGTGCGTAGAACTGTTGGGCAGCCGGGGTTTTGCTGTGACGGCTGATACGGACCGACTCTTCGCCTTCCTTGATCTCCAGTTCGTCGATGCCAGACTCTTCCAGCAGCTCGATCAGTTTCTTGACTTTACGGATATCCATTAATCATCAACTCCCAAAGGTTCGGTCAGGGGGCGAAATACAAAAAAACGTAACTGAACGTTTCTCTAGAACCCTGGCCCACTGAGGCCAGGGTTTTCATCATTTGGGCTGTGCGTTGGCAGCCAGTTGTTCCAGCGCGGACTCCAGGGCCAGGCGATAACCGCTGGCGCCCAAGCCGCAGATCACCCCTACGGCAACATCGGAAAAGTAGGAGTGGTGACGGAACGGTTCGCGTTTGTGCACGTTGGACAGGTGCACTTCGATGAATGGGATGCTCACCGCAAGCAATGCGTCACGTAATGCGACGCTTGTGTGGGTGAAAGCAGCCGGATTGATCAGGATGAAGTCCACACCCTCGTTGCGTGCGGCGTGAATACGATCGATCAGTTCGTACTCGGCATTGCTCTGCAGGTATTGCAAATGGTGGCCTGCGGCGCGGGCACGTTGCTCCAGGTCCTGGTTGATCTGGGCCAGGGTCACGGCGCCGTAGTGGCCTGGCTCGCGGGTACCGAGCAGGTTGAGGTTGGGGCCGTGGAGCACCAGTAGCGTTGCCATCTGCGGATTCCTTGGATTTGTAGGGCAATTCGACACAGCGCGGCGAGTGTGCCGCAAAGCGACGGCAGGTGTCCAGTTCCCGGCAGTAGCCAGCACGATGTCCGAGATTCGCGCGAAGTATGTGACCAAATAATTAAATCTGGTCACCTATTTCAGGATTTTTCCCGGCACGGGGGAAGTTATAGACCGACTTTGCCGCGCACGCGTGTCAGAATTTGCGCAAATTCACCGGCGTTTATCTCGCCAATCACCCGATCGGCGGTCATTTCGCTGCCGTTCGCGGCAAAGAAGAGCAAGGCAGGGGGGCCGAACAGCTGATAGCGGTCGAGCAGCGTGCGTTGCTCGGCATTGCTCTCGGTGATGTCGAAACGCAGCAACTTGAAGCCGGTCAGCTGCGTTTGCACCTGTGGCGCGTTCAGCACTTCATGCTCGATCACCTTGCAGCTGATGCACCAGTCGGCGTACCAGTCCAGCAGCACGGGCTGGCCGGCCGCCTTGGCCTGGGCCAGCGCTGCGTCCAGTGCGGCGGGGGTGGTGATGGTTTGCCAGGCATCCGCCTTTGCCGCCGGGCTGTTGCTGCTGGCCGCCAGTGTTGCAACCGGCAGCGGGCGCAGCGGGTCGCCTTGGCCACTCAGCGCGCCATACCAGCACGCCAGGGCGTAGACCAGCAAGCCCAGGCCCAGCAGTTGGGCCAGGCGCTGGCGTGCGCTTTTTACGACGAACTCCAGGGCGCCGAGGAACAGCGCCACGCCAGCGGCGAGGAAACCGACCAGCAGCAAGGTCACCGGGCCCGGCAGCACGCGGCTGAGCAAGCCGATGGCCAGCCCCAGCAGCAGGACACCGATGGCGTTTTTTACGGTATTCATCCAGGGGCCGCTTTTGGGCAGCCAGGCTGCGCCACCGGTGGCTACCAGCAGCAATGGCGCGCCCATGCCGAGGCCTAGGGCAAACAGCTTGAGTGCGCCGCCCACGGCATCGCCGCTGGCGCTGATGTACAGCAGGGCACCGGCCAGAGGGGCGGACACGCATGGCGAAACCAGCAGGCTGGAGAGCACGCCGAGCACGGCCGCGCCGAGCAGCGAGCCACCCCGGGTGTGGTTGGCGACGTTGTTCAGGCGGTTGCTCAGGGCCTGCGGCAGCTTGAGTTCGAACAGGCCGAACATGGCCAAGGCGAACACCACGAAGAACAGCGCGAACGGCACCAGCACCCAGGCCGATTGCAGACGGGCTTGCAGGTTAAGGCCGGCACCGAACAGGCCCATCAGCGCGCCGAGTACGGCGAAGCTGGCCGCCATCGGCAGCACGTAGGCCAGCGATAGTGCCAGCCCGCGCAGGCCGCCGACCTGGCCACGCAGCACCACGCCAGACAGGATCGGCAGCATCGGCAGCACGCACGGGGTGAAGGTCAGGCCGACCCCGGCAAGGAAGAACAGCAGCAGTGATTTCCAGTTCCAGGCGTGTTCGGCAGCGCCCGGCGTATTTGCGCTGCTTTCGCCATCGATGCTCAGGCGTTCGGTTTCCGGTGGGTAGCACAGGCCCTTGTCGGCGCAGCCCTGGTAGCCCACCAGCAGGGTGAAGGCGCGCGGGTCGGTGCATGGCAGTTCGATGTCGACCATGCCGTGGTACACCTCGACGTCGCCGAAGAACTCATCGTGCTTGGCCTCGCCTTTGGGGATGTTGGGCGTGCCCAGGGCAATGTCGGCCGGCTCGGTGCGGAACTGGAAGCGGTGGCGGTAGAGGTAGTAGCCCTCGGTGGCGACGAAGCGCAGCTTGAGGGTGTGCGCATCGGCCTGGATCAGGCTGAGCTTGAAGGCCTCGTGCACCGGCAGGAAGTCGGCGTTGTTGGACAGCGAAGCGGCCCCGAGGGTGGCGCTGGGGCGGTTGTCGAGCAGGCCCGTGGCGAAGGCAGGGCTGGCCAGCAGCAGGAACAGCAGGAAAAACAGGCGGCGCATGGCGGACTCGCGAGGTGGAACGTGCCGGGCATGATAGCGGAGTTGGTGGGGGATGGGGCCATGTGGGCTCAGGGGGCGACACATGGCCGCTGAAGATACTATGCGTGTGTCGGCCTTTTCACGATCACTGTGGGAGCGGGCGAGCCCGCGAAGCAGGCGACGCGATGGATGGCACCGGCTGCGCCGGTGTTCGCGGGCATGCCCGCTCCCACAGGTATCGCGAATGCTTCCTCAAACTCTGAACGCCCCCACCGCCCGGTTCAGCTCGCCGCCCAGGCTCAGCAGCTGTTCCCCTTGCTCACGCCCCTCGCCAATGCGCTGCAGGTTGTCTTCACCCAACTCATGAATCCGTTCGCTGTGGTCGCGAATCTCACTCACCGCGCCGCTCTGCTGCGCCGTGACATCGGCAATCCGCACGGCAGTATCCGAGATGGTGCGAATGGCACAGACAATCTCGTCCAGCGCGCCATCCGCCGCTTGGGCCTGGTTGGCTGTGGCCTCGGCATGCTCAAGCTGCGCACGCATCCCTGCCACCGAACTTCTCGCGGCTTGCTGCAGGCGGTCGATCAGTGCCTGAATCTCGCCGGTAGCCCCCGTGGTGCGTTGCGCCAGCGAGCGCACTTCATCGGCTACCACGGCAAAGCCACGGCCCATCTCACCCGCACGCGCCGCTTCGATGGCGGCGTTCAGCGCCAGCAGGTTGGTTTGCTCGGCAATCGAGCGGATCACCGTCAGTACCCCGCCGATGGTGGCCGACTCTTCCGCCAGTTGCTCGATCATGCGGGCGTTGCCTTGCACTTCATCAACCAGTTCACGCAAACCTGACAGGCTCTGGCCGATCACCGCCTGGCCTTGTTCCACTGCACGCCCGGCATCGCGGCTGGCGTCGGCGGCGGCGCTGGCATCACCTGCCACTTGCTGAATGGTCGCTTCCAGTTCGCCCAAGGCGTCGCGGATCTGCCCGGTATCGCCCGCCTGGCGTTCGGCGCCGTCGTGCAGGGCGGCGCTCATACCGGCCAGCGCGTGGCTGCTGCCCGCCACTTGTTCGGCGTTGTGGCGGATGGTACCGACCAGTTCCACCAGGTACTGGCGCAGGCGGTTGAGCGACTCCTGGATGTCGCGCAGTTCGCGGTTGGTCTTGCCCAGGGTGATACCTTGGGCGAAGTCGCCTTCGGCCCACCGCGACAAGGCGGGTGCCAGGCCGGTGAGGGTACGCGTCAGACGGCGCTGCAGGGTGTCGATCAACAAGGCGATCAGCAGGATCAAGCCAATCATCAAACCCTGGATGATGCGCACCTCGGCGGCAATTTTCGCATGCTGGCCACGCACTTCGGGTTCCAATGCTGCGATGGCTAGCTGCACGGCCTCCAGGCGTTGATTAGTGCTGGCGGCCAGGGCGCCGCGGCGTTCGATCTGTTCGCGGGTGCGCTGCAATTCAGCCGGGTAGCGGCTCAGCAGGCTTTGCAGTTCACGCTTCAGGCCAACCGCGATGTCTTCCTGCTGGGCATTGGCCTGGGTCTCAAGGCCCATCATCGCGGCGAAGTCGTCGGCACCGGACTCGGCGGCGCGGGTTACGCCAAGCAAGGGCAAGGCATCGATGGCTTGAGCCTGGGCGCGGATCAGTTGCAGCTCGCGCTCCACCTCGTCGGCAAGCTCCGGGCGGCCGCTGTTGACCAGTTTGTCCCGGGCCAGCGAAAGGCGGCTCAGGTGCACGGTGGCGTCGAGCAATGGCTGCCAGTAACGGTTGGCATCCGCACTGCCACTGTCGCGGGCGTAGCCGGCCAGTTGCTCGACGTTGGCCCCCAGCTCCCGCTCGGCCTGCAGCAGCAGGGCTTGTGGGTCGCCGGCCAGCTTGCCAGCGGCCAGCAGCTCATTGGCGGTGAAGGCCTGCAGGCTGTTCAGGCTTGGGCGTAATGTGTCGGCCAGCTCAACGGGCCATTCGGCCAGGGCGGCCTGCAACTGCTGGTTGGCCTCCATGGCGGCGGCATGGCGCAGGGCGTCGCCGCTGGCCAGGTACGCCTGGATGTTGCGTGCCGCCTGGTTCTGAAACTGCTGGGACAGGCCCAGGTAGCGCTCCATCATCTGGTAGGGGCGCTCGAGGGCGCGCTGCGACCACCACAAGGTGGCGCCCAAGGCGAGACACACGGTCACCAGCAACAGGGTGTTGAAATTGGTCAGCCACTTCAGGCGCATAGCCGCGAACTTCCTGCGCAGGGGAGTAGAGGTAGGCGCCTGAAGTTATTGCGATTTTGTGACCGGGTGATGACGACAAGGGGCTGGCGTCAGAAAAAAGTGGCACAGTGCCTGTACTGGTGAAACTGATCAGGGTTCTACCCGCACTACACAGTTACGCCCGGCATGCTTGGCCCGGTACAGCGCCTCGTCCGCCGCACTGGCCATGGTCAGCGCATCGAGCCCGTCATCCAGCTGCACCACCCCGGCACTGAACGTGCACTGCAAATCCCGAGGTTGCGCCGGGTAGAGAATATCGGCAAAGCGCCGGCGGATTTCGTCCAGCACCTTGTGTGCTGCGTCCAGCGCGGTGTTGGGCATGACAATGGCGAACTCCTCGCCGCCGTAGCGGCCGATGAAGTCGGTCTTGCGCAAGCGCTGCTTGAGAAACAGGGCCAGGCTCTTGATCACCCGGTCGCCCATGGGGTGGCCATGGCGGTCGTTGATCTTCTTGAAATGGTCGATGTCGAGCATGGCAAAGCTCAACGGTTGCTGTTCACGGCGGGCGCGGAAGCTGCAGTCTTCCAGCAGTTGCAGGATGTGGGTGTGGTTGTACAGCCCGGTCAGGCTGTCGCGCACCATGCGCGCCTTCAGGTGCCGGGCACGGGCGGCACGGTTGCGCACGGTGGTGATCAGGTGGCGTGAGCGAAACGGTTTGGTCAGGAAGTCATCACCGCCTTCGCTCATGGCGTCCAGCTGTTTGTCCAGGTCGTCTTCAGCAGACAGGTAGATGATCGGCACGCTCACGTAGCGGTCGCTGTGGCGAATAACCTTGGCCAGCTCCGGGCCGGTACAGGCTGGCATGTACAGGTCGAGAATGATCAGGTCGGGCTGGAAGTCGGCAAGCTCCGCCATGGTACGGATCGGGTCGGTCAGGCTGCGGGTTACCATTCCGGCACCGGCCAGCACGCGCTCGGTGTAAAGGGCCTGGGTGCGTGAGTCGTCGATGATCAGCACGCGCAGCGGGTCTTGCTGGGTGATGTGGGTCAGCAGTTCGACTTTTTCCAGCAGGCTGGAAGCCTCCAGGCTGCCGGTGAGAAAATCCTGGCCACCCGCGCGCACGGCGGCCAGGCGGGTCGGGGTGTCGGCTTCGTGGTGGCTGAAGAACAGCAGCGGAACAGGTTGCGCCAGCGCCTGCTGCACCCGGGCGGCCAGCAGCAAGCCTTGGCCGGCACCGGTGAAGTCGACGTCCATGATGATGGCCGAGGGTGGGTATTCGTTGATCGAAGCGCAGAGCGCCGCAGCGCTGGGCAGCGCTTGCACCACCAGGCCGAAGAATTCCAGCTGCTGGGCCAGGCGCTGGGCGCGCTCGTGGTCCTGCAGCAGGATGTACACCGGTTTGCGCAGGGGCGGCAGCAGCACCTGGTCGAGCGGGTCATCCTTGCGCAGGCCGCTACGCGTCAGCTGCTGGGCGGGGCACTGCGGGCTCGGCTCGACTGCTTTGCTCATGTCCTGGCTACTTATAGGTTGGGGTGTGCAGGGGCAATGATGGCTCTATGCTAGCAGCTCTTTCCGAATACGTGAGTGCCCTGCATCAACAAAGCGGCCAGAACGAATATTCAGTTGCTGACCGAATGGTCGCTTATGCGTACGGTGGTGTCTGCTTTATAGTGCTGCCACACGGGCTTGCCGTGGCACCCTGGCGCAGGCCTGTGGTCCAAGCCCCTGAACCGTCGTGACTGATTAAGGACAAAGCCATGCTGGACTGGAAAAACCGCGAGGCCAAAGCCGAGCCCCGCGAGCGTGTCGATGGCCGCGGCGCTGCTGCCCGTAGCTACCTTGGCGGCCTTTGGAGCCGTGCCCTGGGGACCCTGATCGGGTTGTACCTGCTGGTGTGTATCGGCCTGGGCTGGTACTGGAGCCAGGAGCCTGCGCTGTTCCCGGTGCAGCAGAATGCCCAGGCCGCTGCCGAGCGCACCGGCCAGCAGATGGTGGTGGGTTATACCACCCTCGAAACCCTCAAGACCGTGGCCGGCACCTTGCTGAACAAGCCGGGCGGCTACATTTCCAACGACCGCTTCCCGCCCGGGCTGTGGATGGACAACATGCCGAGCTGGGAATACGGCGTGCTGGTCCAGGTACGCGACCTGTCCCGCGCCTTGCGCAAGGACTTTGCCCGTTCGCAGTCGCAGTCCACCGAGGACGCGGACCTGGCAAAGGCCGAGCCGCGCTTCAACTTCGACAACAAGAGCTGGATCTTGCCATCGAGCGAGTCGGAGTTCGAAGAGGGCATCAAGTCGCTGGCCCGCTACCAGACCCGTCTGGCTGCCGGCGACAAGGGCGCGATCTTCTACACTCGTGCCGACAACCTGAACAACTGGCTGGGTGACGTGGCTACCCGCCTGGGTTCGCTGTCGCAGCGCCTGTCGGCCAGCGTTGGCCGGGTGAAGCTGAACTCCACGCTGAAGACCGAGTCGGTGGTTGCCGGCCAGGCGCCGCAGGTGGACGAAGAGCTGGTGGAAACCCCATGGCTGCAGATCGACAACGTGTTCTACGAAGCCCGTGGCCAGGCCTGGGCGCTGTCGCACCTGCTGCGCGCCATCGAGGTGGACTTTGCCGACGTGCTGGCGAAGAAGAACGCCACGGTCAGCGTGCGTCAGATCATTCGTGAGCTGGAAGCCTCGCAAGAGCCGCTGTGGAGCCCGATGGTGCTCAACGGCAGTGGCTTCGGCATGTGGGCCAACCACTCGCTGGTCATGGCCAACTACATTTCCCGGGCTAACGCTGCGGTCATCGACCTGCGTCAGCTGCTGTCGCAGGGTTGATAATGGCCATCAGCCCAAACGAGGCCGCCCACCGGGCGGCTTCCGACCGCGAACAGGTCACCTGGGTGGACGAAGCCGACCAGGTGCTTGGGGCGTTGCAGCGTGCTGAACTGCGCGAGCGGGGTTTGATCGGGCGTTGCACGTTCATCCTGTTGTTCAACAGCGCCGGTGAGTTGTGCGTGCACCGGCGGACCTTGAGCAAAGCGCTGTACCCGGGGTACTGGGATGTGGCGGCGGGCGGCATGGTGACAGCCGGTGAGGGTTATGCCGAATCGGCGGCGCGTGAGCTGGCCGAGGAGTTGGGCATTGAAGGGGTGGAACTGCGGTTTCACGAGCGGTTCTATTTTGACCAGCCCGACAACCGGTTGTGGTGTGCGGTGTATTCGGCGGTGTCGGATGCGCCGTTGCGCTTGCAGCCGGAAGAGGTGATTGAGGCGCGCTTTGTCAGCCTTGAGCTGGCTGAAGAGGAAAGCCTGACGAAGCCTTACTGCCCGGACTCCTTGGCGGCGCTACAGCGCTACAAGGCCAGCCTGAAGTAAAGCTGGGGCTGAAAAGCAGCCCCATTGGCCGGATGGTCGCAAAACATTCGCAAAATGCCGCAATCCAGTACTTAGCAACCGCCCCATTTATCGTTAAACTGCGCGCCCTTTTCGGGCTGTCGCAGGATCTTGCGGCAGTAGCGCCGCCCCTGCCAGAGTGGGGCTTCGCGGTCGGCCTCTACCCCAAGGCACGACCAGTTTTTGTCCTCAGCACAGAGGAACAAAAGTGGCCAAGAAAGCTTCTTCCTTTTCCGCCCTTGGCGGTCTCGTGTACTCCACCGATGCCGGTCGACACTGCCCCGACTGTGGCCAGCCGGTGGACGCCTGCATCTGCAAGCAACAAATCATCCCCGAAGGCGACGGCATTGCCCGTGTGCGCCGTGAGAGCAAAGGCCGTGGCGGCAAGACCGTGACCACCGTCACCGGCGTGCCGCTGCCGCTCGACCAGCTCAAGGAGCTGGCGACCACGCTCAAGCGTCGCTGTGGTACCGGCGGCGCCCTGAAGGACGGAGTGATCGAGATCCAGGGCGACCATGTCGAGCTGTTGATCGGCGAGCTGACCAAACAGGGTTTCAAGGCGAAAAAGTCCGGCGGCTGAGGCCATCGCGCGATTTTTTGCCCAGCGCTTTCTAAACTCGTTCCCGTGGTCAAGGTCTATGCCTGGGCACGGATGAATCGTCATTTTCAGCTTTTACACTCGCTCCGCTGCCTGCGGGGCAGTGTCTTCGACTTATCTATAGGGGACTTGAATGTCCGTACGACGCACACGCAAAGACGATGGTAGCCAATGGACCGTGGCCGACAGCCGCAGTGTTTATGGCATCCGCCATTGGGGCGCTGGTTATTTCGCCATCAATGAAGCCGGGCGCGTCGAAGTGCGCCCCAACGGCCCCAAGAGCGCGCCGATCGACCTGTTTGAACAGGTCGACGAACTGCGTCAGAGCGGCCTGTCGCTGCCACTGTTGGTACGCTTCCCCGACATTCTGCAGGACCGCGTTCGCCAGCTGACCGGCGCGTTCGACGCCAACATCGCGCGCCTGGAATACCAGAGCAAGTACACCGCGCTGTACCCGATCAAGGTCAACCAGCAAGAAGCCGTGGTGGAAAACATCATCGCCACGCAGAACGTGTCGATTGGCCTGGAAGCCGGCTCCAAGCCCGAGCTGCTGGCCGTGCTGGCACTGGCGCCAAAGGGCGGCACCATCGTCTGCAACGGCTACAAGGACCGCGAGTTCATCCGCCTGGCACTGATGGGCCAGAAGCTGGGCCACAACGTGTTCATCGTCATCGAGAAAGAGTCGGAAGTGGCTCTGGTGATCGAAGAAGCCGCCGAGCTCAAGGTGAAACCCCAGGTCGGCCTGCGCGTGCGCCTGTCGTCGCTGGCTTCGAGCAAGTGGGCCGACACCGGTGGTGAAAAGTCCAAGTTCGGTTTGTCTGCCGCCCAGTTGCTCTCCGTGGTACAGCGCTTCCGCGATGCTGGCCTGGACCAGGGCATCCGCCTGCTGCACTTCCACATGGGCTCGCAGATCGCCAACCTGGCCGACTACCAGCACGGCTTCAAGGAAGCCATCCGTTACTACGGTGAGCTGCGTGCGTTGGGCCTGCCGGTGGACCACATCGACGTGGGCGGTGGACTGGGCGTGGACTACGACGGTACCCACTCGCGCAATGCCAGTTCCATCAACTACGACATGGACGACTATGCCGGCGTGGTGGTGGGCATGCTCAAGGAGTTCTGCGACGCGCAGGGCCTGCCGCACCCGCACATCTTCTCCGAGAGTGGCCGTTCGTTGACCGCGCACCACGCCATGCTGGTGATCCAGGTCACCGACGTCGAGAAACACAACGACGACGTGCCGACCATCGAGAACAAGGAAGCCCTGCCCGAGACCGTGCAGTGGCTGGTCGACCTGCTGGGCCCGACCGACATCGAGATGGTGACCGAGACTTACTGGCGTGCCACCCACTACATGGGTGACGTGGCGGCGCAGTATGCCGATGGCAAGATCACCCTGGGCGAGAAAGCCCTGGCCGAGCAGTGCTACTTTGCCGTGTGCCGCCGCCTGCACAACTCGCTCAAGGCCCGCCAGCGCTCGCACCGCCAGGTGCTGGACGAGCTGAACGACAAGCTTGCCGACAAGTACATCTGCAACTTCTCGGTGTTCCAGAGCCTGCCGGACACCTGGGCCATCGGCCAGGTGCTGCCAATCATCCCGCTGCACCGCCTGGACGAAGAGCCGATGCGCCGCGCCGTGCTGCAGGACCTGACCTGCGACTCCGACGGCAAGATCAACCAGTACGTCGACGAGCAGAGCATCGAGACCAGCATGCCGGTGCACGCGGTGAAAGAGGGCGAGGACTACTTGCTGGGCGTGTTCCTGGTGGGTGCCTACCAGGAAATCCTGGGAGACATGCACAACCTGTTCGGTGATACCGATTCGGTGAACATCTACCAGAATGCCGATGGCAGCGTGTATCACGCCGGTATCGAAACCCACGACACCATCGAAGACATGCTGCGCTATGTGCACCTGTCGCCGGAGGAGTTGATGACCCATTACCGTGACAAGGTGGCCAGTGCCAAGATTACTGCGCGTGAGCGGACCCAGTTCCTGGATGCGTTGCGTCTTGGGCTGACCCGGTCTTCGTACCTGTCTTCTTAATTGCCAGGGTCGCTCCCACAGGGGTGGGAGCGGCCCTTGCATCACCGAATCCACTCACCGCTCTGCTGCAGTCGCCACCCCACCCATCCCAGCGTCACCGCCCGCAACCCCATGAACCCGAGAAACGCCAACCACAACCCATGGTTGCCGAATCCGCTCATGCCTACCGCCACCGGCAGTGCAATCGCGACTGACACCAACATCGCATTGCGCATCTCCCGCGCCCGGGTCGCACCGATGAACAAACCGTCCAGCAAATAACTCCACACCGCAATCAAGGGCAGCAGTGCCAGGTACGGCAAGTACGGATAAGCCGCCGCCCGCACGCTCTCGATATCGGTCTGCAAGTCAATAAACAGGTGCCCACCCAGCAGGAACAGTGCGGCAAATCCCAGGCTGGTAATCAGCGACCAGCCACACGCGACCACCAGCGAGCGGCGCAGGGTATCCCGGTCGCGGGCGCCGATGGCGTGGCCGCACAGGGCTTCGACCGCATGCGCCAGGCCATCAAGCGCGTAGGCGGTCAGCAGCAGGCCGTTGAGTAGCAGGGCGTTGGCCGCTACGGTGGCCTCGCCCAGGCGTGCGCCTTGTACGGTAATCAGCAGGAATACCAGTTGCAGCGCCAGGCTGCGCAGGAAGATGTCGCGGTTGACCGACAGTAGCGGTCGCCAGGCCTGCCAGCGTTTGAGCGTTGCCCACACGATCTGCCCTGGGTAAGCCCGCAGCGCCGGGCGTGTCAGGGCCAGGCCCAGCAGGGCGGCACTCCATTCTGCAATCACCGACGCCCGCGCCGAACCCAGCACCCCCCAGTCCAGCCCCAGGACGAACCACAGGTTCAGGATGATGTTCAGCAGGTTGGTGGTCAGCAGAATGGCCAGCGGTGCCCGGGCGTTCTGGGTGCCCAGGAACCAGCCGACCAGCGCGTAGCTGGCCAGTGCCGCAGGCAGGCCCAGCAGGCGGGTATGAAAGAAGTCTTCAGTGGATTGCTGAAGGGCGGCGCTGGGTTGCATCGCCTGCAGTGCCAGCTGGCTGAACGGCAGGGCCAGCAGGCCAATCAGCAGGGCGAAGCCGACCGCCAGCAGCAGCCCTTGGACCAGCACCTGGCGCAGCGCTGCGCCGTCACCTCGGCCGGCGGCCTGGGCGGCGAAACCGGTGGAGCCCATTCGCAGGAAGCCCATCAGGCCGACCATGAAGGTGAACAGCGTGGCGCCCACGGCCACGGCGCCCAGCTGGTGGGCGTGGGGGAGGTGGCCGATGACCGCGCTGTCGACCAGGGCCACCAGGGGTACGGAGATGTTGGACAGGATCATCGGCGCGGCCAGCGCCCAGACCTTGCGGTGGGTGGGGCGGTGGCGCCAGTCGGTGGTCAGTTGCGACATTGGAGTCCTTGGTCAATCGGGGGCCGCTATGCGCCCCATCGCCGGCAAGCCAGCTCCCACAGGGTCACCACAAGCCTTGAGGCCTGTGCAATACCTGTGGGAGCTGGCTTGCCGGCGATGGGGCGCGAAGCGGCCCCGCTTCAACGAATGCGCTAGTGTAACGACCAGGCAACCATTTAGCGCGACCATGGTCTCAGCTTGCGCGCAGCGCCGGGTGTTGCACCCGACCTTGCGCTATAGTTGCTGCCCTCACGTACACGCTGCCAAAGAGTTCCTACTCCATGTTCAACAAAGGATTGTTGCTGGCCTGCGCGCTGGCCTTGCTCAGTGCCTGTGACTCTTCCACGCCAGACAAACCTGCGCCGGCGCAGAAGCCTGTCGCTACAGCGCCCGCCGAAGCCGCTGCCCCCAAACGCGAAGACCCCGCCGTGCTCGCCAAGCGCTACGAGGGCCGCGAACTCACGGTGCTGGACGTATCCGAAGTGCAGCTCGATGGCGCGGCCACGCTGTCGATCAGCTTCTCCGCACCGCTGGATGCCAAACAGGATTTCGCCACCAAGGTGCACCTGGTCGACACCGTCAAAGGCAAACTCGACGGCGCCTGGGAACTCTCCGACAACCAGATGGAACTGCGCCTGCGCCACCTGGAACCACAGCGCAAGCTGGTGCTGACCGTGGACAAGGGCCTGCTCGCGGTCAACGGCAAGCAACTGGACAGCGAGTCGGTCACCCAGCTGGAAACCCGCGACATGCAGCCGACCATCGGCTTTGCCAGTCGTGGTTCGCTGCTGCCCACGCGCCTGGCCGAAGGGCTGCCGGTGATTGCCCTCAACGTCGACAAGGTCGATGTCGAGTTCTTCCGGGTGAAGCCGGAAATGCTCTCGGCCTTCCTGGCCAACTGGGGGCGCAACAGCAGCCTGTACTACTACCAGTCCAAGGAAACCCTGGACATGGCCGAGCTGGTCTACAGCGGCCGCTTCGACCTCAACCCCGCCCGTAACACCCGCGAAACCGTGCTACTGCCCATCGCCGGCATCAAGCCACTGCAGGATCCGGGCGTGTACCTGGCAGTGATGCGCGCCTCGGGCACCTATGACTACTCGCAGCCGGCGACCCTGTTCACCCTCAGTGACATCGGCGTGTCGGCACACCGTTACCGCGACCGCCTGGACGTGTTCGCGCAGGCGCTGGAAGGCGGCAAGGCGTTGAGCGGCGTCAATCTCGAAATCCATGACGAGAAGGGCAAGTTGCTGGCCCAGGCCAGCACCGATGGCAAAGGCCACGCCCAACTGCCGATCACCCCCAAGGCCGATACCCTGATCGCCACCCAAGGTGTGCACACCACCCTGCTGCGCCTGAACACCGCCGCGCTGGACCTGGCCGAATTCGACATCACCGGCCCCCAGGCCAACCCGCTGCAGTTTTTCATCTTCGGCCCGCGTGACCTGTATCGCCCAGGCGAAACCGTGCTGCTCAACGGCCTGCTGCGCGACCAGGACGGCAAACCCGTCAAAGCCCAACCCGTCAGCGTTGAAGTGCGCCGCCCGGATGAGCAGGTCAGCCGCAAGTTCGTCTGGGAAGCCGACAGCAATGGCTTGTACCAATACCAGCTGCAACTGGCCACCGAAGCCCCGACCGGGCGCTGGCAGTTGCTGCTCGACCTGGGCGGCGGGCGCAAGCAGGTGTATGAGTTCCTCGTCGAAGACTTCCTGCCTGAGCGCCTGGCCCTGGAGCTGAAGGGCAGCAGCACGCCACTGTCGCCGGATGAGGATGCGCGCATCCAGGTCAATGGCCGTTACCTCTATGGCGCCCCGGCTGCCGGTAATCGCCTGAGTGGCCAGGCCTATGTTCGCCCGCTGCGCGAGGCGGTGCCCGCTCTGCCGGGCTACCAGTTCGGTTCGGTCACCGAAACCGAACTGAACCAGGATCTGGAATTGGACGAAGTCACCCTCGACCAGGCGGGCAAGGCGGTGGTCGATATCGAAAGCCGCTGGGCCGAAGCCCGCTCGCCGCTGCAACTGACCGTGCAAGCCAGCTTGCAGGAGTCGGGTGGCCGTCCGATCACCCGGCGCCTGGAGCAGCCGATCTGGCCAGCCGAGCGCTTGCCGGGCCTGCGTGGCCTGTTCGATGGCGAGGAAACCGACAGTGACGGGCCGGTGGAATTCGAGGTCCTGGTGGCCGACCGCGATGGCAACAAGCTGGCGGCCGATGACCTCAAGGTGCGGTTGGTTCGTGAACGCCGCGACTACTACTGGAACTACTCGCAGAGCGACGGCTGGAGCTACGCCTACAACGAAAAATTTCTTACCCAGAGCGAAGAGACGGTCAGCGTCAAGGCCGGCTCCACTGCCAAGCTGAGCTTCCAGGTTGAATGGGGCCCTTACCGCGTCGAGGTGGAAGACCCGCAAACTGGCTTGGTTTCCAGCGAACGCTTCTGGGCCGGCTACCGCGCCCAGGACAACGCTGAAGGCGGTGCCGTACGCCCCGACCAGGTCAAGCTGGCGCTGGACAAACCGTCCTACGCCGACGGTGCCACGGCCAAGGTCACCGTCACCCCGCCTGCCGCAGGTAGCGGCTACCTGATGATCGAGTCCAGTGATGGCCCGCTGTGGTGGCAGGAAATCGACGTGCCCGCCGAGGGCAAGACCTTCGATGTGCAGCTGGACAAAGCCTGGGCCCGCCACGACCTGTACATCAGCGCGCTGGTGATCCGCCCGGGAGAGCGCAAGGCCAACGCCACGCCCAAGCGTTCGGTGGGTGTGCTGCACCTGCCGCTGGACCGCGCCGAGCGCAAGTTGGCGGTGAGCCTGCAGGCACCGGAGAAAATGCGCCCGAAACAGCCGCTGACCGTGAAGGTGAAGGCAGCCAATGCGGATGGCAGCGTGCCCAAGCAGGTGCATGTGCTGTTGTCGGCGGTGGACGTGGGCATCCTCAACATTACCGACTTCAAAACCCCCGACCCGTTCGCCAGCCTGTTCGGTCGCAAGGCCTACGGTGCCGACCAACTGGACATCTACGGCCAGCTGATCGAAGCCGGGCAGGGCCGCCTGGCCAGCCTGGCGTTTGGTGGTGACGCGGCCATGGCCAAAGGGGGCAAGCGCCCTAATACCACGGTGACCATCGTCGCCCGGCAGAGCCTGCCGGTGACTCTGGACGACAAGGGCGAGGGCGAGGCCACGGTCGATATCCCCGACTTCAACGGCGAGCTGCGGCTGATGGCCCAGGCCTGGACCGAAGAACACTTCGGCATGGCCGAAGGCAAGACCGTGGTTGCCGCACCGCTGATTGCCGAACTCTCGGCGCCGCGCTTCCTGGCCGGAGGCGACCGCACCAGTCTGGCGCTGGATTTGGCCAACCTGTCGGGCCGCGCTCAGCAGCTGAATGTTGAAATCACCACCGAGGGGCAGCTTGGCCTCGTGGCCAGTGCCGTGCAGAACGTAGCCCTGACTGAAGGCCAGCGTTCGACACTGATGATCCCGGTGCAGGCCCAGGGCGGCCTGGGGCAAGGCAAGGTGCATGTGCGGGTCACAGGTCTGCAACTGCCAAACGAGCCGACCACCGCGTTCGAACGGGAGTGGACGTTGGGCGTGCGCCCGGCCTACCCGGCGATGCTCAAACACTACCGCGTGGCCTTGAAAGACCAGCCCTGGACCTTGCCTGAAGCAGACCTGGCGGCCTTCGAGCCTGGCCTGGAAGCCAGCCTGGCCTTGTCGAGCCGGCCACCGCTGAACCTGGCGGAGCAGATTCGCGCCCTGGAAGCCTACCCCTACGGTTGCCTTGAGCAGACCACCAGTGGCCTTTACCCGTCGTTGTACGCCGATGCCGAGAGCCTCAAGCGCCTGGGCATCAAGGGCGAGCCGGCAGACGTGCGCAAGCGCAAGATCGAGATGGGCATCGAGCACCTGTTGGGCATGCAGCGCTACAACGGCAGCTTTGGCCTGTGGAGTTCGGACAGCGAAGAAGAGTACTGGCTGACTGCCTATGTCACCGACTTCCTGCTGCGTGCCCGTGACCAGGGTTACGGCGTGCCGGCCGAGGCGCTGAAGAAGGCCAGCGAGCGCCTGCTGCGCTACCTGCAAGAGCGCAACCTGATCGAAGTGGACTACAGCGAAAACGCCGACCACACCCGCTTCGCCGTGCAGGCCTATGCAGCGCTGGTGCTGTCACGCAGCCAGCAGGCGCCGTTGGGTGCCTTGCGTGGCCTGTTCGAGCGCCGTGCCGATGCGCGTTCCGGCTTGCCGCTGGTACAACTGGCAGTGGCACTGGACAAGATGGGCGACAAGCCGCGAGCCGAGCAGGCTTTGCAGGCGGGCCTTGGCATCAGCCGTGGCAAAGGCTGGATGGCGGACTACGGCAGCGCACTGCGTGATCAGGCGTTGATCTTGGCCTTGTTGCAGGAGAGCAATCTGGCCAGCAGCCAGGTCGACCAGCGGCTGTTCGCCTTGTCGGACGAACTGGCGGCCAACCGCTGGTTGTCGACCCAGGAGCGCAATGCACTGTTCCTTGCCGGCCGTGGCCTGTTGGGCAAGCCGGAAGGCAAGTGGCAGGCCCGCCTGGACAGCGCTGGCGAGGTGCGCGAGTTCAACAATGCCGAAGCCGGCATGAAGCTGGAAGGCCCGTTGCTGGCTTCGCCGCTGAGCGTGCAGAACGAGGGCAGCGAGACGCTGTACCAGCAGCTGACCTTGTCCGGTTACCCCCGTCAGGCGCCTGCGGCCGGCGGCAATGGAATGCAGATTCGCCGTGAGTACCTGGGCATGAATGGCCAGCCATTGGACCTGCATAACCTGCGCAGCGGCGACCTGGTGCTGGTGCACCTGGCACTCAAGGCCGAAGACCGCGTGCCGGATGCCTTGGTGGTGGACTTGCTGCCTGCAGGCCTGGAGCTGGAAAACCAGAACCTGGCGCAGAGTGCCGCCAGCCTGGACAACGCCAGCACCGCGGTGAAGGAATGGCGCGAGTCGATGCAGAACGCCAGCGTGGTGCACCAGGAGTACCGTGATGACCGTTATGTTGCCGCGCTCAAGCTCGACGGCTACGGCACCACCCACCTGTTGTACCTGGCGCGGGCGGTGACCCCGGGCACCTACCGCGTGCCGCCGCCGCAGGTTGAGTCGATGTACCGGCCGAACCTGCAGGCTGTGGGGGATGGGCAAGGGGAGATGACCGTAAAAGCCCGGTAAGAATCTGCCCTGCGCATCCACAGGGTCGCGCAGGGCAGCTCTACCATCAGTGAATCACCCAGCTCATTACCCACAACCCCAGCACCAGCCAGATGATCCCGAGGATGATCGAGGCGCGCATGAACGCGCGGATGGCCGAGTACAGCAGCATCAGGCCGACGATCAGGGCCAGGATGCTGAGCAGCGAGGTGTCCATGCCCAGCGTGCGCGCCAGGCCGTCGATGAAATTGCCGCCAGCATTGGCCAGCAGGTTGAACAGCCCGCTCAATGCGTCGACGATGAAGCGGATCAACGACCCCAGTGCCTGGCCAAGCCACTCGAAAAAACCTTCTACATGCATAGTTGTTTCCTGATGAACGATTCGGCGAGGTTGCCGTTCCCAAGCCTTTGGCCATCACCTGGCCAGGTCGGTTCCCGATGCCAAGCTTAGCGCGGCCGTGCACCCGTGCGGGCAAGTGGTTGCGTGCCACGGTAATCGGCTTGCTGGTGCTGTGTGGCCTGGTGTGGCTGGCTGACCGCATCTGGCCGCTGCCCATGCCGGGCGACGACCTGGCCCGGGTGGTGGTGGCCGAAGACGGCACGCCGTTGTGGCGCTTTGCCGATGCCGAGGGTGTCTGGCGCTACCCGGTCAGCCCTGACGAAGTCTCGCCGTTGTACCTGCAGGCCTTGCTGACTTACGAGGACCGTTGGTTCTACCGCCATCCAGGGGTCAACCCGCTGGCCCTGGCCCGAGCCGCCTGGCTGAACCTGCGCGGCGGACGCGTGGTGTCGGGCGGCAGCACGCTGTCGATGCAGGTGGCACGGCTGCTCGACCCGCATGAACGTACCCTGACTGGCAAACTGCGCCAACTGTGGCGTACGGCGCAGCTGGAGTGGTATCTGTCCAAGCGCGAAATCCTGCAGATCTACCTTGACCGCGCACCCTTTGGCGGCACCTTGCAGGGCGTTGCCGCAGCCAGCTGGGCGTACCTGGGCAAATCACCCATGCACCTGACCCCGGCCGAAGCAGCGCTGCTGGCGGTACTGCCACAAGCGCCCAGCCGGCTACGGCCGGACCGCCATCCCGCGCGTGCCCAGCGTGCCCGCGACAAGGTGCTGCAGCGCCTGGCCGAATACCAGGTATGGCCTGCGCAGCAGATCCGCGAGGCAGCCGAAGAGCCGCTGGTGCTGGCACCACGCCAGGAGCCAGCCTTGGCGCCCTTGCTCGCCAGAAGGCTGAACAGTGCCGACAGCCCGCCGCTGATCCGCACCACCCTTGATGCGGCACTGCAGCGGCGCCTGGAAGACCTGCTGCTGGGTTGGCGTGCGCGCCTGCCGGAGCGTACCTCGGCAGCCATCCTGGTGGTCGAGGCGCAGACCATGGCGGTGCGTGCCTACCTGGGCTCGATCGACCTGGCCGATGAGCGTCGCTTCGGGCATGTCGACATGGTGCGTTCGCTACGTTCACCCGGCTCTACGCTCAAGCCGTTCCTGTACGGCATGGCGTTGGATGATGGCCTGATCCATTCCGAATCGCTGCTGCAGGACGTGCCACGCCGCTATGGCGACTACCGGCCCGGTAACTTCTCCATGGGCTTCAGTGGGCCGGTGTCGGCCAGTTCGGCGCTGGCCTTGTCACTCAACTTGCCGGCAGTGCAATTGCTGGAGGCCTACGGCCCGAAACGCTTTGCCGCGCAACTGCGAATGGCGGGTATGCCGCTGATACTACCGCCGCTGGCCGAGCCCAACCTGTCGTTGATCCTCGGTGGCGCCGGTAGCCGTCTGGAAGACTTGGTGGGTGGTTATGCAGCCTTCGCGCGCGGAGGCAACAGCGCGAGGGTGCGCTTGCAACCGCAGGATCCGCTGATTGAACGGCGCCTGCTATCGCCTGGCGCGGCGTGGATCATCCGGCGCATTCTCAGTGGCCAGGCACGCCCCGACCGCGACCCGCATGCCGAACTGGTTCAGCGCCCGCAACTGGCCTGGAAAACAGGCACCAGCTATGGCTTTCGCGACGCCTGGTCGATTGGCGTGGGCCCGCGCTACCTGATCGGCGTGTGGATCGGCCGCCCCGATGGCACGCCGGTACCCGGCCAGTTTGGCCTGGCCTCCGCGGCGCCACTGATGCTGCAGGTGCATGACCTGCTGAGCAACCGCGACAGCCAGCGCGGCATCAGCGTGCCGGTGGAGCGAGTACCGGCGAATATCGGGGTGGCGGCGATCTGTTGGCCGCTGGGCCAGCCGATGAGCAAGCAGGACCCCAACTGCCGACGTCAGCGTTTTGCCTGGACCCTGGATGGCACCACGCCGCCAACCCTGCAAGCTGCCGATCAGCCGCTGGGCCTGGGCCTGCGTGAGCGCGTGTGGGTCAACGAGCAGGGACTGCGCGTGGATGGTAGCTGCCCAAGCGCCAAGGCCCGTGACATCGCGTTGTGGCCGGCCCCGCTGGAGCCCTGGCTACCCCGTGTCGAGCGGCGCGCGGCGCGCCTGCCGACCATCGACCCGGCCTGCCCGCCGCAGGTGCCGGCCAGCGCACCGCCGCTGTCGATCGTCGGCGTGCGCCCCGGCGACAACCTGCGCCGCCCGGCCACCAGCAGCGAGCCGTTGCAACTCTATGTATCGGCCTTGGGCGGCGGAGGGCGGCGCTGGTGGTTCCTCAATGGCCAGCCCTTGGGCGAAACCCAGGGGCAGGACAGCCTGCTGGTCCGCTTGCCGCAGGCCGGACAGGCCGAGCTCAGCGCGCTGGATGAAAGCGGCGAGACGGCGCGGGTGGCGTTCCAGGTCAGCGAGTAGGCGTTCGACGGCATTCGGGCCAGCACCTACGCTTGCAGATAGCGGGTGTGACCGGCTGGCGCCCCGCAAACCAAGGGAACATGGAGCGCCCTATGCGTCCTCTGGCCGTGCCCCTGCTGTTGTTGCCTTGGGCGCTTGCTGCCCACGCAGAGCCGTTGCCGGGTTTTCTCGACAGCCATGAATACGAACGGCGCCTGCCTGCTGCCAACCTGCCGATAGAGGCCTACCGCCTCATCAGCCCCAACCTGAGGCTGGCCGGGCCGGTTGGCGAAAGACTTGACTGGGCGCCTGCGGACACACCCGTCGTTGTGCATAAAGTGCGTTTCGAGGGGGGCACGGTGTTCCCCCTGAGTGATCTGCGCGAGCACTACCAGCCGCTGGTCGGGCGGCAGACCACGTTGGGCGAGTTGCAGCAGTACACCCAGCAGCTAACCCAGCGCTATCGGCAGGAGGGTTACCTGCTTTCCTATGCCTACCTGCCACCGCAGGATGTGGCCGAGGGCCGGGTAAATGTGGTGCTGGTCGAGGGTTACATCCGTGATTACCACGTCGACGGTGATATCGGCCCGGCCAGCGACTATCTCCGGCAGCTATTGGCACGCCTTGAGGCTGAGCGCCCGCTGACCCGCGAAACGCTAGAGCGCTACCTGGGGCTGGCAGAGCGCCTGCCCGGCGTATCGATAGAGGCTGAACTGGCAATGGCACGAACCGGTGACGGTGCGGCCCTTTTGACCGTGCATGCGCGGCACAAGCCGTTCAGCGCCGCGGTTACTTTGGCAGACTCCAGTCGCGATGATGTACAGGCGCTGCTGACGGCCACCAGCAATGCCCAGACCCGCTTTGCCGAACAGTTCCAGGCCAGCCTGCTACTGCCCCCGGGCGATGACCAGGTGCATTACCAACGGCTGGATTACAGCCAGCACCTGGACGAGGCCGGCAGCCAACTGTTGGTGTCGGCTTCGCGCTACCGCAGTGAGCCGGGCACGCGAACCCGCCTGGACGATGGCCGCGACATCACCCGTGAGCGTGACAGCCAACGCTATGCGATAGGCCTGCGCCAACCCGTGATTGTCAGGCCGAATGAATGGCTGGCCGTGCAGGGGCACTTGTATGCGGTCAGCGAACATGTCGAAGAGCGGCAGTCTTCGTCACGGGACTACGACACTACTGTGCGCGCGCTGTCATTCGAGGGCGACTGGCGCAAAGTGGAAGGTAGTCGCCTGCGCATTGTCAGTGCCGGGGTCTACCAAGGCCTCGATTACCTGGGCGCCCGCAGCGATGCCGACTACGACATGGACTTTTTGCGGTTCAGGTTGTCGGGGCTGCAAAGTAACCCGCTGTCAGCGAGTTGGCAGGGTGTAGTGTCTGGCGCGTTGTACTGGAGTGATGACCGGCTGCCCGATAGCGAACGGGTGGGGTTTGGTGGGCAGAGCTTCGGCCGTGGCTATCCCCGTGATCAGGCCGACGGAGACAAGGGTTGGGGTGTGGCTTACGAGGTGAGCTACAGCATGCGGGGTAGCAGGTTGGCGCTGGTACAGCCGTATTTGGCAGTGGATGCGGCGCAGGCCTGGCATAACCGGGGATCGGTGGAGGATGCCCACCTGGCTTCGGTGGCACTTGGTGTACGGTTGGGAGATGGGCGGCTTTTCAATGTTGCGTTGGAGGTGGCAAAACCGCTGGCGGATGTGGCCTTGGACAGTCTGGACCGTTCCCCCCGCTTGACCTTGAGTGTTGGCCTTCAACTGTAGGGGCTGCAGAGCAGCCCCGGTGATGCGGAGTCAATCACTCAATGGGTAGTAAAGCGCTGGTGAACCGGTGACGAACTGGGCGTCAGCGCCAGTGCCAACTGGGTGCGGTTGTGCATGTGGGTCAGGCGCAGTACCTGCGACACATACAGTTTCACGGTGTTTTCGGTAATGCCCAGCTCACAGGCAATCTGGTAGTTGGTCTTGCCCTTGCTCACCAGCCGCGCCACTTCAAGTTGGCGCGGCGACAGCTTCTCGAACGCCGCCGGCAGCTCGTTCTCACTGTCCTCCGCATCGCTGGCGCGTCGGTGGGTGCCTTGGCCGCGGGCCTTTTCCAGGTCCTGATACAGCTCGTCCACCGAGTCGGCCAGATCCTGCAATCGCTGGTTCAACCCGCCCAAGGCGCGGACGTTGCGCTGGCGCTCTTGCAGGGCCTCTTCCTGGCGGCGCACGCCTTCGAGCAGTTCCTCAAGGTCCATGGGCTTCTGGTAGTAATCGGCAAAGCCTTCACGCAGGGCACGGATCACATCCTGTTTTTCCGCACGCCCCGTCAGCATGATGGCTTCGAACATGCGCTGCCCGGTGATTTCCTTGAGCGCGCGAACCAGTTCGATACCATCGCGCTCGGGCATGTGCAGGTCGCAGATGATCAGGCCAATGGCCTCGTCGGCCAGGTAGCGCTCAAGGGCTTCGTCGGTGGAATGGGCCGGCAGGCAGTGGTAACCCTGGGTTTCAAGAAACTCACACAGCTGTTCAACGATGACTGGCTGGTCATCGACCACTAGAATCTTCACATCACTGAAAGGTCTGGACACGATCAACTCCCTGTTCGTATGCGGCCCTGCTCCCGGGCCAGACGCTCTGGCAGCTTAAAAATAGCCCTACGTTGCGATTTTGTACAAGGCATGTACAAGGTATCGGACCATAGGTTGGCTTATTGGATCCATACCGCCGTTAGAAGAAAACCTGCTAGCACATAGGGTACGAAGGCCTGTTTGTCGCCCATTTCTTCAGTCAGGGTTTGTAACCGCTTCTTCACTTTGGGGTTGAGCAGGGTCCACAGGCGTCGGCGGGTGAGCAGCCACACCAGCACACTGACGCCGGCGCCGATGAAGGTGCCGAGCACGTATTGCGGGCTGGTGGCGAGGGCCAGCGCGCCCATCAACTTGACGTCGTCGGCACCGAAGCGGCCGAGCATGTAGCCAGGCAAGGTCAGCAGCATGACGATGGCCAGCGCCCAGCCGGCATCGGTGGCGTCGGCGCCGATCCAGCTGCGACCGGTGGCGAACAGCCAGACCAGAGCGCCCGTTGCCACGCCCAGGGTCAGCAGGTTGGAGATCTGGCGTTGACGCACATCCTGTTCGGAGCACAAGGCAAGCCACAGCAGGAGAACAATGCTTTGCATTGGCAGGTCGCCTTTCCCAAAAGTTGAACACTTCTACCCGGTCAGTCAGGTTTCCTTAAGTGAAGATAGACGGGAACCTGCGGACAAGTGGTCGGGAAGGGGAAAAAGGCGTGGCTGGAATGGATTTTGTCGTAGCTGGCACAGGTACTAACGGTTGTCGCTCTGGCGCGATCATTGTGGGAGCGGGCGTGCCCGCGAACACGGGCGAAGCCCGTGCCATATACCGCGGCGCCTGCTTCGCGGGCACGCCCGCTCCCACAGGGTCCGCGGCACTTATGGAAACTGCGTTTGAATTTTACTTCTTGCTGCCCGGCGGGTAGTTACCCAGTACCTTGGCCACGGTGTTGTGGATGGCGCTGTTGCGTTCTTCCGGGCTTGGCGGGTAGTTGTTCATGATTTGTTCGGCACTGCCGCGCCACACCAGCTTGCCGTCACGCCCGTCGAACATGTCCACCTGAATGGTCGCGACCTTGTAGTCGACACTGCGGGTTTCGTTGTACATCGGGCCACCCCAGTAACCGCCCCAATAGCCACCCCAGCCACCGCCGTAGTTGGTGGTGATCTGCTGCTGGCGCTGCTCGACGATCAGGTAGGTGCGGACCGTCAGGTCAGGCCGTGCTCCACCCTGGACGGGGCGCAGCCCACGCTGGTCGAGCTGGTCGGCCACCGCCTGGCGGATGCGTTGCTCGGTAAGGTCGCTCTTGATGCGGGGGTCGTCCGGGCGGTACTGCAGGCCCGGTTCCTGCCACGCCCAGCTGCGGTAAGCGGCAAAGTCACGGCTGGCATCGAAATCCTGCTGGACGTTGTTGCTGGAGCAGGCTGCAAGCAGTAACACGAATGACAGTAGAACGAGACGGCGCAACATGATGGTTCTCCGTTAGCGATTAACTGGGAGGATAGCCGCTGAGCGCCTTGTGCACAGAGTCGCGCAGGGCGCTTTCGCGTTCACGCGGCGAGTCCTTGTCGCTGCCGCTTTCGGCGCTGGCGCTCCATACCGGCTGACCGCTGCGGGCGTCGTACAGGTCGATGCGCACTACCGTCACCTCCACTTCGTAGGTGCGCACGATGGGCACGCTGGCATAACCCCCGTAGCCATGGCGATAGCCACCATAGCCCACGCCACCGTAGGGGTAGGGGCCGTAGTACGGGTCGTAGGTGTCGTAGTCACGCACCTGGCGCAAGCGTTTTTCCAGGCGCATGTCGGCGCTTACCAGCAGGTCGCCGGTGGCACCTCGGGCGGGGCGCAGGCCATGCTGGTCGAGTGCCCCACTGACAGCATCGGCCAGTTGCGCAGGGTCGGCATTGGCCGAGCCACTGGGCAACTGGCCGTTGCGCCAGCTCCAACTGCGGTAGTGCCCATAATCGCGAGCGGGTGCCGGATAGGCACTGGCGTCGAAGGTGGTGGCCGCCTGGGCGGGGGCCGGCGGCAGCGGGCGGCTGCTGGCCACATACGGGTTGCTGCCCTGGCAGCCAGCCAGGGCGAATGGCAGCAGGGCCAGGCACAACAGACGGTACGGCATGAATTCCTCCGGCAGGGTGGGTTAGCGGGGGCGGCACACCCAGTGCAGGTAGCGGCCAAGCCCGGCGAAGGCGGGGTGGCGGCGGTGGGCCAGTTCCATTTCCAGCAGGTCGAGCAGCTCGGCCTTGCCCTGGAACTCCTTGGGCATGTAGTCGTGGAACACCCGCACACCGCTTTCGCTTTCAACTTGCCACATAGGATCAAGTTGCGCCTTGAGCTCGCGTGGATCAAGCGGTTTCTGTGGGGTCAGGCTCTGCTTTTCACCTTCCAGCCGGTTGCTGCGCAACTTGCGGAAATGGCCCTTGAGCAGGTTGCGATAGACCAGGGCGTCGCGGTTGTAGAAGGCCAGTGACAGCCACCCGGAAGGCGCCGTGAGCTGGTGCAGCACGGGCAGGATGCTCTCGGGCTCTGCCAGCCATTCGAGTACGGCATGGCACAGCACCAGGTCGTAAGGTTCGGTGAGCTGGCCGAGCAGGTCTTGCCAGGGGGCCTGGATGAACGTGGCAGTCTGGCCTGCCTCGGCAAAGCGCGCGCGGGCGCCATCGAGCATGGGCGCGGCAGGCTCGGCCAAGGTCAGGTGATGACCACGCTGGGCCAGCCACAAGGCCATGTGGCCAAGCCCCGCACCGATGTCCAGAATGCGCAGCGGCCGATCGGGCAGTGCCTCGGCCAGGTCGGCTTGCAGCACGGCCAGGCGGATCGCACCCTTAGCACCGCCGTAGATCTTCTCGGCAAAGCGGGTGGCCAGTTCATCGAAGTGACGGTCGTTCATCGGGCGAAGCGCCTCTCGCTGTCGGCCAGCTTGGCCCGCACCACCTGGTCCATGTCCAGGCCCAGCTCGCTGCACAGCAGCAACAGATAGAGCACCACATCACCGACCTCCTGGCCGGCGTGGGCCAGCTTGTCGGCAGGCAGCTGACGCGATTCGTCTTCGCTCAGCCACTGGAAAATTTCTACCAGCTCGGCCATTTCGACGCTGGCGGCCATGGCCAGGTTCTTCGGGCTATGGAAGCCGCGCCAGTCGTTGTTGTCGCGGATCTGATGCAGGCGTTGGGTGAGTTCTTGCAGATTCATCGGGGTCTCCTAATGCTGCATAGCTTCTGCCCAGGCCCGATGCAAAGCAAGTGGCCTACACCCGATCCCACCGCCCGACCATATGCAATACCTCCCCATGCCCATCCAGCCGTAGCTGACCTGCAGGGCCCGCCGCACTGGCACTGAGCACCACCTCCGACGGCAACCGTACCGGTTTGCGGAAGTCCACTTCAAAGGCATATCCACTGTGCGGCAGGTGCCCACGCAATGCCGCCAGGGCCATGGCCTTGCTCCACATGCCATGGGCAATGGCTGTAGGAAAGCCGAACAACCGGGCACTGACAGCACTGAGGTGAATAGGGTTGTAGTCCCCGCAGACCTTGGCGTACCGCCGGCCGATGTCACCGTCGGCGTACCAGCGGGAGGCCTCGGGCAATGCATCAGGCTCAATGTCGGCAAGCGCGCTTGCCTCGCCTTCCAGCTTCAACCCACGTACCAGCATGCGGCTGGTCTCGCGCCAGAGCAGGCCAATGCCGTCTTCGGCCTCGGTGATCAGGTCGAAGGTGCCGCCCTTTGCATGCGGTTGCAGGTTGTGCGCATACACCGCAACGCGCAGCCCTTCGATACCGCCAAGCGGGCGCAGCACTTCGATGCGGTTGTACAGATGCACCAGGCCGAGCAGTGGGAAGGGGAAGTCTGGAGCGGTCATCAACTGCAACTGCAGGCTGAACGCCATGACATGTGGATAGGTCGCCGGCAGGCGGCCATCGTCGGGAAAGTGGCAGAGCTTGTGGTAGGCGCTCAGGTTGCCCGGCTGAACCCGGATGAAACAGCGTAGGCCATCGTCCGGCAGGTGGTCACCGCTGATGGTGCGCTTGCTGGCAGCGCGCAGGTACAGGCTGGCGCGCGAAGCCGGGCTGTGCAGGTCATGCCAGTGTCGGCTCATGCTCAGGCCCCCATCAATGCCTGGCCGCACACCCGCAGCACCTGGCCGTTGACTGCCCCGGAGCCCGGTTGGCTGAGCCAGGCAATGGCTTCGGCGACGTCCTGCGGGCGCCCGCCCTGGCCCAACGAGCTCAGGCGCCGGCCGGCCTCGCGCAGGCCCATGGGCATGGCTGCGGTCATGTGGGTTTCGATAAAACCGGGCGCCACGGCATTGATGCTGCCGCCACGTTCGGCGAGCCGGGGCGCCCAGGCCTGGGCCAGGCCGATCAGCCCGGCCTTGCTGGCAGCGTAGTTGGCCTGCCCACGGTTGCCGGCAATGCCGCTGACCGAGGCCAGCAGGGTGATACGTGCGTTTTCCCCCAGCGCGCCACTGTCATACAGCGCCTGGGTCAGCACCTGTGGGGCCTTGAGGTTGACGGCCAGCACCGCGTCCCAGTAGTCCGGGGTCATGTTGGCCAGGGTCTTGTCACGCGTGATGCCGGCGTTGTGCACCACGATGTCGATGCCGTCGGGCAAGGCTGCCAGCAGTTGCGTTGCCGCGTCGCTGGCGCAGATGTCCAGCGCCAGTGCCTTGCCACCCAGGCGTGCAGCGAGAGCGTCGAGGTCCTGGCTGGCCTGTGGTACATCCAGCAGCAGCACATCAGCGCCATCCCGTGCCAGGGTTTCGGCGATAGCGGCGCCGATACCGCGTGCTGCTCCGGTGACCAATGCGCGGCGGCCACCCAGCGGTCGGGTCCAGTCTTCCACCTGGCGGGTGCAGGCTTCCAGCCGCAGTACCTGGCCAGAGATGAAGGCACTCTTGGGCGAGAGGAAAAAGCGCAGGGCGCCTTCCAGCTGGTCATCGGCTCCGGGGGCAACATACAGCAACTGGGCAGTCGCGCCGTTGCGCAGCTCCTTGGCCAGCGACCGGCTGAAGCCTTCAAGTGCCCGTTGGGCAACGCTGGCCAACAGGTTGTCGAGGCTTTCCGGTGCACGCCCCAGCACCACGATATGCGCGCAAGGCGCCAGGCTACGCAGCAGGGGCTGGAAAAATTCGCGCAACTGCTTCAAGGCATCGCTGTCGGACAGATGACGGGCATCGAATACCACGGCCTTGATTTTCGGCCCCAGGCCGGCCACCCAGGCTTCAGCCTGCAAATCGTCGGCATTGAAGCTGTAAACCTCATCAGTCAGGCGTGGGGCGATGGCTTCGACCTGTTTCGCCATTGGCCCGCCGCCCAGCACCAGCGCCCCTTCCACCGGGCGTAGGCGGCCGGCCTGCCAGCGCTCCAGCGGGGCCGGACGTGGCAGGCCAAGGGCATCCACGAGGCGGCGGCCGAGGTTGGAGTTGGCAAAACCGAGGTAGCGATCGCTCATGAGTGGGTCTCCGCAAAGGCAAGCTTGAAAGTGTGGACCAACTTTGTGGCAAGGTCGTTCGCCCACGGTAAAAACACCTAGGCTGTACGGATCAAATTGTTTCAGGAGGAAAAAGCGCATGCGTTCACTTCGCCGGGTCGCGATCCTGGGCGGCAACCGAATTCCCTTCGCCCGCTCCAACGGCGCTTACGCCACGGCCAGCAACCAGGCGATGCTCACTGTTGCCCTTGAAGGATTGATCGAACGCTATCGCCTGCATGGGCTGCGGCTGGGGGAGGTAGTGGCTGGCGCGGTGCTCAAGCACTCGCGCGACATGAACCTGACCCGCGAATGTGTGCTGGGTTCGCGCCTTTCACCGCAGACCCCGGCCTATGACCTCCAGCAAGCGTGCGGCACCGGGCTAGAAGCGGCGTTGCTGGTGGCCAACAAGATAGCCCTGGGGCAGATCGACAGTGGTATCGCCGGCGGCGTGGATACCACCTCCGACGCACCGATTGCCGTCAACGAAGGCCTGCGCCACATCCTCCTGCAAGCCAACCGTGGCAAAAGCCTGAGCGAGCGGCTCAAGCCCTTTCTCAAGCTAAGGCCTCACCACCTGAAACCCGAACTACCACGCAATGGCGAACCACGCACCGGGCTGTCGATGGGCGAGCATTGCGAGCGTATGGCCCAGGCCTGGCGCATTGGCCGCGCCGAACAGGACGCGTTGGCGCTGCTCAGCCACCAGAAGCTGGCTGCCGCGTATGCCGAGGGTTGGCAGGATGATTTGCTGACGCCGTTTCTTACGTTGACCCGCGACAATAACCTGCGCCCCGACCTGACCCTTGAGCAGTTGGCCAAGCTGCAACCCGCCTTTGACCGCAGCGGCCAGGGGACGCTGACAGCCGGTAACTCCACCCCACTGACTGATGGCGCCTCTATGGTGTTGCTGGGCAGCGAGGAATGGGCCGCGCAGCAGGGGCTGGAGGTGCTGGCTTATCTGGTGGATGGCGAAACCGCGGCGGTGGACTTTGTGACCGGTCGCGAAGGGCTCTTGATGGCGCCGGTGTATGCCGTGCCACGCTTGCTGGCGCGCAATGGCCTGACCTTGCAAGACTTTGACTACTACGAAATCCACGAAGCCTTCGCTGCCCAGGTGCTGTGTACGCTCAAGGCCTGGGAAGATGCCGACTATTGCCGTGAACGGTTGGGGCTGGAGGCGCCGCTTGGGGCGATTGACCGCAGCAAGCTCAATGTAAAAGGCAGTTCGCTGGCAGCGGGGCACCCGTTTGCGGCCACCGGAGGGCGCATATTGGCCAACCTGGCCAAGCTGTTGGCCACGGCAGGGAAGGGGCGGGGGTTGATATCGATTTGTGCGGCAGGTGGGCAGGGGGTGACGGTGATTGTCGAGCGCACCTGACGTGCTCTTGCCTCAGCTGTTAGGCTTGTCCCGCCAGAACTACAAGAAGCCGCCATGCCGATCATCGGACACCCCCGCGCCATCCCGGCGCTGGACCACCTGCCCAGGCCCCTCTATGCCCGTGCCGAAAGCCTCGGCGCCGGTTCCTGGACCACCCGCCACCAGCACGACTGGGTGCAGTTTTCCTACGCCATCAGCGGCGTACTTGGCGTGTACACCCGCGACGGCAGTTACTTCGCGCCACCCCAGTGGGGGGTGTGGATTCCTGCTGATGCCGAGCACGAAGTGGTGACCTCGATGCAGGCCGAAATGCGCAGCCTGTATGTACGGCGTGATGCCTGCCCGTGGGCGCCGGAGCAATGCCGGGTGCTGGAAGTAACCCCGCTGGCACGCGAGCTGATCAAACAGTTTTGCCTGTTCCCGGCGGACTACCCCGAAGATGACAGCGCCGAAGCACGCCTGGTGGCGGTGCTGCTCGACCAGTTGCGCACGTTGCCCGAGGTGGGGTTTTCGCTACCGTTGCCACGGCACCCAGGGTTGCTGGCGCTGTGCAACGGTTTGATTGCTGCACCGGACCAGCCGCAGACATTGCAGCAGTGGGCGCGCGAGCTGGGTTGTTCTGAGAAGACGCTGATGCGGCTGTTCCAGCGGGAGACCGGGTTGAGCTTTCGCAACTGGCGGCAGCGCATGCGGTTGTTGTCGTCGCTGGCGTTGCTGGAGGCGGGGGAGAATGTGACCGAGGCGGCGCTGGGGTGTGGGTATGACTCGACTTCGGCTTACATTGCGGCGTTCAAGCAGTTGTTCGGGGCTACCCCGGGGGAGTTGAAGCTTTAGTGTTTGGTTGCTTGTACCGGCCTCTTCGCGGGTAAACCCGCTCCTACACGTACCGCGCAAACCTTGATGGCTGCGCAATCCCTGTAGGAGCGGGTTTACCCGCAGGCCAGTACAGGCAGCACATCAGGTGCGGAACCTGCGCACCAGCGAATCCAGCTCATTGGACAACCCGGCCAGGCTCTCCGAGTCCACCCGCGCCGCCTGGGCCAGTTCGGCCACCAGCTGGGCATCACCGTGAATCTGGCTGATGTGCCGGTTGATGTCCTCGGCCACCTGGTGCTGTTCCTCGGCGGCGGTGGCGATCTGCGTGTTCATGTCGCGGATCACATCCACCGATTCCCGGATTTGCCCGAAGCTGTCGCGTGCCAGGCCAATGCGGCTCACCGATTGCTGCGATACCTCCAGGCTGGCATGCATCTGCGCGGCCACTTCGGCAGTGCGGTTGGCCAGGTTACCCAGCAGGCCATCGATTTCGGCAGTGGAGTCGGCAGTGCGTTTGGCCAGGGCCCGTACTTCATCGGCCACCACGGCAAAGCCACGGCCTTGCTCACCGGCGCGGGCGGCTTCGATGGCGGCGTTGAGGGCTAGCAGGTTGGTCTGCTCGGCAATCGAGCGGATGGTGCCGAGGATCGACTGGATAGCATTGCTGTCCCGCTCCAGCTGCTGGATCGACTGCGCCGACTGCTCGATTTCCTGGCTCAGGCGGTCAACGCTGTGTACCGCCGCATCGATCTGCTGCTGGCCTTCGCGGGCCTGCTGCTGACCGCTGTCGGCCGACTGCGCTGCCTGGCTGCAGGAGCGCGCCACTTCGTTGGCGGTGGCGACCATTTCGTGGAACGCGGTGGAAACCATGTCCACGGCTTCGCGCTGGCGGCCTGCGGCTTCGGCCATGTCGCTGGAGACACGGGTCGAGCTGCTGGAGGTGCTGAGGATTTTGCCGGCGGCAGCGCCAATGTGCTGGATCAGGCTGCGGATGGCACCCAGGAACTGGTTGAACCAGCTGGCCAGTTGCGCGGTTTCGTCGCGGCCGCGGATTTCCAGGTTACGGGTCAGGTCACCTTCACCCTGGGCAATGTCTTCCAGGCCGTTGGTAACGCTGTTGATCGGGCGCACGATCAGCTTGGCGAACGCCGCACCCACCACGGCGAACAACGCGGCCAGCACCACGGCGATGACACCGATCAGCCAGGTGAGCCGGGTGGTGGTCTGCATCACTTCGCTGTGTTCGATCAGGCCGATGAAGGTCCAGCCCAGTTGCTCGTCGGGGTAGACGTTGGCCATGTAGCGCACGCCATTGAGCTCGACTTCGACCAGGCCTTTGCCAGCCTTGGCCAACTCGGCATAACCACTTCCAAAGCTCGCCAGTTGCTTGAAGTTGTGCCCGGCGTCGCGTGGGTCGACCATCACGTTGCCGTTGCTTTCCACCAGCATCAGGTAACCGCTTTCGCCCAGTTTGATCTGCTTGACGATCTCGGTCAGGCCCTTGAGCGACACGTCGATGTTGACCACGCCACCGGGGTTGCCCAGCTGGTTGGCCACGGCGCGCACGGTGCTGACCAGTACCGCGTCGTCGGCGGCCCAGTAGTAGGCGCCGGTACGTACGGTCTTGCCCGGGTTGGCCATGGCCAGTTGGTACCAGGGGCGAGTGCGTGGGTCGTAGTTGACGAACTTCTGCCCTGCCGGCCAGCCTGTGTAGCCACCGTCGTTCACCCCGTAGGACAAGTAGGCATACGCAGGGTGTGAGTTGGCCAGTCGGGTCATGAAGTCAAGGAGCTTGCTGGCCTGCTCGCCCAGTTCGTAGGACGGGCTGGCGCTCATGTACTTGTTCAGCTCGCTGCCCGTGGCGGCGACCATTGGCTGCGAAGCCATGTACTCGACGTTCTGGTTGATGCCCTGGAAGAAGATGTTCATCGCGTTGCTGACCTGACGGATTTCCCGGCTGCTGCTGTCGAGGAATCCGTCGCGGGCTTCGCCACGCAGGTTGAGGACCACCAAGGTGGCCACGAGGACGATGGGCAAGCCGGCGATGACCGCGAATGCCCAGGTCAGTTTCTGTTTGATGCTCATCGACGCTCCCGGAATTTTTATTGTCGACACATGAGGCAGGTAGCCAGTACATCGGCAGCATCCGGGTTTTATGTAGCCAGAACGCCCGTATTTATTGGATAAAGTCGTAGTTGGTGACTATTCGGTCGCGTTTGGACGCTTTTGGCATACCAAACGCGTGTGACCGTTCAGTGGCAGCAGTTGCCGGCGGCGCCGTTGGCCAGGTCTTTGAGGATCGGGCAGTCCGGGCGGTCGTCCCCTTGGCAGTGCGAAACCAGCTCGCCAAGGGTGTCGCGCAGGCTCACCAGCTCCTCGATGCGCCGGTTCAGCTCGTCGATGTGCTGCATGGCCAGCGCTTTCACATCGGCGCTGGCACGTTGGCGGTCCTGCCACAAGGTCAGCAGCTTGCCGACCTCCTCCAGGGAAAACCCCAAGTCGCGGGAGCGCTTGATGAAGGCCAGGCTGTGCAAGTCTTCTGCCTGGTACAGGCGGTAGCCGCTGTCGCTGCGTGTGGCCGGTTTGAGCAGGCCGATGGATTCGTAATAACGGATCATCTTGGTGCTTAGCCCGCTGCGGCGGGCGGCCTGGCCGATATTCATGGCGCCTCCTGTGTGGTGCTGGTGGGTTTCCACGCCTTGAGCCACAGCGCGTTGCTGACCACGCTCACGCTGGACAGGGCCATGGCGGCGCCGGCCAGTACCGGGTTGAGGTAACCCAGCGCGGCCAGCGGGATGCCGATCAGGTTGTAGATGAAGGCCCAGAACAGGTTCTGGCGAATCTTCGCATAGGTCTTGCGGCTGATCTCCAGCGCTGCAGGCACCAGGCGAGGGTCGCCGCGCATCAGGGTGATGCCAGCGGCCTGCATGGCCACGTCGGTACCGCCACCCATGGCAATGCCGATGTCGGCGGCGGCCAGTGCCGGGGCATCGTTGATGCCATCGCCCACCATGGCGACCACGCTGTCCTGCTTGAGTGCGGCCACGGTCGCAGCCTTGTCGGCTGGCAGCACTTCGGCATGTACATCGTCGATGCCCAGCGCGTCTGCAACCACTTTGGCGCTGCCGCGGTTGTCGCCGGTCAGCAGGTGGCTGCTGATATGTTGGGCATGCAGGGTGTCGATGGCCTGCAAGGCGCCGGGCTTGAGGCTGTCACCAAAGGCGAACAGGCCCAGCACGCTGGGTTGCGCGCCCCGTTCGATCAACCACGACAAGGTGCGCCCCTCGGCTTCCCAGGCCTGGGCCTTCGCAGCCAGGTCGCCGGGCTGCAGCCCGCTTTCGTCCAGCAGGCGGCGGTTACCCAGGGCCAGCTCACGGCCTTCCACACTTCCTGCGATACCGCGCCCGGTCAGCGACTGACTGTCGGTAACCACCGGCACGTCCAGCCCCTGTTCGGCACAGGCATCCAGCACTGCCTTGGCCAGTGGGTGTTCGCTGCCACGTTGCAGGGCGCCGGCCAGACGGTGGAGGTCGGCACTGCTGCCAGCCTGCGCCTGGCTGTGGACCACCCGAGGGCTGCCGGAGGTGAGGGTGCCGGTTTTGTCGAAGACCACGCGGTTGACCGCATGGGCACGCTCCAGGGCTTCGGCGTCCTTGATCAGGATACCGTGGCGGGCAGCGACCCCGGTGCCGGCCATGATTGCCGCAGGTGTGGCCAGGCCGAGGGCGCAGGGGCAGGCGATGACCAGCACGGCGACGGCGTTGATCAGTGCGGTTTCCAGCGGTGCGCCGGCCAGCCACCAGCCGACCAGGGTGATCAGGGCCAGCACCAGCACGGCGGGGACGAACACTTGGCTGACCCGATCGACCAGCTTCTGGATCGGCGCCTTGGCGGCCTGGGCGTCTTCGACCAGGCGGATGATACGTGCCAGCACGGTTTCGGTCCCCAGCGCCTGGGTGCGCACCAGCAACCGGCCTTCGCCATTGATGGCTCCGCCCGTGACGCTGTCGCCCGGCTGCTTGGGTACTGGCAGGCTCTCGCCGCTGATCAGGGCTTCGTCGGCATGGCTGCTGCCGTCCTCGACTACACCATCGACCGGAAAGCGCTCGCCGGGCTTGACCAGTACCAGGTCGCCCAGGCGCAGCTGGGCAATGGGCACGTCTTCTTCCTGGCCCTCGACGACACGCACGGCACGTTCCGGGCGCAGTGCCTCAAGGGCGCGGATGGCGCTGGCGGTCTGGCGCTTGGCACGGCTTTCCAGGTACTTGCCCAGCAATACCAGGGCAATGACCACGGCCGAGGCTTCGAAGTACAAGTGCGGGGCCATACCGGCGGGGGCTTGTGCCCACTGGTAAAGGCTAAGGCCATAGCCGGCGCTGGTGCCCAGGGCCACCAGCAGGTCCATGTTGCCGGCACCGGCGCGCACGGCCTTCCAGGCGGCTACGTAGAAGCGTGCGCCGAGAATGAACTGCACCGGCGTGGCCAGCAGGAACTGTGCCCATGCTGGCAGCATCCAGTGCAGGCCGAAGGGCTGCACCAGCATTGGCAGTACCAGCGGCAGGGCCAACAGCAAGGCGGCGCCGACCGCCAGGCGCTCATTGCGCAGGCGGCGCTGGGCAGCGCTTTGGTCGTCCTTGGCCGATTGCGGCAGGCTGGCGCTGTAGCCGGCCTTGTGCACAGCGTCGATCAGCAGGTTGTCATCGAGGGCTGCGAGCACCTCGAGGTGAGCGCGTTCGCTGGCCAGGTTGACGCTGACGTGCTCGACCCCAGGCAGCTTGCCAAGGGCACGCTCAACGCGGCCGGCGCAACTGGCGCAGGTCATGCCGCCAATCTGCAGTTCGACAGTGCGGGTGGGCACGCCATAACCGGCTTCGCGCACGGCGTCGACCAGGGCGGGCAGGCTGTTGGCCGGGGCCTGGACCCGGGCCTGTTCGGTGGCGAGGTTGACGCTGACCTGTTCAGCGCCGGTGACCTTGCGCAGGGCGCGCTCGACCCTGCCGGCACAGCTGGCGCAGGTCATGCCGGAGATCGGCAGGTCGTAAGTGGTGGATGCGGGCATGGCTCTCCTCCTTGGACAGGCCTCCAGCATCAACCTTGCCATGCAGGTAAGGTCAATAGCCCAGGCCGGCTCGCTTCAACTCCAGGCCATATTGCCCCATGGCGATGCGGTATTTGTTGATCTGGCCCGCCTGCAAGTTCAAACGTGTGCTGCGCTGGTCTTCGATGCCCGGCGCGCAGCCTTGCACCTGCCCTGGCAGCAGGCGCAGGCGTACGTCCACCGGACCGGGTGGAAGGTTGAATGAGGTGGACTGCTCCTGGAACACGCGCCCGGAGAGCTGGTCGTTGAGGTAAACGCCAATTTCGCAACCGGTGGCCACTTCCAGGCGTTCCCGGGAGATGATCAGTACGCTGTAGTCCGAGTTGCCCTCGGCGATGGCCGGTGGCACCGCAGCCAGCGCGCTCAATAGCCCGACGACGCCCAATGCTGCCCTGAACATGAATAATCTCCTGCTTGCCTGATCGTCAAAGGCGCAGCTTGGCCGACACGGGCGTAGATTTCCACCCCGGGTGTTGACCTTGCCCCGATGGCAAGCTTGAGACTCGTTGAAAACCTGAAGGAGAGATCCCCATGCAAGTGTTCAATGTACAAGGCATGACCTGTGGCCATTGTGTGAAAGCGGTGACCCGGGCGGTGCAGGAGCAGGATGCTGCGGCCAAGGTCGAGATCGACCTGGCGGCCAGACAGGTGCGGGTGCAGAGTGAGCTGGCGCCAGAGCAGATTCTCACCGCCATTCGGGACGAGGGGTATCAGGCCGAGGTGGCGTGATACGTCAGGGCTGCCTGGCGGCCCATGTGTTGCAAATGTTTTCATGCTGAAGGGGTCCACAGCAGGTAGAATCATCCACTTGCTTAGCCTGCTATGGATTCCTGATGAACCTGCGAATGGTGCTCATCCTGGGCGCACTCAGTGCGTTCGGGCCCTTGGCGATCGACTTCTACCTGCCTGCCTTCCCGGCCATGGCGCAGGCGTTCGCCACCGACGAAAAACATGTCCAGGCCACCTTGGCCGCCTACTTCCTCGGCCTGTCCATCGGCCAGCTGGCTTACGGGCCGGTTGCCGACCGCTTTGGGCGTCGCAAACCGCTGATGTTCGGCGTGACCCTGTTCACCCTGGCGTCACTGGCCTGTGCCTATGCCCCCAACCTCGACACCTTGGTGGTTGCGCGCTTTGTCCAGGCGCTGGGCGGTTGCGCAGGTATGGTGCTGTCGCGGGCCATCGTCAGCGACAAGTGCGACCCGGTGGCCTCGGCCAAGGTGTTCTCGCAACTGATGCTGGTCATGGGCCTGGCGCCGATCCTGGCACCGATGCTGGGCGGGGTGTTGGTGAACCTGGCGGGCTGGCAGTCGATCTTCCTGGCGTTGAGCCTGTTCAGCGCCGGTTGCCTGCTGGCGGTCAGCCTGGGCCTGCCGGAAAGCCTGCCTGCGCATATACCGCGCCAGCCGCTGTCTGGCGCATTGCGCCAATATTTGCGCCTGCTGGGTGACCGGGTGTTCCTTGGCCATGCCTTGACGGGTGGTATCGCCATTGCCGGCATGTTTGCCTACATTGCCGGTTCGCCATTCGTGTTCATCAAGCTCTATGGCGTACCGGCCGAACAATACGGCTGGCTATTCGGCACCAATGCTGCCGGCTTCATACTCGTGGCGCAGGTGAATGCCCGATTGCTGGCCAAGCGAGGGCCTGCTTTCCTGCTGGCGCGCGCCGTGTGGCTGTACCTGATTGCGGGCCTGGTGCTGTTGGGCGTGGCGGCTTTGCGCCCCGCGCAGCTGTGGCCGCTGCTGGTGCCGTTGTTCATCTGCATTGCCAGCCTGGGCTGCATCATCCCCAATGCATCGGCGTGTGCCATGAGCGGGCAGGGCGCGCGGGCCGGCAGCGCTTCGGCATTGATGGGGTGCGTGCAGTTCAGCGTTGCTGCGGGTGCCGCTGCGCTGGTCGGGCTACTGCACGATGGCAGCGCGGTACCTATGGCGCTGGTGATCAGCTTCTGCGGGGCATTGGCGGTCAGTGTCGCGCTGCTGACCCGGCGCTTGCAGGCCAAGCCTCCCGCATGAGCGGGTGAGGTGCCTGAAGGCGGGTTTCCAGCGTTGCGACGAAGGCCCGCGCCTCGGCCTCACTGCGGAAACTGACCACGTGTTGATCGAGCTGGACCTGCCAGGGGCAGGCGGGGTTTCGGCTCGATGCACTGACGATAATTTTCATCGCGGCATACCTCCAGAATGGGGAGAGCCGCTCAAGTGTAGCGCTGGCCCTCCTGCCTGCCATGCGCTGCGTCAGTGTCCTGACTGACGGTCGAAGGGCGCAATGCCTGCAAACCTGCGAAACCTTCGCTAGCTCGCGCGCTATTTGCGGAATGTCGCTGTGGGCCGTATCTGAAATTGCTGCAAGCCTTTTTCTATCAAGATATTTCGGTGCTTCTGTCTGTGGGTGTCGGCGCTTTGGCTGACCGGCTTGCGGGCAGCTTTCTGGCGCCGGTTCACTGTTTGCCATGGGTAGGCATACCCAGTGGTTTTTCGTCGCCGATGTGTCGGCGCAAGGCCGTCTGACTGGGATTTTCTGCGGCTTATACTGGCGAGCCAGGCCAGTGCCAGCGAGAGGTGCTTCCCTGCCAGGGTTGGCCATCGCATCCACTCAGTGAACTTGCAGGGAGTTACAGGGACATGAACGCAGCCAGCAGCATCAGCCAGATTGCCAGCTTGATGGCCGACCCCAAACGCAGTGCCATGTTGTGGGCATTGATCGACGGCACGCCACGGCTAGCCAATGAACTTGCGATAATGACGGGCCTGACGTCCTCGTCGGCTTGCGCGCACCTTTCGTTGCTGTCATCGGCCGGTTTGCTCCGGCATGAAGCCAGGGGGCGCAAACGCTACTTCCGCCTGGCAACCCCGCAGGTCGGGGCGGCGGTCGAGGCCTTGGCCAGCGTACAGCTGGAAAACACCAGGGGGGAGCGGGCCAAGGTACCGGCATCACCGCTGCCCATGTCGATGCGCCGGGCACGCCGGTGTGGCGATCACCTGGGCGGGGAGTTGGCCAGTGAGCTGTATCACCGCCTGGTGGTGGCCGGTTGGCTGGAAGGCAGCGGAAGGCAGTTGATGGTGAGTGATGAGGGGAGGGCGCAGTTGGCCTTGGTCGGGGTGTACATCGATGCCCTTGCACCACACGAGCAACGCGGCTGCGTGATTTGCCGCTGCACCGAGTGGAATGACCAGGCCCCACACCTGGGCGGCGTGCTGGGCCAGGCTTTGTTCAGGTTATTCCTGCAGTCTGGCTGGATGCGTGAGGCCGAAGACTCGCGGGCGTTGCATATCTCTGCGCTGGGTATCCAGCAGATCAATCGCATCGCCCGCGTGGAGACGTTGCAGGTCGGTTGAACGCAACGTCGTCGTTCAATCAGACCAGCCGGGCATCCAGGCTGTTCTGTGCCAGGCGACGGGCCTGGTCTTCGGTCATGCCCAGGTGAGTGTGCAGGGCGTGGAAGTTTTCCGTGACGTAGCCCCCGAAGTAGGCCGGGTCGTCCGAGTTGACCGTCACTTTCACGCCACGCTCAAGCATGTCGAGGATGTTGTGCTGGCTCATGTGGTCGAACACGCACAGTTTGGTGTTGGACAGCGGGCACACCGTGAGCGGGATCTGCTCGTCGATGATGCGCTGCATCAGGCGCTCGTCCTCGATGGCGCGCACGCCATGGTCGATACGCTTGATTTGCAGCAGGTCCAGCGCTTCCCAGATGTACTCGGGCGGGCCTTCTTCGCCGGCATGGGCGACAGCGACGAAGCCTTCGCTGCGGGCGCGGTCGAACACACGCTGGAACTTGCTCGGCGGGTGGCCCATTTCCGAGCTGTCCAGGCCAACGGCGATGAATGCATCGCGGAACGGCAGGGCCTGGTCGAGGGTTTTTTGCGCTTCCTCTTCGCTCAGGTGGCGCAGGAAGCTGAGGATTAGGCCACTGCTGATGCCCAGTTGCTGGCGGCCGTCCTTCAGTGCCTGGTTGATACCGTTGAGCACCACTTCAAAGGGGATGCCACGGTCGGTGTGGGTTTGCGGGTCGAAGAACGGTTCGGTGTGAATCACGTTCTGCGCCTTGCAGCGTTGCAGGTAGGCCCAGGTCAGGTCGTAGAAGTCCTGTTCGGTACGCAGCACATCGGCGCCCTGGTAATACAGGTCGAGGAACTCCTGCAGGTTGTTGAAGGCGTAGGCGCCCCGCAAGGTCTCTACATCGGCCCAGGGCAGGGCGATCTTGTTGCGCTCGGCCAGGGCGAACAGCAGCTCGGGCTCCAGCGAGCCTTCCAGGTGCAAGTGCAGCTCGGCCTTGGGCAGGGCGTTCAACCAGTCATACATATAGGGGGATCTCAATCAGGTACGGTTGCCGCCATTCTACAGGGGCTGGCCGGGCATTGCGCCCGGCCAGACTGCGACCCGGTGAATCACCAGACCAAGGGTTCGCCCTTGTAGTTGATGAAACGCAGGCCGCCCTTACCGCTTTGCGCATTGATCTGGTCGAGCATGCCGCGGGTGCTGGTGAGTACGTCGATCTCGGCGTTTTCGCCGCCCATGTCGGTTTTTACCCAGCCTGGGTGCATGGCCAGCACGCACAGGTCGGGGCGCTGCTGCTCGACGACAAAGCTGTTGATCATCGAGTTCAACGCCGCCTTGCTGGCCTTGTACAGGCAAATTTCACCGCCGTCGGGGATGGTCACGCTGCCCAGGATCGAGCTCATGAAGGCCAGTACGCCGCTGCCCTCGCGTACCTGGCCGACGAGACGTCGGGCCACGCGGATCGGTGCGACGGCGTTGGTCATGAACAGGTCGCCGATGTCTTTGTTGTGTACGGTCTCCAGGTCTTGTGGCAGGGGCCCCATGACACCGGCGTTGACGAATACCAGGTCGAACACCTGGCCCTGCAGGCGCTGCTTCAGGCCGTCGAGCTGGGCGGTGTCGTTCATCTCCAACTGCTCGATGTGCACGCCGGGCACGTCCGCCAGGGCGCCGGGCTGCTGCGGGTTGCGCACGGTGGCAGTGATGTTCCAGCCGTCTTCGTTCAGGCGCTGCACCAGGCCCAGACCAAGCCCGCGAGAGGCGCCGATGATAAGTGCGGTTTTTGCGTTAGCCATGTGAACGCGCTCCGTGGTCGGTGATAAAGAAAGGTATTGAGAATAATCCACAGCGGCAGTGACTGCCTTGCCTATAGCTGTATAAAAAACGATCAACTGCGTGGGGGCCCTGCCTGTCCGGGCGCCTCGCCTGTTGGCGCACGGGTTATCCACAGGCTGGTCCACAGTTATTGTGTGCAAGCCGAGTACGATGCGGGCAGACCCGTCTAGCCTTGGGTTGGGGATAACTATCGAGCTTTCAGCAGTTTGCGACTGTCATCAAGCTGTGATCAAAATATGATCAAAGCCCTGCAGGCCTTGAGAACAGCAGCCTGCAAGCGACTGCCCCAAGCTTATCCACAGGCGGGCCCACAGTTGTTGTGGGCAATGTCAGCGTGCTTCCAGCAGGATGCGCCCACGGCTCAGGTCGGCCAGTTGCTGCTGCAGGGGTGCCAGGTGGGCGTCACCCAGCGCAATTAGCAGGTCCACGCCGTTGGCGGTGAATTGCTCATCCAGGACGAGGCCATCAACCTCTGCCAGGCGCAGTTTCACCAGTGCCAGTTCGCTGAAACTGCAGCTGCAAGTGAATTCGCTACGCTGCACCAGCAGCCGTTTGGGCGCCTGTTGCAGGCATTTGTTGGCGCCGCCGCCATAGGCCCTGGCCAAGCCGCCGGTACCCAGTTGTATGCCGCCATACCAGCGGATCACCAGCACCACGACCTGGTCGCAGTCTTGTGCTTCGATGGCCGCCAGGATCGGTCGCCCGGCAGTACCGCCGGGTTCACCGTCATCGCTGCTGCGGTACTGGGCGCCAAGCTTCCAGGCCCAGCAGTTGTGGGTGGCGGCCAGGTCGCTGTGGCGTTCGATGAAACTCATCGCGTCCGCAGCGCTGCTGATCGGCCCGGCCAGGGTGATGAAGCGGCTTTTGCGGATTTCCTCGCGGTACTCGCAGAGGTCGAGCAGGGTAGAAGGCATAAATGACGTTCAGGCAGCCGGCTTGATGCCGCAGCCCTTCAGAATGATGTGGATAAGGTTGTTGCTCGCGTCTTCCATGTCCTGCTTGGTCAGGCGGCTGCGGCCGGTAACCTGGCAGATCTGGGTGGCGAAGTCGGCGTAGTGCTGGGTGCTGCCCCACAGCAGGAAGATCAAGTGCACCGGGTCGACAGGGTCCATCTTGCCGGCTGCGATCCAGGCCTGGAACACGGCGGCTCGGCCGCGGAACCACTCACGGTAGTCGGCACTGAAATATTCGGTCAGGCAGGTGCCGCCGCTGATCACTTCCATGGCAAAAATCCGCGAAGCTTGCGGGTTGCGCCTGGAAAACTCCATCTTGGTACGGATGTACTGGCTCAGGGCCTCGCCGGGGTCGTCATCGACGCTCAAGGCGTTGAAGGTGCTGTCCCACAACTCGATGATGTTGCTGAGCACGGCAATGTACAGGCCCAGCTTGTTGGTGAAGTAGTAATGCAGGTTGGCCTTGGGCAAGCCCGCCTTGAGGGCGATGGTGTTCATGCTGGTGCCCTTGAAACCATGGCGGGCGAACTCGTCTTCGGCGGCCTGGATAATGGCCTGTTCGTTCTTCTGGCGGATGCGGCCCGCGGGCTTGCCCGAGGCAGAGAGGCGATGCGCAGGGACTTCTAGGGTCATGGACGATTCCGTACGGGTCAGTGGCTGCGGCAGTCGGACAAGATTACCTGCCTGTGCCGAAGTAACAAGCGTTTGCGGCAGAGACTGGCATCAACGTGTCGCAGCCAGGCTGTCGAGAAAGCTTTCCAGCACCAGGTTCGGCCGCCGGCCCTTGCGCGTTACCCAGCTCAGGCTCAGGTCATAGAAGCGCTGTTGAGGCTTGAGGGCACGCAAGCGGCCCTGCTGCACCCAGAAGGTGGCGTAGTGATCGGGCAGGTAGCCGATGTAGCGCCCGGTGAGGATAAGGAACGCCATCCCTTCGCGGTCCGAAGCACTGGCGGTGCAGTTCAGCGCCTGGTAGTGCGCCTGGATGTCGGCCGGCAGGCGGAACGTCGGGGTGATGGCTTCCTGGCTGTTCAGGCGTTCGTCGTCGATCTGCTGGTCATCGGCATAGAACAGCGGGTGGCCAACGGCGCAGTAAAGCAGCGAACGCTCGCTGTACAACGGCTGGTATTCAAGGCCCGACAGCGGGCTGGTCTGGGGAACTACGCCCACATGCAGGCTGCCGTCGAGCACGCCGTGTTCAACCTGGCTGGGGGCAATCATGCGGATCTGGATGCGCACATCGGGGCCTCGGTCCTTGAGTTCGGCCAGCGCGTGGGTGATGCGCATGTGCGGCAGGGTGACGAGGTTGTCGGTCAGGCCAATGTTCAGCTCGCCACGCAAATGCTGGTGCAGGCCATTGACCTCGGTGCGAAAGCTTTCCAGCGCGCTGAGCAGTTGCAGGGCCGAATGGTAGACCTCGCGGCCTTCCTCGGTCAGCGAAAAACCGGCGCGGCCACGTTGGCACAGGCGTAGGCCAAGGCGTTGCTCCAGGTCGTTCATCTGCTGGCTGATGGCCGAGCGGCCAATGCCTAGCACGTTTTCGGCGGCCGAGAAGCCGCCGCACTCGACTACGCTGCGGTAGATCTTCAGCAAGCGGATGTCGAAGTCGCTGACCTGGGCGAGTGGATCGGGGCGTCGGCTCATTAGTTTAGTCTTGGCCTGTCTGAAGATTAGAAATGTAGGCTTTTTCAGACTTTATCCGCGTGCCAATTTAGCTGCAACAACATCCATCGTTGCCTAATCGTCTTCCGAGGAACCGCCGATGAACATGCCCGAAACCGCTACCGCCGGTATCGCCAGCCAGCTCAAGCTGGATGCCCACTGGATGCCCTACACCGCCAACCGTAACTTCCAGCGCGACCCACGGCTGATCGTGGCGGCCGAAGGCAACTACCTGGTCGATGACCAAGGGCGCAAGATTTTCGACGCCTTGTCTGGCCTGTGGACCTGCGGCGCCGGGCACACCCGCAAGGAAATCACCGAAGCAGTGGCCCGCCAGATCGGTACCCTCGATTACTCACCAGCCTTCCAGTTCGGCCACCCGCTGTCGTTCCAGCTGGCTGAGAAGATCACCGAGCTGACCCCGGGTGACCTGAATCACGTCTTCTATACCAACTCCGGTTCCGAGTGCGCCGACACCGCGCTGAAAATGGTGCGTGCCTACTGGCGCCTGAAAGGCCAGGCCACCAAGACCAAGATCATCGGCCGTGCCCGTGGCTACCACGGCGTGAACATTGCCGGTACCAGCCTGGGTGGCGTCAATGGCAACCGCAAGCTGTTCGGTCAGCTGCTGGATGTCGACCACCTGCCTCACACCGTGCTGCCAGTGAACGCCTTCTCCAAGGGCATGCCGGAAGAGGGCGGTATTGCCCTGGCTGACGAAATGCTCAAGCTGATCGAGCTGCACGATGCGTCCAACATCGCTGCGGTGATCGTCGAGCCGCTGGCCGGTTCGGCCGGCGTACTGCCGCCGCCGAAGGGTTACCTGAAGCGCCTGCGTGAAATCTGCACCCAGCACAATATCCTGCTGATCTTCGACGAAGTGATCACCGGCTTCGGCCGCATGGGGGCGATGACCGGCGCTGAAGCCTTCGGCGTGACCCCGGACCTGATGTGCATCGCCAAGCAGGTCACCAACGGCGCCATCCCGATGGGTGCGGTGATTGCCAGCAGCGAGATCTACCAGACCTTCATGAACCAGCCGACCCCGGAATACGCCGTGGAATTCCCGCACGGCTACACCTATTCGGCCCACCCGGTAGCCTGTGCCGCCGGTATCGCCGCGCTGGACCTGCTGCAGAAGGAAAACCTGGTGCAGTCCGCCGCCGAGCTGGCGCCGCACTTCGAGAAGCTGCTGCACGGCGTGAAGGGCACCAAGAACATCGTCGATATCCGTAACTACGGCCTGGCCGGCGCCATCCAGATCGCCGCTCGCGACGGTGATGCCATCGTCCGCCCGTACGAAGCGGCAATGAAACTGTGGAAGGCGGGTTTCTACGTGCGCTTCGGTGGCGACACGCTGCAGTTCGGCCCAACCTTCAACACCACGCCGCAGGAACTGGACCGCCTGTTCGACGCAGTCGGCGAAACCCTGAACCTGATCGACTGATCTATCCGATTTTGATGCCCGGCGCGTGAACGCATCACGCGCCTGCTTCTACCTTCTTTATCTGGAGTTTTGCATGAGCATTGTTCAGCACCTGATCCACGGCGAGCTGGTCACCAAGGGTGAGCGCACCGCCGATGTCTTCAACCCGTCCACTGGCCAGGCTGTACGCAAGGTCGAGCTGGCCAGCCGCGCGACCGTGCAGGAAGCGATCGACTCCGCCAAGGCAGCCTTCCCGGCCTGGCGCAACACCCCGCCGGCCAAGCGCGCCCAGGTGATGTTCCGCTTCAAGCAACTGCTGGAGCAGAACGAAGCCAAAATCTCGCAGATGATCAGCGAAGAGCACGGCAAGACCCTGGAAGACGCAGCCGGTGAACTGAAGCGCGGCATCGAGAACGTCGAGTTCGCCTGCGCGGCGCCAGAAGTGCTGAAAGGCGAGTACAGCCGCAACGTCGGCCCGAACATCGACGCCTGGTCCGACTTCCAGCCACTGGGCGTGGTCGCGGGCATTACCCCGTTCAACTTCCCGGCCATGGTGCCGCTGTGGATGTACCCGCTGGCCATCGCCTGCGGTAACGCCTTCATCCTCAAACCTTCCGAGCGTGACCCGAGCTCCACGCTGTTCATTGCCCAGCTGCTGCTGGAAGCCGGCCTGCCAAAGGGCATCCTGAACGTGGTGCACGGTGACAAGGAAGCAGTGGATGCGCTGATCGAAGCGCCAGAAGTGAAAGCCCTGAGCTTTGTAGGTTCGACGCCGATCGCCGAGTACATCTATGCAGAAGGCACCAAGCGCGGCAAGCGTGTACAGGCCTTGGGTGGTGCCAAGAACCACGCGGTGCTGATGCCGGATGCCGACCTGGACAACGCCGTCAGCGCACTGATGGGCGCGGCCTACGGTTCGTGCGGCGAGCGTTGCATGGCCATTTCGGTGGCCGTGTGCGTGGGCGACCAAGTGGCCGATGCACTGATTGCCAAGCTGGAACCACAGATCAAGGCGCTGAAGATTGGTGCCGGTACCTCTTGCGGCCTGGACATGGGCCCTTTGGTGACTGCGGCTGCCCGTGACAAGGTGGTGGGTTACATCGATGACGGTGTTGCTGCCGGCGCCAAACTGGTGGTGGACGGGCGCGGCTTCCGTGTGGCCGGTAATGAAGATGGTTACTTCGTGGGCGGCACCCTGTTCGACAAGGTGACCCCGGAGATGCGCATCTATAAAGAAGAGATCTTCGGCCCGGTGCTGTGCGTGGTGCGCGTGAACAGCCTGGAGCAGGCCATGCAGCTGATCAACGATCACGAGTATGGCAACGGTACCTGCATCTTCACCCGTGACGGTGAAGCGGCGCGCCTGTTCTGCGACGAGATCGAAGTGGGCATGGTGGGGGTGAACGTACCGCTGCCGGTGCCGGTGGCTTACCACAGCTTTGGTGGCTGGAAGCGTTCGCTGTTCGGTGACCTGCATGCCTATGGCCCGGACGGGGTGCGTTTCTATACCCGTCGCAAGGCAATTACCCAGCGTTGGCCGCAGCGTGCCAGCCATGAGGCATCGCAATTCGCTTTCCCTAGCCTTTAAGGCAGGTAACTGAAGCGGGGAGGCCGGTAGGCCTCCCCGCTTTGTTTTTCAGCGATATTAAAGTTTCTTGAAATTAAGGGTTGACGCGCTTTCGAATCCCCTTATAATGCGCCCCACTTCCAGCGACATCGGAACGAAAAACTCCTTGAGATTCAACGAGTTAACTAGTTAAGGTGAAGTTGAAAGGGCTACGATCGAATGATCGCAAGCGGTTGAAATGGTGGTTGACAGCGGTTTTAAACGCTGTATGATTCGCCTCCCGCTACGAGAGATCGCAGCGAGCCAAGTG
>NZ_QKMQ01000012.1:0-178695 GCF_003208145.1 Pseudomonas sp. RV120224-01b | reverse complement strand
TAGTCATCCACTCGGATCAAGGGTGGCATTATCAGCAGGCTCAATACCGTCACAAACTTGCCGCACGAGGTGTGAAGCAGAGCATGTCCCGCAAAGGCAATTGCCTGGATAATGCGGCGATGGAAAGCTTCTTCGGCACGCTCAAGTCGGAGTTTTTCTACCTGAATCGCTTTGAGAGTGTCGAGGAACTAAAAGCGGGACTGGATGAGTACATTCACTACTACAACCATGACCGCATCAGGCTGAAACTCAATGGCCTGAGCCCTGTGAGCTACAGGACTCAGACCACTGGCTAAAACTGTCCAACTTTTGGGGGGCAGTCCAATCCTGTGGGAGCGGGCGTGCCCGCGAAGAGGCCCTTGAGGTTGATGCAGGTGCAACATAAGCACCTATGCTCCCTGATGGTGCAAACGGCGCCTACCGATCGTCGGGTGTCGTTATCAGTGCCTGTATTGTCGGTGACACTCAAGAGTGTCGTTTCTGGGCAACCTACACTGCGCGTGTCACCAAATTGCTCAGCCGTTACACGCACGGCGCCTAGCACGCCCGTTTGCGAACACCCGGCCAACTCGATCAAAGCACCTGATTTGCCGAACAAAGGCGTCGTTTTCAGGTTTTTTTGGACAGCCGTTCAATTTCAGGCACGGCGTTTGCGTTGAGATTGGCAACCAAGCCCCGGCACATGAACCGGGGCCATAACAAGAAATCAGTGCCCGCCTGAGGCACACCCTGCATTTGTGTGAGGAGAAATCGCGATGACGTCGTACACCTCCGGGAACCCAACCCAGAACCGCACAACACCCCAGTCCATCGGGTTTCTTCTATTGGACAATTTCACCCTGATTTCCTTGGCATCAGCCGTTGAGCCGCTGCGCATGGCCAACCAGCTGTCCGGCCGCGAGCTGTACCGCTGGCATACCCTGACCGTCGATGGTGGCCAGGTGTGGGCCAGCGATGGCTTGCAGATCACCCCGGACGCCGCCATCAATAATGCACCGCCCATCGACACCGTGATTGTCTGCGGGGGGGTTGGCATTCAGCGTTCGGTCACCCGTGAGCACGTTACCTGGCTGCAAGCTCAGGCTCGCCAGTCGCGCCGTCTTGGTGCGGTGTGCACCGGCAGCTGGGCACTGGCCTGTGCCGGCCTGCTCGACGGCTTCGATTGCAGCGTGCACTGGGAATGCCTGGCGGCAATGCAGGAAGCCTTCCCACGCGTGAACATGAGCACCCGGCTGTTCACCCTCGACCGCAACCGCTTCACCAGCTCTGGCGGCACCGCGCCGCTGGACATGATGTTGCACCTGATCAGCCGCGACCATGGCCGCGAGCTGTCGGCAGCGATTTCCGAGATGTTCGTTTACGAGCGCATCCGCAACGAGCAGGACCACCAGCGTGTGCCGCTCAAGCACATGCTCGGCACCAACCAGCCGAAGCTGCAGGAAATCGTCGCGCTCATGGAGGCCAACCTCGAAGAGCCGATCGACCTGGACGAGCTGGCGGTGTATGTGTCGGTTTCGCGTCGGCAGCTTGAGCGGTTGTTCCAGAAGTACCTGCATTGCTCGCCGTCGCGCTACTACCTGAAACTGCGCCTGATTCGTGCACGGCAGCTGCTCAAGCAAACGCCAATGTCGATCATCGAAGTGGCGTCGGTATGCGGTTTTGTGTCTACGCCACACTTCTCCAAGTGCTACCGCGAGTACTTCGGCATTCCGCCGCGTGACGAGCGTGTGGGCTCCAATACCGCGCAACAGGTGGCGATGATGCCGATTCCACAGGCCATGACCCTGTCGCCGCACAGCGGGCCTATGGCCGCTCTGAGCCAGGCGCGCAACGAGTCGACGTTTGCCAGTGTAAGGCTCTGATGCCGCGTTGACTTCTTCGCGGGCACGCCCGCTCCCACAGGTACTGCGCACGGCTTGAATGTGATGCGGTCGATGTGGGAGCGGGCGTGCCCGCGAAGAGGCCAACACAAATCCACATGTTGATAATGATTCTCGACTACGGGTAACATCGCCGCCCCCGAAACCCTCTGGCATACCCCCCGTGGCGGACGAAAAACTCCAGCTCTACCTGGCCCATCGGGCGGCATTGCTCGACTATGCCGCGCCGATCGTCGGCTGCCGCGCCCGCGCCGAGGATGTGGTGCAAGAAGCCTGGCTGCGCTTCAGTCGTCAGCAGGACGATGCCGACATCCGCCACCCGGCCAGTTACCTGTACCGTATCGTGCGCAACCTGGCGCTCGATCACACCCGTCGCACCGCCACCGAGAAAGTCCAGCCCGGCGGGGACGAGATACTCGTTGAACTGCCCTCGGCCAGCGCATCACCTGAGCAGGTCGTTACCCAGCAGAACGAACTGGGTGCCATCAGTCGCGCCCTCGAAGCACTGCCGCAACGCACCCGCGTAGCGTTCGAGATGCATCGCCTGGGCGGCCATACCCTGCAGGAAGTAGCCACTCACCTGAATGTTTCGGTCAGCCTGGTGCACCAGCTGGTGCGCGATGCCTTGAGCCATTGCATGGCATGCCTGGAGGATGACCTGTGAAAAAAAACCAGGCGGGTGCGTCTTTTGCGGAGCGGGGCGACTTTGTGCGAACCTGCGCGCCCTTCAGCCCCCAGGAGACTTGCCCGACATGACGTCAGCAGACCTCATATCCAGCCGCCGCGAGCAGGCCCTGGACTGGCTCCTGCGCCTGCAGCAGTCTCCTCACGATCATCAGCTGAGGGATGAGTTCGAGCAATGGTGTGCCAGCGACGCGGCCAATGCACAAGCCTACTTCAAGGCTGAACGGGTCTGGCAACTTACCGGTCAGCTAGCGCCGACCACCACCGAACTGTGGCCCAAGGCCGAAGTGCTACCGCTGCCGGTCAAGCGCCAATCAGGGCGGCGCTGGTGGCTGGGAGCGGCCGTTGCAGCTTGCTTGCTGGTGGCAGTCGCGCCTTCTTTGAGCCTGCGATTGCAGGCTGACTACCGCACCGCACAGGGTGAGACCCGCGACGTTACCCTGGCCGATGGCAGCGTGGTGCAGATGGACAGCGATACCGCCATCGCCGTGGACTACAGCGGTGATCATCGGGATGTGAAGCTGCTCGCCGGCCAGGCGTTCTTCGAGGTGATGCCCGACAAGGCCAAGCCCTTCCATGTGCGTGCCGATGACGTGAAGGTCACTGTGACCGGCACGGCGTTCAACGTCGAGCTGCGGCCTGGACGGGTAGGGGTGGATGTGCAGCATGGTTCGGTACGGGTTGAAGACACTTCCGATGCGCAGCTGCTGGCGGGCGCACTGACCGCTGGGCAGCGGCTGCGGTATGCCGAGGGGCGGGTGCAGTTGCAGGCCTTTGTACCTTCGCAAGCGGCTGCCTGGCGGCAGGGGCAGTTGATTGCCGATGACCAGACGGTGGCCGAGCTGGTTCAGGCGCTGGCGCCGTATATGCCAGGTAAGGTGATGCTGCGTGACGATGCTTTGGGTGCCAAGCGGGTGACCGGCGTTTACGACCTGCGCAGGCCCGAGGCGGCGTTGCGGGCTGTGATCCGGCCCCACGGTGGCGAGGTGCGCAGCTATGGGCCTTGGTTGCTGGTACTGAGTAAACCTTGAAATTGCCGGGGCCGCTTTGCGGCCCATCGCCGGCAAGCCAGCTCCCACAGGTACAGTGCAAGCTGCTCTTTGTGGGAGCTGGCTTGCCGGCGATGAGGCCGGTACAGCCACCCAAATTTGCTGTTTGAAATTTTTTTCCGAAATTTCTGAAAATTCCCCGCACTGCCCCGTCTTCTCCCCCGCGCGCAACAACTGATACCGATTCGTATTCTATTTTGCAGCCCGGCGATTGCCGGGGGTGGGGATGTGGGATGACTGAAACATCAAGCCGGAAGCCGCGCAGCGCGCGGGGTTGGTCGTTGCGCCTGAAAAAAGTTGCGGGGGCAGGTGTGCTCGGCATGAGCTGCGCTTTCAACGTTGCGCCCGCCCAGGCTGAGGAGGCGGCCCAGCCGCGCTCGGCGCTAGCCCAGGTTCACTCCTTCGACATCCCGGCACAGAAGCTGGCCATTGCCCTGATCAACTTCGGCCAGCAAAGCGGCCTGCAAGTCAGTGTCGACCCCGACCTGCTCGACGGCCTGCATTCCACCGCCGTCAGCGGCCAGCTCAGCAGCGAGGCGGCACTGGCGCAACTGCTGCTGGGCACCGGCATCACCTGGGACTACGAATACGGCGCCCTGATGTTTCGCCTGCTGCAAGCCGACAATGGCGCGCTAGAGCTGCACAACACCCTGGTGCTGGGCGACACCGAAGAAAACAGCTTCATGGGTACCACGGTCATCGACCGCAAGGCCATTCAGGCCTTCCCCGGTGCCAACGGCGATATCACCACCTTGCTGCAGATGCACCCGAACGTGCAGTTCAGCACCGAGCAGAAAAGCTCCAACACCCCCGGCGAGATCGACCCCGCCGACATCAGCATCAACGGCGCCAAGTTCTACCAGAACAACTTCATGATCGACGGCATCTCGATCAACAACGACCTCGACCCCGGCGCCCACGGCTACAACGAAACGCGCCAGTTCGACTCGGCACCCAGCCGCTCGCACGGCATCGCCCTGGACGCCGACCTGCTGGAAGAAGTGAGGGTTTACGACAGCAACGTGCCGGTCGAATTCGGTGGCTTCAACGGCGGCGTGGTCGACGCCATCACCCGCAGGCCAAGCCAGGACCTGCATGGCAAGGTGTCCTACGCCATGAGCCGCTCGGAATGGACGCGTTACCACATCACCCGGGAAAACAAGGAAACCTTCGAGACCTCGTCCAACGAAAAGAACCAGCCCGAGTTCAAGAAGACCACCCTGCGCGGCACCCTCGAAGGCCATTTCAACGAAGACTTCGGCGCCCTGTTCAACTTCTCCCAGAAGCGCTCGTACCTGCCACTGCGCGCCTACAAGAATGGCTACAACAGCCCAAACAACGACAATGAAGAAGAGCAGACCCGCGCGCTCGACAACTTCCTGCTGAAAACCTACTGGACGGTCAACGACAGGCTTACCCTGGATACCTCGATCGTTTACGCCCCCCAGGAGAACACCTACTTCCGCGAGGATTACAAAGACTCGCATTACACCAACATCAATGGCGGCTGGCAGGGGTCCTTCAAGGCCACCTATGAGGGCGACAGTGCCACCTGGACCCAGCAGCTGGCGGTGACCAACCTCAACACCTCGCGTGACTCCGACCGTGACGACAACATCATGTGGTACTGGTCCGACGACAAGGACTGGGGCAACCCTGACGGCAATAACCCACGCAGTATCGAAGGCGCCTACGGAAGCCTGTACCAGACCCAGCGTGGCGTTGATTACAAGCTCAAGGCCGATTGGCAAACCATCCCGTTCGCCGGCGGGGTGCACAGCATTACCACTGGCCTGGAGCTGGGTTACCAGCGCGCCACCTGGGAGCGCGAGGACGATGCGCTTTCGGTGATCACCTTCAAGACCGACACCGGCACAAGCTGCGCCGGTGGTGACCCATGGTGCTCGGTCAGCCCCATGCCCAGTGGCGACACACGCCAGTGGGGCCGCGTGTACATGAACTACGGCGCTGGCAAGGTCGACCTTGACCAGAAGAAGTACGCGCTGTTCGTGCAGGACGTGATGGGCTACGGCAACCTCACCCTGCGCCCCGGCCTGCGCTTCGAGGGCGATGACTACATGGAGAAAAAGTCGCTGGCACCGCGCTTTTCCGGTGACTACGACTTCTTCGGCGACCGCAGTACCGTGCTGGTTTTCGGCGCCAACCGCTACTACGGGCGCAACCTGTTCAAGTACCGCTTGGCCGATGGCCGCCAGGCATTCACCTCACGCTACACCCGGGCCAGCCAGGACGGTGAGTGGGTGCTGGCCTCGCAAAACAAGAACCTGAGCAAGTTCTCGACCATGGACATTCCCTATGACGATGAATGGATGGTCGGCCTCAACCAGCGCTGGTTCGACACCGACTTCCAGCTCAAGTACGTCAACCGCAAGGGCCATGACCAGATCTACCGCACGCGCCCCTATTACTACCTGGGCGCGGATGAAATACCCGAGGGCTATAGCAAGGACTACTACGCGTACCTGAATGCCGGCACCAGCGAGAGTGAGAACGTAAGCCTGACCGTTACCCCGATGCAGCCGCTGCGATTCATGGGTACAAGCACCAGCCTGCAGCTCGCCCTGGACTGGTCACGGACCAAGGACGCCTACGGGGCCACCTACGAGGCAGGTGTAGAAAGCGATGAGCTGGCAGGTGCCGATGTGGTGCTGGATGGCAAGCGCATCCCGTACCACGAGCTGCCGGCCAGCGACTACAACCGGCCCTGGACGGCGCGGTTGATGACTATCACCAACATCCCGCAATGGAACCTCACGGTCAGCAACTTCTTCCGTTATCGCGGTGCTTACGACCAGGTGGTCGGCGTGGACCCGGACGTCGAGGTCGCGGGCGAGGTACTCGAAACCTACGAAACGGTCGCCACCCCGGCGGCACCGACCTGGGACTTGCGCCTGGCGTGGGACATACCCACCGGCAAGGACCAAGCGTTCTTCGTCAACGTCGACGTGACCAACGTCACCGACAAGGTCAACAAGATCGCCAGCCGCGAGTCGGTCAGCCTGATCAGCTACGAAGTCGGCCGCCAGTACTGGCTGGAAGTCGGCTACCGCTTCTAACACCATAAAAATCGTGGATACTCTGATGAAAAAGCTCATCGCGGGCCTGCTCGGCCCGCTGTTGCTCGGCGCCTGCGCCACACTGCCAGAGGCCGACGCACCGCTGCCCTGGGATGCCCAAGTGGTGCAGGGCCAACTGGCCAACGGCCTGGCCTACCGGCTGGTGCGCGACACCTCGCAGCCTGGCCGGCTGGACCTGCGCCTGACGGTAAAAGCCGGCTCGGTGGACGAAACCGACGACCAGGTTGGCGTAGCGCACATGGTCGAGCACCTGGCGTTCCACAGCCGAGCGGGTGGCCAGCAGAAACTGCGTGAACGGATGTCCGGATTCGGCTGGGTACAGGGCCGTCACTTCAATGCCGTAACCAACTATGAACGCACCCAGTACCTCATCGGCCCTCCTGCTGGTGTGCGTCAGGCGCCTCAAGCGTTGCAGGCCTTGCATGACCTGGCCTTCGCCCGCGACTACAACGCTCAGGACCTGGAGCGCGAGCGGCCCATCGTGATCGAAGAATGGCGCGGCGGCCTGGGTGTGGCCCAGCGCATGAACGAGCAGCGTACCGCCTCGCAGCGTGTGGGCTCACGCTACCCCGGGCACCGCACCATCGGCAACGAAGCAGCGATCCGCTCGGCCAGCCTGCACAACCTGCAAGCCTTCCAGAACCGCTGGTACCTGCCCAACAACATGGTGTTGTCGGCGGTTGGCGATTTTGACCCCGAGGCCATGCGCGCCCAGATCGAACAAGCCTTTGGTGCGGCCAAGGCGGGTGAAGTACCGGGCCGGGAGCAGCGCGAGTTGGCGCTGGACAACACGCTGAAAGTGTTCCGCCTGCAAGACCCGCAATCGGGCAGCAATCAGGTGGCGATGCTGTTCCGTTTGCATGAGCCGGACAGCCGCGGCACCACACGCGCCGCATTGCGCGAGCGGTTGATTGACCGCATGACCCTGGCCGCCATGCTCGACAGCCTGCGCCGTCAGCCGCGAGAGCCCGGAGTACGCAGCCTGATTGCGCAGAAAACCCTGATCGGCGAGCACTCCACCGTGCTTGGTATCGCCGCTGGCGTGGAAGGCCAGGCCCATGACCAGGCACTGCAGCAATTGCTGACCGAGACCGAGCGCCTGCGTCAGCACGGCTTCAGCGAAGCCGACTTGCAGCGTGAGCGCGAACATATCCGTGGATTGGGCGACAAGACCCTGGCCAAGCAGGCGCCGCGTACGTTCGAGCAGTGGGTGGAACAGCTCAACAACGCCGCTGTGCAGGACACCACCGTCTCCGACCGGCACGCTATCGCAGCGCGTTACCTTGAAGTACTGGCCAGCATTTCGCTTGGCGACCTGAACGACCGCCTGCGGCGCTGGCTCGCCAGCCCTGACCGGGTATTGCAGGTCAGTGCGGCGGGTACTTCCGAGGTTACCTTGCCAACCGTGGCGCAGGTCGAGGCACGCCAGGCGAAGCTGGCCGCAAAAGTGCTGCCTGCACCCGTGCAAGTAGCATCGGCAACCGAAGCATCCCCACGCCTGCAAATGCCCACTGCGCCGCCGGCGGCCGCCATCGTCGAGCGCAAGCGCTTCCCGGAGCAGCGTGTGGAGTATTGGCGCTTGAGCAATGGTGATCGGCTGGTCTGGCTCAAACGCAATGGCCCGGAAGGCAAGTGGCTGCTGCAGGCCGATTCGACCGCAGGCTATCAGCTTGCGGGCACCCCGGCCTGGCGGCTGCAAATGGCCGCGCAGCTGGCCATGCACAGCGGCCTGTCCGGTATGGATGCGCAGGCCCTGGCAACCTGGCGTCATGAACAGCGCGCCACACTGGGTTTCGACCATCAGCCGCAGCGCCTGCAGCTCAACCTTGGCGCAGCGCCGGAGCAACTGCTGGCGCTGATGCAGAGCTATCGGATAACCCAGCTGGCCAGCATCGACCCGGAACTGTTCACCACCTCGCGGGACGTGTTGCTGCAACGCCTGCACAGCCGCCCGGATGATGTACGCGGGCTGCAAGAACGCCAGCAGCGTGTGCTCAAGTACGGTGTCGACCACTGGCCGTCACCGGATACCGGCGCCCTCGAACAATTGACGGCCGAGCAGCTGAGTGCCGACTGGAAGCTTCTGGCCGGTGCGCCCGTGACGTATTACCTGATGGCGGATATGGCACCCGAACCGCTGGAGAAAATGGTCCGTGAAATGCTCGCAACCCTCCCGCGCAGCACTGCGCTGGCCAGTCAGCAGGCCTTGCAGCAGCCCGGCCAACGCCGTCAAGACCTGGCCATTGCATTGGAACCGCGCGTGGTATTGCAAGCCAGCAGCTTCCAGCCCCAGGCCTGGAGTCCGGAGGCGGCGGTGCGGGTATCGGTATTGCGCGACCTGGCCAACCAGCGCCTGAAAGCGCAATTGCGCGGCGAGGCCTCGGGTGTGTATCGACTGCGTTTCGACAGCGAGCTGAATGCCGATACGCAGCGAATCGAAAGCAGCCTCAGCTTCACCTGCGACCCGGCCCGGGTCGATGAATTGTGGGCCATGGCGCAGAAGACCCTCGCCAGTTTGCAACCTGACGCCGATTGGGCGGTGGCCGAGCGCCGCGAACTGCTGCGTCAGGAAAGCAAGCGCCGAGATGACCCGCAAACCCAGTTCAAGCGCCTGATCCTCAGTGACCGCCGCTGGCACGACCCACGCTACCTGCAAACCCAGGCGCAATTGCCAGAGGCACTGACCCTGCCTGAATTGCAACGGCAGGCTCAGCAGTTGTTCCCACGGGCCAATCAGGTGCAACTGCGCCTGTTGCCTTCCGCTTCGGCGCTGGAGCAGGCGCTGTGAAAACCCTGCGCACTTTCTACCGCCTGAGCCGCCCGTTCTGGCACGACCGTCAGCAGTGGCAGGCCTGGCTCATGCTGACGGCGGTGATCGGCCTGGGGCTGTTGGTGGTGCAGATCAATGTGCTGATCAATAGCTGGAGCAAGACTTTCTACGACACCCTGGCTGCATTCGATACGTCCGGCCTGTACGGCCTGGTTGGCGAATACGCGCTGTACCTGGGCAGCTACGTGTTGATCGTCGTGGCCATGGACTACATCCGCAAAGGGCTGGAACTGCGCTGGCGTCAGGCGATGACCGGGCGCCTGACCGATGCCTGGCTGGCCGATCAGGCCTTCTACCGCCTGGGGCTGACCGGCGAACCGGACAACCCCGACCAGCGCATCGCCCAGGACATCGAACTGATGGTTGGCCTGAGCATCGAGCTGGTGGCATCCCTGGTCATCAACCTGGCGCAGGTCGGTGCGTTCATGGTGATCCTGTGGAACCTGTCCGGTGTGCAAACCTTCAGCCTGTTCGGCGAGACGTTCACGGTTCATGGCTACCTCGTGTGGATCGTGCTGGCCTACACCTTGGCCGGCAGCCTGTTGACGCACCTGATCGGCAAGCCGCTGCATGCGCTGAACTACGCGCGCGAACACCGCGAGGCGGACTTTCGCGCCAGCCTGCTGCGCAAGCGCGACCATGCCGAGCAGATTGCGTTGTACCGGGGTGAAGCCGTCGAACGCGAACACCTGGCCGGGCGCTTTCGCGCCATTGCCGACAACTGGCGGCAACTGATGGGCCGCGAACGTAACCTAAGCCTGTTCACGGTCTCCTATGAGCGTTTGAGCCTGATCATTCCGGTATTTGCCGCCTTGCCGGCATTCATGGCCAAGGCCATCACCCTGGGTGGGCTGATGCAGATCCGCAGTGCCTTCAACGCGGTGCACGGCTCGCTTAGCTGGTTTATCAAGCTCTATCACAAGCTGGTGCGCTGGAGCGCGGCATTGCAGCGGCTTGAGCAGTTCGAGCAAGCCATTGTCGCCAGCCGAGTGCAGGTCACGGCGACTGCGCGAGGTGACTGCCTGTGCACGCGTGGGCTTACGCTCTGCCGGCCAGATGGCAGTGCGCTGCTAAGCGACCTTGACCTGCAAGTAGGGCAGGGGCAGTGGTTACGCCTGGGTGGGCGTAGCGGTCTGGGCAAGTCGACCTTGCTGCGCACCTTGCAGGGCTTGTGGCCTTATTGCCTGGGTGACTGGCAGCTGCCGCCGGGGCGCAGCCTGTTGTTGCCGCAGAAGCCTTACATGCCGCCTATGAGTTTGCGCGGGTTGCTGGCTTATCCACAGGTGCGGTCGATCGACGATGTGCATCTGATCGACGTGCTCGGCAAGGTAGGGCTGGGGGGCCTTATAGGGCAACTGGACAAGCAGGCCGAGTGGGAACGTGTGCTTTCTGGCGGGGAGCAGCAGCGGTTGAGCCTGGCGCGGGCGTTGTTGTATCGGCCGGATACCTTGTACCTGGATGAGGCGACCAGCCAGCTGGACCTGGACAGTGCCCGAGGCTTGCTGGAAATGCTCAGGCGGGAGTTGCCGGGCTGTACGGTGGTGGGGGTGACCCATCAGGAGGGGCTGGCGCGGTTGTTCGACCGGACTGTAGAGCTGGAGAAGCTGGCCGAGCCTGCGTAAGGCAGTTCTGGCCCTATCGCCGGCAAGCCAGCTCCCACAGGTTCTGCACAGTCCTCAGGGCCTGTGGAGCTCCTGTGGGAGCTGGCTTGCCGGCGATAGGGCCCGTGCAGGAAGAATGAATCAGGCCCGCTTGTTGAACTGCGCCAGCGCTGGCAACAGCTGTTTGTCGATGGCCTGGCGCACCGCTGGCAGGATCGTCGCGCTGCCGGTATACATCTGCTCGACCATGCCCTTCAGCGCTCGCGCATTGGGCTCGGTCAGCCCCCGCACCACGGCTTCGCAAGCCTGCTCGGCACTGGCCCCGGCCGGAATCTCGAACCCGCGTGCGCGCAGGTGGCCTGCCAGGTCGTCCTGATCAATCAAATCCGCATGCATCATGGCTGTTGTCCCTTTTATCGCTAAGAGAGTGCTGCTGTGATTTACGACCGATTCTGTGACGACGGCGACATGCCCGCAACAACAAGATGCCGGCATGGCTGCTTTGGCTAAGAACAGGTCGTTTACGGCTAAATCCACCTGGCGGGAACTGCGCACACTCAAGCCATCTACAGCAACCGAGGGTTTGGTCACCCTCATTCATGCACAGTGGATGTTGCTCGCTCTTGGCCCCGGATGCTCACGGCTTTCCGGGGTTATTTTTTTGCAAGGCCGATCACACGGCCTACATGAACGGGTGGTTGAAGTTGACGTTGTTCGTCCACTAGCCCCTGTAGCAACCCCGTGCTGTGCTCGCTGAACGGCGCCGACGTCGGCCCCGCCAGATCTACATGCAACAGCATCTGCTCACTGGCCGCCAGCGCTTCATCGAACCCGGCCCGGTGCAGGCTGTGGTACACCTGCAGACGCTTGCGATCAAAACCGATGATCTGCGTCTGCACCCATACCTCGGTGCCCAGCTTCACTTCATGCAGGTAGTTGATGTGCGCCTCCAGGGTGAACAGCGAGTTGCCGCTCTGCCCACGGCTGTCGGCATCCAGGCCGATGCGCTCCATCAGTGCATCGGTGGCATAGCTGAAGATCAGCAGGTAGAAGGCATCGCGCAGATGCCCGTTGTAGTCGACCCAGTCCTCCTGGACTGGGGTGCGGTAAGTGATGAGTGCGGGCATCAAGGTTTCCTCAATCGCTGAACGACATGCCGTGCGTTTCTTTGCTGGCCTTCACGGCTTCAAGTACCGCCAGCAGGGTGTCATCACGATAGCGCTCCAGCGCGGCGATGCTGCGTTCGCCCAGTTGCTCCGAGGTGCCGTCCACCACATCGTCGATCAGTTTGTCGGTCAGTTCCGGTGCCGGCAGGTAGGTCCAGGGCAGTTTGAGTGCCGGGCCGAACTGCGACATGAAGTGGCGCATGCCCGCGTCGCCACCGGCCAGGGTATAGGTGAGGAAGGTGCCCATGAACGACCAGCGCAGGCCGGCGCCGAAGCGGATCGCGTCGTCGATTTCACCGGTAGTGGCCACGCCGTCATTGACCAGATGCAGGGCCTCGCGCCAGAGCGCTTCGAGCAGGCGGTCGGCGATGAAACCGGGAACTTCCTTGCGCACATGCAGCGGTCGCATACCCAAGGCGGTGTAGATGATCTTCGCTGCCTCGATGGCCTCAGGCGCAGTGCGGTTACCGCCGACGATTTCGACCAGCGGCAGCAGGTACACCGGGTTGAACGGGTGGCCGACCACGCAGCGCTCCGGGTGAGTGGACGACTCGTAGAATTCGCTGGGCAGCAGGCCCGAGGTGCTGCTGCCGATGATTGCGTCGGGCTTGGCTGCGGCGCTGATCTTGGCGTGCAGGTCGAGCTTCAGGTCCAGCCGTTCTGGCGCGCTTTCCTGGATGAAATCGGCGTCGCGTACGCATTCTTCGATGGTGCTGACGAACTTCAATCGGTCTTGCGTCGCACCCGGTGCCAGGCCTTGTTTTTCGAGCGCCGGCCAGGCGTTGGCGATGCGTTTGCGCAGGGCTTGCTCAGCGCCGGGCGCCGGGTCCCAGGCGACCACGTCCAGGCCGTGGGCCAGGGCGCGGGCGACCCAGCCGCTGCCGATTACGCCGCTACCCAGGGCGGCGAAGGTCTTGATTTCGGTGATGAAAGGCATGGCGAATCCTCAGGGCAAACAGAGACAGTTGGGTTGACGCCAATCTTGTGGGAGCGGGCTTGCCCGCGAACACCGGCGCAGCCGGTGCCAGCCACCGCGCTGCTTGCTTCGCGGGCAAGCCCGCTCCCACAGGATTTATTGCGCACTTGCGATCGTTGAAGGGATCAGCGGTGCTTGAGATTCATTTTTTCCCGGCCCTCCGCCGGGGTCAGTACACGGGCGCCGAGGCGGGAGATGATCTCCACCGCGCGTTCGACCAACTGGCCGTTGCTGGCCAGTACGCCACGGTCCAGATACAGGTTGTCTTCCAGGCCCACCCGTACGTTACCGCCCAGCAGTATCGCTTGCGCCGCCATCGGCATTTGCATGCGGCCGATGCCGAAGCCGGCCCAGGTGACGTTGGCTGGCAGGTTGTCGACCATGGCTTTCATGGTGGTGGTGTCGGCCGGGGCGCCCCACGGGATGCCCAGGCACAGCTGGAACAGCGGGTCGTCCAGCAAGCCTTCCTTCATCATTTGCTTGGCGAACCACAGGTGGCCGGTGTCGAAAATTTCCAGTTCGGCTTTCACGCCAAGTTCGGTGATGCGTTTGGCGCCAGCGCGCAGTTGCGCCGGGGTGGAAACGTAGATCGAGTTGCCGTCGCCGAAGTTGAGCGTGCCGCAGTCGAGGGTGCAGATTTCCGGCAGCAGGGCCTCGACATGCGCCAGGCGTTCCAGTGGGCCGATCAGGTCGGTGCCCTGGCCGAACTCCAGCGGCGTTTCGCCGGGGCCGATTTCCAGGTCGCCACCCATGCCGGCGGTAAGGTTGACGATGATGTCCACGTCGGCTTCGCGGATGCGTTCCATCACTTCGCGGTACAGCGCCACGTCGCGGCTGAAACGGCCGGTTTGCGGGTCGCGGACGTGGCAGTGGACTACGGTGGCGCCGGCTTTGGCGGCTTCTACTGCGGCTTCAGCAATCTGCTTGGGGGTGACTGGAACAAGGTGGCTTTTCGAGGCGGTGTCGCCGGCGCCGGTGAGGGCGCAGGTGATGATGACGTCGTGGTTCATGGTGTGTTCCTTGTGGTGTCTGTGTTTGGCTTTTCGCGGGCATGCCCGCTCCCACAGGATCAATGTGATCCTGAGTGTGGAGCTGTACCTGTGGGAGCGGGCGTGCCCGCGAAAGGGCCCAGTCAGTTGGCAGTGAGCTTGAGGTTGTCCGCAGCCGGTTTGCCATCGAAGGTGGTCACACCTTCAAGCCAGCGGGCCTTGTCCTCGGGGTGGTCTTTCAGCCACTGGCGGGCCGACTCCAGCGCGTCTTTGTGGTCGAGCAGCGGCTGCATCATGCGGCTCTCGTCCTCGGCGCTGAAGTTCAGGTTGGCCAGCAGGCGGTGGGCGTTGGGGCAGCGTTCGGCGTAGTCCGGCGCGGTCACCGTCCATACTGTGGCGCGGCCTTCGTCCGGGCCGAGCGCATCCTGGCTATCACCCAGGTAGGCCATGTCGATATTCACGTTCATCGGGTGCGGCGCCCAGCCGAAGAACACCACGGCTTCCTTGCGCCGCACGGCGCGGTCGACAGCGGCGAGCATGCCAGCCTCGCTGGACTCGACCAGCTGGAACTTGCCCAGGTCGAACTGGTTCTTGGTGATCATTGCCTTGATCTGGGTGTTGGCGCCGGAGCCCGGTTCGATGCCATAGATCTTGCCGCCCAGCTCTTTCTCGAACTTATGGATGTCGGCGAAGGTCTTCAAACCCTTGTCGTAGAGGTATTTCGGCACGGCCAGGGTGGCGCGGGCATCCTCCAGGCTTGGTTTCTCCAGTACCTTGACCTGGTTGGCGTCGATGAACGGCGTGATGGTCTGGGTCATGATCGGGTTCCAGTAACCCAGGAACATGTCCAGGCGTTTGTCGCGGATGCCGGCGAAGATGATCTGCTGCGAGGCGCTGGTCTGTTTGGTCTGGTAGCCCAGGCCATCGAGCAGCACCTGGGCCATGGCGCTGGTGGCGATGACGTCGGTCCAGTTGACCACGCCCAGGCGGACGTTCTTGCAGGCCGCAGGTTCGGCGGCGTAAAGCGGGGAGGTGGCGATGCTGCTCAGGGCAAGGGTCAACAGGCTGCGGCGGATCAAGCTGTGCATGGTGGCTCTCCATCGGCAGTGCATATTGTTATGGGGTTCCGACCTCTCTGGGCCGTGTGAACACGCTACGCTGCTGGCAGGGTGAAAAATCGCACCCTGGCGACCAACAGTTGCACGGAGGCGACCACCTTTGCCGTGGAGCATGCAATGCCGCAAATCATTCACTTCCTGCTGTTACCCGGTTTTTCGGCCATGGGCTTCATCAGTGCCCTGGAGCCATTGCGGGTAGCCAACCGCTTCAAGGGGCCTTCGTATCGCTGGCAGGTGTTGAGCCTGGATGGTGGGGCGGTGCAGGCCAGCAACGGCATGTCGGTGAACGCCGATGCGGCGTTGGCGGCGGGGGAGCCAGCCGGCATTTTGCTGATTGTGGCTGGCTTCGACCCCCTGGCCTGCTATGGGCCGACACTGCAGCAGGCGCTGCGGCGCCTGGACCATGACGGGGTGATTCTGGGTGGCATCGATACCGGCGCCGTCGTATTGGCCGAGGCCGGCTTGCTCGACGGCCACCGCGCCACCGTGCATTGGGAGGCGCTGGAAGCGTTCAAGGAAAACTACCCAAGCTTGCAGGCGACCCAGGAGTTGTTCGAGATCGACCGGCGGCGCATCACCTGCGCGGGTGGCACTGCCTCGATCGACCTGATGCTCGACCTGATTGCACAAGCCCATGGCAGTGAGTTGGCGGTGCAGGTGTCGGAGCAGTTCGTGCTCGGGCGTATCCGTCAGCGACAGGACCACCAGCGCATGCAGATCGCCAGCCGCTATGGCATCAGCAACAAGAAGCTGGTGAAGGTGATTGGTGAAATGGAGCGCAACACCGAACAGCCGCTCAATACCCAGGTGCTGGCCGAGGCGGTGCAGGTGACCCGGCGGCAGCTGGAGCGGCTGTTTCGGGTGCACCTGGATGACACGCCGAGTGGGTTCTATCTGCGGCTGCGGCTGGACAAGGCACGGCAGTTGTTGCGCCAGACCGACATGAGTGTGCTGGAGGTGGGGGTGGCGTGCGGGTTTGAGTCGGCTTCGTACTTTACCCGCTGCTATCGGGCGCGGTACCAGCGTTGCCCACGAGAAGACAGGTTGGCCAGGGCTGTGTGATGTTCTCCTGTACCGGCCCCATCACCGGCAAGCCAGCTCCCACAGGTACTCCACAGAACTCAAGACCTGAGCAGCACCTGAAGGAGCTGGCTTGCACAATACTCAAAAGCTGTGGGGCACCTGTGGGAGCTGGCTTGCCGGCGATAGGGCCAGTACAGGAAAGCAGGATTTCACTGTTGACCAATGGACTGCAAATACTCCGACCGGTCATCACTGCGCTGCGCCACGCAGGTGTCCCAGGCCGCCTGAAACGCCTTGCTCCCGGGCTTTTCGGCATAGGTCTCAACCTTGCAATCCGCATCGCGCAGCTGTGTCCACAGCTTCTCGGCCGCATCCATACGCCCGACCAGCGCGGTCGCCTGGTCGCCCTCATCGGCATATTGGTCGCGAATACGCTGGATCAAGTCATCGTAAGCCGACTTCAGCTCACGCTCGGCAGTCTGCTTGTTGAACGCAGCGCACGCGTAGGTCTGCTGGTCGGTCTCGACGTTGTCGCACGGGGTGCTTTCTTCCTCGCCGGCCTGGGCGCCCGATACGACAGCCAGCAGTACCAGCCATGCCAATGATTTCATCCGTTTTCTCCTCAACAGGCTGACGAATCGCAGGGATTCTCGCTCAGCCGAAGGCAAGGCGGTAGCTCTCTGACGAAATGTTCATAAAACGGCCAGAAACGTCGTTATCGAGACTGTCTCTCATCGCCACGCCGCGTGCCAGAGGGCGTGTTGTCGCGCATTGACGCTTTCGGCAAACCCCCTGTCGTTTTTGCATCGGGGCGTCATTGGGCACAGGCATATGCTGGCCCCAAAGCGCCGGCAGAAGGTTTGGCGCAGCCCAACTCAATAAAAGGGGACAGCCTGATGAGCCCAGCCGAACTTCACGCCGACAGCATCGTCATCGACGGCCTGATCATTGCCAAGTGGAACCGCGAGCTGTTCGAAGACATGCGCAAAGGCGGGCTGACTGCGGCCAACTGCACGGTGTCGGTCTGGGAAGGCTTCAAGGCAACCGTCGACAACATCGCTGCCAGCCAGAAGCTGATCCGCGACAACAGCGACCTGGTGATGCCGGTGCGCACCACCGCCGACATCCGCAAGGCCAAGGAGCTGGGCAAGACCGGCATCCTCTTCGGTTTCCAGAACGCCCATGCCTTCGAAGACCAGATCGCCTACGTGGACGTGTTCAAGCAGCTGGGCGTGGGCATCGTGCAGATGTGCTACAACACCCAGAACCTGGTAGGTACCGGTTGCTACGAGCGTGACGGCGGCCTGTCGGGCTTCGGTCGCGAAATCGTGGCGGAAATGAACCGCGTCGGCATCATGTGCGACCTGTCCCACGTGGGCTCCAAAACCTCTGAAGAAGTCATCCTCGAATCGAAAAAGCCGGTGTGCTACTCCCACTGCCTGCCCTCGGGCCTGAAGGAGCACCCGCGCAACAAGTCGGACGAAGAGCTGAAGTTCATCGCCGACCACGGCGGCTTCGTTGGCGTGACCATGTTCGCGCCGTTCCTGGCCAAGGGTATCGACTCCACCATCGATGACTACGCCGAAGCCATCGAGTACACCATGAACATCGTTGGTGAAGACGCCATCGGTATCGGTACCGACTTCACCCAGGGCCACGGCCAGGACTTCTTCGAGTACCTGACCCACGACAAGGGCTACGCCCGTCGCCTGACCAACTTCGGCAAGATCATCAACCCGCTCGGCATCCGCACTGTCGGCGAGTTCCCCAACCTCACCGAAACCCTGCTCAAGCGCGGCCACTCCGAGCGCGTGGTACGCAAGATCATGGGCGAGAACTGGGTCAACGTCCTCAAGGACGTCTGGGGCGAGTAAGCCGCTCTCCAAGCCTGATAGCCCCTGCCAGCAACGCCGGGGCACCCACATAAAAATTTTATGGAGTTGAGTTTCCATGGCCAAGATCGCCCCGCAATTGCCAATCGAAGTCGACAGCGAGACCGGTGTCTGGACCAGCGACGCCTTGCCGATGCTGTACGTACCGCGCCATTTCTTCGTCAACAACCACATCGGCATCGAGGAAGTGCTGGGCGCCGACGCCTACGCCGAAATCCTCTACAAGGCCGGCTACAAGTCCGCCTGGCACTGGTGTGAAAAAGAAGCCGAATGCCATGGCCTGGAAGGCGTGGCGGTGTTCGAGCACTACATGAAGCGCCTGAGCCAGCGTGGCTGGGGCCTGTTCGAAATCCAGGATATCGACCTGGACAAGGGCACTTGCAGCGTCAAGCTCAAGCACTCTGCGTTCGTGTACGTCTATGGCAAGTGCGGCCGCAAGGTCGACTACATGTTCACCGGCTGGTTCGCCGGCGCCATGGACCAGATTCTCGCTGCCCGCGGCAGCAAGATCCGCACCGTGGCCGAGCAGGTCTACGGCGGGTCGGAAGAAGGCCACGAAGATGGCCTGTTCGTTACAAAGCCGTTGTAAGCCGGAGATAGCGTCATGGCATTCGAAGCAATGTTCCAGCCGATCCAGATCGGCAAACTGACCATCCGCAACCGCGTGCTCAGCACCGCGCACGCCGAGGTCTACGCCACTGACGGCGGCATGACGACCGACCGCTACGTGAAGTATTACGAAGAAAAGGCCAAGGGCGGCATCGGCCTGGCGATCTGCGGCGGCTCGTCCGTGGTGGCCATCGACAGCCCGCAGGAATGGTGGGCGTCGGTCAACCTGTCGACCGACCGCATCATCCCGCACTTCCAGAACCTGGCCGACGCCATGCACAAGCATGGCGCCAAGATCATGATCCAGATTACGCACATGGGCCGTCGCTCGCGCTGGGACGGCTTCAACTGGCCGACCCTGATGTCGCCGTCGGGTATCCGTGAACCCGTGCACCGCGCCACCTGCAAAACCATCGAGGTGGAAGAGATCTGGCGCGTCATCGGCAACTACGCGCAGGCTGCGCGTCGTGCCAAAGAAGGCGGCCTGGACGGCGTGGAGCTGTCGGCGGTGCACCAGCACATGATCGACCAGTTCTGGAGCCCGCGCGTCAACAAGCGTACCGACGAATGGGGCGGTACCTTCGAAGGCCGCATGAAGTTCGGCCTGGAAGTGCTCAAGGCCGTGCGTGCCGAGGTCGGTGACGACTTCTGCGTGGGCATGCGTATCTGCGGTGACGAGTTCCACCCCGATGGCCTCAGCCATGAAGACATGAAGCAGATCGCCGCGTACTACGACGCCACCGGCATGCTCGACTTCATCGGCGTGGTCGGCTCGGGTTGCGACACCCACAACACCCTGGCCAACGTCATCCCCAACATGAGCTACCCGCCGGAGCCGTTCCTGCACCTGGCGGCCGGCATCAAGGAAGTGGTCAAGGTCCCGGTGCTGCACGCGCAGAACATCAAGGACCCGAACCAGGCCACACGCATCCTCGAAGGCGGCTACGTGGACATGGTCGGCATGACCCGTGCGCACATGGCCGACCCGCACCTGATCGCCAAGATCAAGATGGGCCAGATCGACCAGATCAAGCAGTGCGTCGGTGCCAACTACTGCATCGACCGCCAGTACCAGGGCCTGGATGTGCTGTGCATCCAGAACGCCGCGACCTCCCGTGAATACATGGGCGTGCCGCACATCATCGAGAAAACCACCGGCGTGAAGCGCAAGGTGGTGGTGGTAGGCGCCGGCCCTGCCGGTATGGAAGCTGCTCGCGTAGCAGCCGAACGTGGCCACGACGTGACCCTGTTCGAGAAGAAGGACCAGATTGGCGGGCAGATCACCATCGCCGCCAAGGCACCTCAGCGTGACCAGATTGCCGGTATCACCCGCTGGTACCAGTTGGAGCTGGCGCGTTTGAAAGTCGACCTGCGCCTGGGCACCGCCGCTGACGTGGCCACCATCCAGGACCTGCGCCCGGACGTGATCGTGCTAGCCGTGGGTGGGCATTCGTTCCTGGAGCAGAACGAACACTGGGGCGCTGCCGAAGGGCTGGTGGTCAGCAGTTGGGACGTGCTCGACGGCAAGGTTGCGCCGGGCAAGAACGTGCTGGTGTACGACACCATCTGCGAATTCACCGGCATGTCGGTGGCCGACTTCATCGCTGACAAGGGCAGCCAGGTGGAAATCGTCACCGACGACATCAAGCCGGGCGTGGCCATGGGCGGTACTACCTTCCCGACCTACTACCGCAGCATGTACCCCAAAGAAGTGATCATGACCGGCGACATGATGCTGGAAAAGGTCTACCGCGAAGGCGACAAGCTGGTGGCGGTGCTGGAGAACGAATACACCGGCGCCAAGGAAGAGCGTGTGGTCGACCAGGTGGTGGTGGAGAACGGCGTGCGCCCTGACGAGCAGCTGTATTACGCCCTGAAGGAAGGTTCGCGCAACAAAGGCCAGATCGACGTGGAGGCGCTGTTCGCCATCAAGCCACAGCCGATTCTCAGCCAGCCGGGCGAAGGCTACCTGCTGTATCGCATCGGCGACTGCGTGGCCCAGCGCAACGTGCATGCGGCGATCTACGACGCCTTGCGCCTGTGCAAGGACTTCTGATCGCACCGCCTCTCTAGAGGCGGGACTGGCCCCCCTTGTGGGAGCGGCCTTGTGTCGCGAAAGGGTCGCGAAGCGGCCCCAGGTTTTCAGCTTCGCAGCAGAAATTGCCGGGGCTGCTTCGCAGCCCTTTCGCGACACAAGGCCGCTCCCACAAGGGGTCCGCGCCGCTCTTGAGGTGGCGCAAGAATCCAGCTGTTATGGGAGCCTCCCATGTTGAACACCCTTCTACCCATCCTGCTGTTCGCTGCCCTTGGCCTGGCAGTGCTCGGCGCCCTGCGCCGGGTGCGCATGTGGCGGCGTGGCCGGCCAAGCAAGGTCAACCTGATCGGCGGCCTGCTGGCCATGCCGCGCCGCTATCTGGTGGACTTGCACCATGTGGTCGAGCGCGACAAGTACATGTCCAAGACCCACGTGGCCACCGCGGGCGGCTTTGTGCTGTCGGCCGTGCTGGCCATCCTGGTGCACGGCTTTGGCTTGCAAAGCAAAATCCTCGGCTACGCGTTGCTGGTGGCCACCGTAATCATGTTCAGCGGCGCCATCTTCGTCTTCAAACGCCGCCTCAACCCACCCTCGCGCCTGTCCAAGGGCCCGTGGATGCGTCTGCCGAAGAGCCTGATGGCGTTCGCCGTGAGCTTCTTCATCGCCACCTTGCCGGTTGCCGGCATCCTGCCCGCCAACACCGGTGGCTGGGTGATGGTCGGCATCCTTGGCCTGGGCGTGCTGTGGGGCGTGTCGGAGCTGTTCTTCGGCATGACCTGGGGCGGCCCGATGAAACACGCCTTCGCCGGTGCCCTGCACCTGGCCTGGCACCGCCGCGCCGAACGTTTCGGGGGAGGCCGCTCCACCGGCCTCAAGCCGCTGGACCTGGAAGACCCGAACGCGCCGCTGGGCGTGGAAAAACCGGCGGACTTCACCTGGAACCAGCTGCTGGGCTTCGACGCCTGCGTGCAGTGCGGTAAATGTGAAGCCATGTGCCCGGCCTTTGCCGCCGGCCAGCCGCTTAACCCGAAAAAGCTCATCCAGGACATGGTCATCGGCCTGGCCGGTGGCACCGACGCCCAGTTCGCCGGCAGCCCGTACCCGGGTAAACCGATTGGCGAGCACGGCGGTCACCCGCACCAGCCTATCGTCAATGGCCTGGTCGACGCGGAAACGCTGTGGTCGTGCACCACCTGCCGTGCCTGCGTCGAGGAATGCCCGATGATGATCGAGCACGTCGATGCCATCGTCGACATGCGCCGCCACCTCACCCTGGAAAAGGGCGCCACCCCGAACAAGGGCGCCGAGGTGCTGGACAACCTGATCGCTACCGACAACCCGGGCGGCTTCGCCCCTGGCGGGCGCATGAACTGGGCTGCGGACCTGAACCTGAAACTGCTGTCCGAGGTGAAAACCACCGAAGTGCTGTTCTGGGTCGGTGATGGTGCCTTCGACATGCGCAACCAGCGTACCCTGCGTTCGTTTGTCAAAGTGCTCAAGGCTTCGGGCGTGGACTTTGCCGTGCTCGGCCTGGAAGAACGCGACAGCGGCGACGTCGCCCGCCGTCTGGGCGATGAAGCGACCTTCCAGCAACTGGCCAAACGCAATATCCAGACCCTGGCCAAGTACAAGTTCCAGCGCATCGTCACCTGCGACCCGCACAGCTTCCATGTGCTGAAGAACGAATACGGCGCGCTGGGCGGTGATTACCAGGTGCAGCACCACAGCACCTACATCGCCGAACTGATCGCGGCCAACAAGCTCAACCTTGGCCAGCACAAGGGCGGCAGCGTCACTTATCACGACCCGTGCTACCTGGGCCGTTACAACGGCGAGTACGAAGCCCCGCGTGAAGTGCTCAAGGCGTTGGGTATCGAAGTGCGCGAGATGCAACGTTCTGGCTTCCGTTCCCGTTGCTGCGGCGGTGGTGGCGGTGCGCCGATCACCGACATCCCGGGCAAGCAACGTATCCCCGACATGCGCATGGACGACATTCGCGAAACCGAGGCCGAGCTGGTGGCCGTGGGTTGCCCGCAGTGCACCGCCATGCTCGAAGGTGTGGTCGAACCGCGCCCACAGATCAAGGATCTGGCCGAGCTGGTGGCCGACGTGCTGATCGAAGAGGAATCGCCCGCCGCCCCAAAGCCGCAAGCGGCCAAACGTGAACCTGCGGAGGTGCACTGATGAGCGACATTATCCGCCGCGACCCACGCGCCGAGTGGATCGCCCGTAACCGCCTGCACCCGCTGCATGCGGCCATGCAGACGCAACAGACCAGCTGGATGGGGCCCAACGGCCTCATCCGCAAGAACCCCCATGCGATTGCCGCAGGCTTCATCGGCCCGGCCGGCATCAAGCGCATCGACCGCAGCGGCGCCCAGCAGGGCACCGGTGTGGGCGGGCGGCGCACGGCGGCGGCCGAAGTCAAATTGCCGCTGCACCAGGTGCCGGCGCCGGCGTTCTACATTGCCGTGGTGCCCGACATGGTCGGTGGCCGCCTCAGCAGCCACGACCGCGACCTGCTCGGCCTGGCCCACAGTCTGGCTGGCAGCGATGGTGCGGTGTTGGCGGTGGTGTTCAACGAACACAAGGAAAGCAACTTTTCCACAGCCGGCGTCGACCGCCTGCTGGTCATCGAAGGCGAAGCATTCGAGGGTTATGCACCGGAGCAACTGGTGCAGGGCTTGCGGGCTGTGGATAACCAGTTCACCCCGCGCCACTGGCTGCTGCCCGACAGCCGCACCGGTGGCGGGGAGCTGGGCCGGCGCCTGGGCGCGGCACTGGGCGAACGCCCGGCGACGCGGGTGTGGCAGGTCAAGGATGGCCAGTGCATCGGCCGTGCCGGTGCCGGCCAGCAAGACCTGCAGCGCGCCGTGCCACGCTTGATCCTGGCCGCAGCCGAATGCGCCGAGCCGGTCAGCGAAACCCGTCACGAAGCGCTGCCGGTGGAGTTGTCCACAAGCGTGGCGCGCAGCCTGTCGCGTATCGAAGACCTCGGCTCGGTGGCCGTGGACCCGGCCACCATTGCCATGGCTGAGGCCGAGTTCATCGTCTCGGGCGGCAACGGGGTCAAGGACTGGGATTTGTACCACAAGGCTACCGCAGCCTTGGGCGCCACCGAAGGCGCCTCGCGAGTGGCGGTGGACGACGGCTTCATGCCGCGCAACCGCCAGGTGGGTGCTACCGGTACCTGGGTGACCGCACGGGTCTACGTGGCTGTGGGTATCTCGGGCGCGATCCAGCACCTGCAGGGCATTGGCGCCTGCGACAAGGTGGTGGCGATCAACATGGACCCTGGCTGCGACATGATCAAACGGGCCGACCTGTCGGTGATTGGCGACAGCTCGGCGATTCTCAAGGCACTGATCGAGGCTGTGGACAACTTCCGCAGCGGCGGCCAGCGCGACGCGGCATAAGGGCACGAGCATGAGTACGAAAGTGATCAGCCTGGTTTCCATCGGTGCCCACCCAAGCTCCGGCCGCGCCCGCCGCGCCGAGCAGGATGCCCGCGCTGTGGAGTTGGGATTGCAGCTGGCTGGGGATAACTTGCAGGTGGTGCATGCCGGCGACCCGCGCGAAGAGGCCCTGCGCGCTTATCTGGGCATGGGCCTGGACCACCTGGACGTGCTGGAGCAGCCGGCTGGCGCCGATGTGCTGGGCGTGCTGGGGGACTACCTGCGCGACGCCGGGGCACAGCTGGTGCTGACCGGTAGCCAGGCTGAAACGGGCGAGGGTTCAGGCATGTTGCCGTTCCTGCTGGCGGAAAAGCTCGGCTGGCCGTTGATTGTGGGGTTGGCCGAGGTAGAGTCGATCGACAATGGCACCGCCCAGGTCTTGCAGGCTCTGCCGCGGGGTCAGCGGCGCCGGCTGAAAGTGCGCCTGCCGTTGCTGGCGACTGTGGATAACGCGGCGCCCAAGCCGCGCCAGAGTGCCTTCGGGCCTGCGCGCCGGGGTGTGCTGGCGGCGCGTAACGTGGCCATTGTCGAAGATGAGCTGTTGGCCGATGCCGAGTTGCAACCAGCCCGTCCTCGCCCCAAGCGCCTGAAGGTGATCAAGGCCAAGAGCGGTGCCGACCGCATGAAGGCGGCTACGGCCAAGGCCAGTGGGGGCGGCGGCAAGGTGCTCAAGGACGTTTCTCCGCAGGAAGGCGCCGAGGCCATTCTCAAGCTGTTGGTAGAAGAAGGTGTGCTGCGCTGAAGCCTGAGCTGGCCTAATCGCCGGCAAGCCGGCTCTCACGGGATTACTACTGCCTTCGGGCCCTGTGCAATACCTGTGGGAGCTCGCTTGCCGGCGATTGGGCCTGACAAGCTAATGATGTGCCTTGGCCACATTGAACGCCCAACAGCCTAGCGCCTCGCTCACTGGCTCGAACAACACCCGTTCCCCCTTCGATAACACCACATTCACTGCGGCGCAGCGCAAAACCAGGTAATCCCTGCGCCGCCCTTCGGCGCTGATAACCCCAATCCCCCGCTTTTCATCGAACCACTTCACAGTGCCTTCCTGGCGGCTGTGCATAAGTCACTCCTGAGCAATGCCAAAGTAGTGGCCATTACCCAATCACATCGCTGGATTTGGCGAAACTGGCAGAAATATCAGGTACACGTTTGTTTTGCCCACGGAATCTGTTCGCCAAGGTGTGGATAAAGTGTTGGCGCATGGCTGTAAGCCCTATCTAGCCTGGCTTACAGAGTTTTGATCATAAAGTGATCAGCGCTGACTTGGCTCATCAGCTACAGATTGATGTGGCTTTGTCTGGTTTTGCCCACAATCGCTGTTAGCTGCTCTGTGGATAATCTGTTCGGCATTACCTGAAAGCTGCACAGGTCATGGCTTGCAAGGAGTTGATTAATAAATGATCAATTTGGTGCGAAAGTCTTCTGATCCATGGTTATCAAGGCCTTGAATCGCTTATCCACAACCCAGACGCTTCACGTTCGCGTTTTGCTCACAAACTCTGTTGGTGCTTCTGTGGGTAAGGTGTACGGAGTCTTCTGTAGCCCAACAGTTATGGTGCCTTGCTGCGTTTGACCAAAAAATGATCAGCCATTCGTCCTGACATTTATACCAGTAGGCAAACCTTCCAGTCACCGCTACGGTATTCCTATCAGCTCTTTCCTGTGGATAACCTATGGCGACTCATTTATTGGCGACAGATCTGCAGCGCTCCGTGTTGCCAGGTCTGCACGCTTATTCACCTTACGGCTTCATGAAAACCAGACCAGCACCGGCGCTGGCTTTTGCTGGCCAGCATCGCGATCCGCTCACGGGCAACTATCCGTTGGGCAATGGCCGTCGTTTCTATAGCCCGACCCTGATGCGCTTCACGACCTGCGACTCGCTCAGTCCGTTTTCCAGGGGAGGCATCAATGGTTACGTCTACTGTGGCGGTGATCCGGTAAACCGGCATGACCCAAGCGGCGCATTCTGGGGCGCCATACTCAGGGGCGTTGGCTTGTTCTCCAGCGGAGCCACCTTCTCGGGCGCGGTCGTTCGAACAATGAAGAATGTGGTCGGGCACAGGAAGGCTAAGGCGGCTAACAGTGGGACGAATCCCTCTCCTGCTCCTCATCAGGACCTACCGACTCTACCCAGAGTTTCGAACCAGCAGTTCAGCATGACCGGCGCTTTTGGCGTAGCAGGGCAGGTGGTCGCCGCCGTCAACGGGGTGACCCCAGGTGTTCAGAATGCCGTGGATCTATTGGCTCTAGGAAATACGGTCACGAACTTTAGCGGCGGTTTGACAGGGAATTTTGCCGCAGGACGTGAAGTAGTCAGCTACTTGTGGACTAATCCACGTGAAGTTCCGGGGGTATTGGGGGAGACGTTCATGGATTTGACGATGTTGGACGAGATGCTCTCTACCGTAGGCCGTGGGTTTACATACGTATGCAGAGGATTTGCAACAGCTGCGAACTGGATCAGGTCGTTACGATCGGCCCCTTATACTGTCAAGGTATAGGGAAATCTCCGAGCGTATGGTTTGCCTGGCGCGCTCAAGCGGTTAAGTCCGGAGCGCTGCCAGGTCACCGATGATGGTCTACTGCGCCAGCACTTCCTTCAGGTAAGGCGCCGGCTCAGCCCCCAGGTTGTTCAGCATCCGCCCGCTGTACCAGTCAATGAAGTTCACCACGCCAAATTCATACGTCTTCGAATAAGGCCCAGGCTGGTACGCTGTGGAGTTGATCCCACGCTGATTCTCTTCCGCCAAACGGCGGTCCTGGTCGTTGGTGGCGTCCCACACCTTGCGCATACGCTCCGGGTCGTAGTCCACACCTTCCACGGCGTCCTTGTGCACCAGCCACTTGGTGGTGACCATGGTCTCTTGAGCGCTGATCGGCCACACGGTGAACACGATCATGTGGTCGCCCATGCAGTGGTTCCACGAGTGCGGCAGGTGCAGGATGCGCATCGAGCCCAGGTCGGGGTTCTTGATGCGGCCCATCAGCTTCTGGCAGGCCTGCTTGCCGTCCATGGTCATCGACACGGTGCCCTTGAGCAGCGGCATGCGCACGATGCGGTTACGCAGGCCGTGGCTCTTGTGCAGGTACGGGATTTTCTCGGCTTCCCAGGCGGCGGCCGAGGCGGCCACGTGGTCCTTGAATTCCTGGCTGGCGCGCGGGTCGTTGGTGTCGTCCCACTCCAGCAGGGTTTGCAGCAGCTCCGGGTGCGAACCGCTGCAGTGGTAGCACTCGCGGTTGTTTTCCAGCACCAGCTTCCAGTTGGCCTTTTCCATCAAGGTGGTTTGCACCGCCACCTTGGTGTTCTCCATGTCGTACGGTTCCATGTAGTGTTCCAGGGTGGCCAGGAACTCGTCGATGGCAGGCGGGTTTTCCGCCAGGCTGATGAAGATGTAGCCGCCGGCCACCTTCACGTTCACCGGCTTCAGGCCGTACTGCTTCATGTCGAAGTCGGCGCCCATTTCGGTGCCGGCGAACAGCAGGCGGCCGTCCAGCTCGTAGGTCCACTGGTGGTAATGGCACACCAGCTTGGCCACCTTGCCTTTGTCGCTGACGCACAGGCGCGAGCCGCGGTGGCGGCAGACGTTGTGGAAGGCGTGCACCTTACCTTCGGCGCCACGCACCACCAGGATCGGGTTGTTGCCGATCTGCAGGGTGATGTAGTTGCCTTTTGCCGGAATTTCGCAAGTCATGCCGGCGATCAGCCATTCTTTCTGAAAGATCTCCTGCATGTCGATCTGGAACAGACGCTCGTCGGTGTAGAAAGGCTGGGGCAGCGAGTAGGTGCGCTCGCGGGTCTGCAGCATCTCGGCGGTAGCCTTGCGTGCAGGTTCCAGTGGATCGCCCAGGCTCAGGGTTGCGGTGACGTCCATCGTGTATTCCTCGGGGCCGTGTGCGGCCGGCAAAAGGTGGCTAATCGTTGTTGTGGTGCCGCAAGGCTGTCTTCAAGAAACAGCTTGTTTATTTGCCGTGGAGTGTGCGTCCGAAGCCGCCGCGAACCGTATCCATGGGCGACATGGCCGATGTGAATAACGACGCCACAGCCCTTGTAGCGCGGGGCTGGTCGCGATAAGCACGCCGATGTCGCTGGCAGGAATGTGCATCGCCTTCGGCTTGCGCATTATCCAAGCCATAAAAAGCCCAATAGTCGGCTGCTGGAGATGAACATGTCCGATACCTTCCTCAATCCGGTCACCACCCAGACCTGGGCCAACGGCCGCCACATCGTGCGCTGCGTCAAGGTCATCCAGGAGACCTGGGACGTGCGCACCTTCTGCTTCATGGCCGATCAGCCGATCATGTTCTTCTTCAAACCCGGGCAGTTCGTCACCCTGGAGCTGGAGATCGAAGGCAAGCCGGTGATGCGTTCCTACACCATCTCCAGTTCGCCGTCGGTGCCCTACAGCTTCTCGATCACCGTCAAGCGCGTGCCGGGCGGGCTGGTGTCCAACTTCCTGCACGACACCATGCATGAAGGTGCCGAGCTGCCGGTGCACGGGCCGGTGGGGTTGTTCAACGCCATCGACTTCCCGGCAGGCAAGGTGTTGTACCTGTCGGGTGGCGTGGGCATTACCCCGGTCATGTCGATGGCGCGCTGGTTCTACGACACCAACGCCAACGTCGACATGGTGTTCGTACACAGCGCCCGCTCGCCGAAGGACATCATCTACCACCGCGAACTGGAGCAGATGGCGTCACGCATCCCCAACTTCAGCCTGCACATCATTTGCGAGAAGCATGGCCTGGGCGAGCCGTGGGCGGGGTATCGCGGTTACCTGAACCAGCGCCTGATGGAGCTGATTGCCCCGGATTACATGGACCGCGTGGTGTTCTGCTGCGGCCCGACGCCCTACATGACGGCGGTCAAGCGCATGCTCGAAGCGGTCGGCTTCGACATGAAGAACTACCACGAGGAGTCGTTCGGCGCGACACCGGCCGAGGCCAAGGCCGATGCAGTGGAGCACGCCGAGCAGGCGGCCGATGCACCGGAGCTGGATGTTTCCGACCTCAATCTGGTGGAGTTCATCGGCAGCGAGAAGAGCATCCGCGTTGCCCCGGGCGAGACCGTGCATGCGGCGGCGGCCAAGGTTGGCTTGATGATCCCGAAAGCCTGCGGCATGGGCATTTGCGGCACCTGCAAGGTGCTCAAGCTGGGCGGTGAGGTGGAGATGGAGCACAACGGCGGCATTACCGAAGAGGACGAAGCCGAGGGTTACATCCTGTCGTGCTGCAGTGTGCCGAAAGGGGATGTGCGGATCGATTACTGATTAAGGGATGCTGGGGCTGCGAAGCGGCCCTCGGCGCTATCGGAGAGCTAGCAGATATGTCAGTTCCAGAGTATCTGAAAGTTAAGTAACTTCACTTCAGACCACTTAGAGGATCTGTATGATGCCGCGCGCTTCGATTGCTGTGAATATATTGAGCCCAGTGCGGTACGATCCTTACGGCCTACAGCCTGGCAGACCTGAGTCATTGCTCGTATTCAATGGAGAGTTCCAAGATCGGTTCACTGGTAATTACTTGCTCGGCAACGGCAGAAGAGTATATCGCCCAGCGTTAAGGCGATTCTTATCTGCAGACCATCTGAGCCCATTTTCCAAGGGTGGCATCAGTGCTTATGCCTATTGCCTGGGCGATCCGATCAACAGGCATGACCCAAGCGGGGCGTTCAGTATTCTTACGTTGTTAAAAAACGCTTTATGGTTAGGCTCGCGGATCAAAGCTGCCTGGTCTGGCCCGAGCAGGCTAAAAGTATTGTCTGAAACAGCGAAGTGGACGGCCCTCGTTGGAAGTAAGCTGGTTTCTTACGGCGTACCTGGTAGTACTGAGTTGGTCGCTGCCGCAGGCCTTGTGAAGGTTGGGGTGAAAGGAGTTTCGACTGCCAAGTCCCTGAACAATAAGCTTAAGGGAGGCGGCTATGGCCTCTCCGTGATGGATCTGGCAGAGGCCGAGTTCTCGCCCTTCGTTGGCCCTATCGCCAGCAGGTCTTCGAGCCCCATCAAAAGCGTTGAACAGATCAGGGCCGCATAGCGGCCCCAAGTCATTCAGATCAGGTACGGAAGCGTGCCACCAACCCATTCAGGTCCACGGCAAGGCGCGACAGCTCAGCACTCGCCGCACTGGTCTGATGCGCCCCGGTAGCACTCTGCACCGACAGGTCATTGATGTTCACCAGGTTGCGGTCCACTTCTCGTGCCACCTGCGCCTGTTCTTCCGCCGCGCTGGCAATCACCAGGTTACGCTCGTTGATCTGCGCCACCGCCCCGGCAATGGTATCCAGCGCCATGCCCGCACCACGGGCGATGTTCAGGGTGGATTCGGCGCGTTCGGTGCTGGTGCGCATCGACTCCACCGCTTCTTCCGTACCGCCCTGGATGCTGCCGATCATGCGCTCGATTTCGCTGGTCGACTGCTGGGTGCGATGGGCCAGTGCACGCACTTCATCGGCCACCACAGCAAAACCACGGCCCGCCTCACCGGCACGCGCTGCTTCGATGGCGGCGTTCAGTGCCAGCAGGTTGGTCTGGTCGGCCAGGCCACGGATCACGTCGAGTACCTTGCCGATGTCACGCGACTGTTCGGCCAGGTGGATAATCAGTTTGGCAGTGGCTTGCACATCACCGCTCATGCGCTCGATGGCCCCCACGGTCTCCATCACCAGGTCACGACCGTCGCCGGTGGAGCGGCTGGCCTCACTGGACGCTTCAGAAGTGCTCACGGCATTGCGCGCCACTTCTTCGACAGCGCTGGTCATTTCAGTAACGGCTGTGGCGGCCTGTTCAATCTCGTTGTTCTGCTGTTGCAAGCCACGGGCACTTTCGTCGGTGACGGCATTCAGCTCTTCGGCTGCCGAGGCCAGCTGCGTGGCCGAGCCGGCAATCTGCTGCAGGGTGTCGCGCAGCTTGTCCTGCATGCGGGCCATGGCGCGCAGCAGGCGGGCGGCTTCGTCGGTGCCTTCGGCGCGGATGATGTGGGTCAGGTCACCGTCGGCGACCTGTTCGGCGCTCTTGAGCGCTTCTTCGATCGGCTTGACGATGCTGCGGGTCAGCAGGAAGGCGCAGGCGAAGGTCAGCACGGTAGCGGCCACCAGCAGGCCGATCACCAGGGCGAAGGCCGCAGCGTACTGGTTGGCAGCCTTCTCGTTGGTGGCGCGGGTCTGGTCCGTGTTGATGCGCACCAGGGTGTCCATGACCTTGTTGATCTGCTCGGAGTTGGCCAGCAGATCGCGGTTCAGCAGGTCGCGCAGCTCGTCCAGGCGGTCGGCCTGGCTCAGGGTGCGCATGCGTGACTCCAGCTGGCGGTACTGGTTGAGCAACTGGCCATACTGGTCGAACGCGGCCTGTTCGTCGGCGGCGCCGATCATGGGCAGGTAGGCCTGGCGTGCGCGGTCTATCTGGCTGTTGCGCTGGTCCAGCAGGTTGAGGGTGTCGCGCTGGGTGTCCGGCTCGCGGTTGAGCAGCAGGCGGTAGGAGAGGGTGCGCATGCGCAGGTTCAGCGCGGTGAGCTCGTCGAGGATCTTGATGCTGGGCACGCTGACCTGCTCGATAGCCACGCCGGCCTGGCGGATGTTGCCCATCTGTATCAGCGAGAAGACACCAAGGCCAAGCATCAGCAGGCCGATCAGGGCGAAGCCCAGCAGCGCGCGCGGGGCGATGTTCATGTTGCGTAGAGACATGGAGAGGAGGGTCCAGGCAAGGGGAAATAAGGTGCGCACAGTGCGACGAAACGTGACTTGCCGGGCTATCGGTCGTGACTGGCCAGTCTTGAGTGCGACCGTTGAAAATTGTGAGGTGGCTAACCTTTTCCTGACCGGCGGTTGACGCAGGTCGGAACAAGGGGGCCGTTACCCTGTCAATCTGCGGGTTCGACACCTTATGAATCCGATATTTAATGGCGATGGGCGGCACTTTTCTTTATCGTGTGCGCCCCTCGCAACAACCTGAGATAGACCCATGCTGGAAGCTTCCCTGAATCAAATCGAGCAACTGGTCAGCGACCTGATGCAGAAAAACGCTCAACTCACCGAGCAGAACGCTACCCTCGGCACGCAATTGGCACAGGCCAAGGAAGAGAACGAAACCCTGCAGCTGTCGCTGATGGAGCAGGAAGAGAAGAACGGCAGCACCGCCGCCCGCCTGCAAGCCCTGGTTGAGCGCGCCAGCGCTGTCGGCGCATGAGATTGCACGAGCAGCCGGTCAATGTCGTGTCGATTCTCGGCATCGACTATTCGATCAAGGCGCCAGAGGGCCAGGAAGAAACCCTGGCTCAGGCGGTGCGGATGCTCAACACCGCCCTGAACGAGACCAAGCGTCAGTACCCGACCCTGATCGGTGACAAACTGCTGGTGCTGGCTGCCCTTAACCTGTGCTCCAGGCAGGTTGAACTGCAGAAAGAACACCAGCAAACCCTGGCACGTACCCAGGCGCAGATCGACGCCACGGTGGACGCCATCGTGCGGACCATTGCCGAGCAATGACGGCTTGATGCCGAGCCCCCTGTGGGAGCGGGCGCGCCCGCGAACACCGGCGCAGCCGGTGCCAGACACCGCGTCGTGTTCTTCGCGGGCACGCCCGCTCCCACAGGATCTGTGTTGTTGTTCTAGATCACTGGATTAACTGGATACGCAAGTGTATACACTTCTCGCAAAACAATAATGTGCGGGGAGTAGGGGCATGCGTATCTGGCGTAAAAGCATCCAGTGGCAGTTGATCACCAGCATGGGCGCCGCCCTGCTGGCCAGCATCCTGGTGGTGGTCATCATTTTCACCGTGGCGCTCAATCGCCTCACCGATCGCTACCTGGTCGACACTGCGCTGCCGGCCAGCATCGAGGCCATCCGCAATGACATCGAGCGCATGCTCGGCCAGCCGCTGGTAGCTGCTGCAGACATTGCCGGCAACACCCTGCTGCGCGACTGGCTGGCTGCTGGCGAAGACCCCGCCCAGGCCCCGCAATTCATCGAATACCTGGCCGCCGCCAAGCAGCGCAACAAGGCTTTCACCACCCTGTTTGCCTCGACCGAAACCGGCCACTATTACAACGAGAATGGCCTGGACCGCACCCTCAGCCGCAGCAACCCCAAGGACAAATGGTTTTACGGCTACATCGACAGCGGCGCCGAGCGGTTCATCAACATCGACATCGATGGTGCCACTGGCGAGCTGGCGCTGTTCATCGACTATCGCGTGGAAAAGCAGGGCCAATTGGTGGGCGTGGCCGGCATGGGCCTGCGCATGACCGAGCTGTCGAAGCTGATTCACGACTTCAGTTTCGGCGAACACGGCAAAGTATTTCTGGTGCGTAACGACGGCTTGATCCAGGTGCATCCGGACGCTGCCTTCAGTGGCAAGCGCCAACTTGCCGAGCAGCTTGGCGCGGACGCAGCCAAGGGTGTCATGACGGGAAGCGAAGGTCTGCGCAGCAGCCGCTTCAGCCGTGACGGCGAACGCTACCTGGCGCTTGGTTTGCCCCTGCGCGACCTCAACTGGACCCTGGTGGCCGAAGTGCCAGAGTCGGAAATCTACGCGCAAATGCACCAGGCCGTCTGGCTGACCAGTCTTATCGGTGGTGCTGTAGCGTTGGTGTCGCTGCTGTTGGTGGTGCTACTGGCGCGTGGTCTGGTGCGGCCGATCCGCCGCGTTACCGCTGCACTGGTGCAAATCGGCAGTGGTGGGGGCGACCTCAGTCATCGTCTGGATGACACGCGCCAGGACGAACTGGGTGACCTGGCCCGTGGCTTCAACCGCTTCCTCGACAGCCAGCGCAGCCTGATTGGTGAGGTGTTGCAAACTTCCGAGCGCCTGCACCGGGCGGTTGAGCAGGTGACTCAGGTGGTGGACAACACCGCCGAGCGTTCCGGACGGCAGCAGGAAATGACCGAGATGGTCGCCACCGCTGTACACGAGATGGGCCTGACCGTGCAGGACATAGCCCGCAATGCCGGTGATGCGGCGCAGGCCTCGCAGTCGGCACGGGACGAGGCCTTGCAGGCGCGTGAGGTGGTGCAACGCTCGATTCGTGGTGTCGAGGGCATGTCGGGCGACATCGGCAAGGCCGCTGATGCCGTCAGCCAGTTGGCCGATGAAGTCGCCTCGATCGATGAAGTGCTCGCGGTAATCCGTAGCATTTCTGAACAAACCAATTTGCTGGCGTTGAACGCTGCCATCGAGGCCGCAAGGGCAGGGGAGATGGGGCGTGGGTTTGCCGTGGTGGCCGATGAGGTGCGTACGTTGGCCCGGCGTACACAGCTGTCCACCGATGAAGTGCAGCAGATGATCCAGCGCCTGAAGCAGGGCGCGGGTTCGGCGGTGAGCTCGATGCAGGCGGGGCAGCAGGCGACTGGCAGTGGCGTGGAATCGAGCCAGCGCACCGGGGCGTCGCTGGGCGCGATTACCGATCAGGTGGAGCACATCAGCGACATGAACCATCAGGTGGCTACGGCGACGGAAGAGCAGTCAGCGGTGACTGAGGAAATCAACCGGACAGTGCAGGGGATTTCCGACTTGGCGCGGGAGACGGCGGCCGAAGTGCAGGGATGTCGGGAAGAATGCCAGGCGTTGCGCGGCTTGGCGGATGACCTGGCTCGGCAGATGGGTGGGTTCAAACTCTAGATCGGTGTTGGCTTCTTCGCGGGCTTGCCCGCTCCCACAGGTACTGCACAGCGTTTGAAGGCGCTGTAATCCTGTGGGAGCGGGCATGCCCGCGAATGCGGTCTGTCAGGCGGTGATGATGCTGCGGATATCCGCAGCCAGCTCACGCACCCGCTCTTCCTCGGTATCCCACGAGCACATGAACCGCGCACCACCGCTACCAATAAAGGTATAGAACCGCCACCCCTTGCCCCGCAGTGCTTCAATCGCAGGCTCCGGCATTTGCAGGAACACCCCGTTGGCCTCCACCGGGAACATCAGTTCCACACCCGGCAAGTCACTCACCAACGACGCCAGCAACTGCGCGCAATGGTTGGCGTGATTGCCATGGCGCAACCAGGCGCCATCTTCCAGCAGGCCCACCCACGGTGCCGACAGGAAGCGCATCTTCGAGGCCAGTTGCCCGGCCTGCTTGCAGCGGTAGTCGAAGTCTTCGGCCAGCTGGCGGTTGAAGAACAGGATCGCCTCACCCACGGCCATGCCGTTCTTGGTGCCGCCAAAGCACAGCACATCTACACCGGCCTTCCAGGTCAGTTCGGCCGGGCTGCAGCCGAGAAACGCGCAGGCATTGGTAAAGCGCGCGCCGTCCATGTGCAGGTTGAGGCCCAGCTCCTTGCAGGTGGCGCTGATCGCTCTGAGCTCATCTGGGCGATAAACGGTGCCTACTTCGGTGGCCTGTGTGATGGTGACCACCCGTGGTTTTGGGTAGTGGATGTCCTGGCGCTTGAGCGCCACTTCGCGGATGGATTCCGGCGTCAGCTTGCCGTTGACGCTGGCCGCCGTCAGCAGCTTGGAACCGTTGGAGAAGAACTCCGGCGCACCGCATTCGTCGGTCTCGACGTGGGCGGTCTCGGAGCAGATGACGCTGTGGTAGCTCTGGCACAGCGAGGCCAGGGCCAGGGAGTTGGCAGCGGTACCGTTGAAGGCGAAGAACACTTCGCAGTCGGTTTCGAACAGGTTGCGGAAGTATTCCGAGGCGCGCTCGGTCCACTGGTCGTCGCCGTAGGCGCGGTCGTGGCCGTGGTTGGCCTTTTCCATTGCTGCCCAGGCTTCGGGGCAGATGCCGGAATAGTTGTCGCTGGCGAATTGTTGGCTCTTATCTGTCATGACACGGTCCTGTGAACGACGCAGAACAGCACTCTAAACCATCGATTCAGCAGTTGCCTATACAAGCGGTGCATAGGCTGATGGCTGTGCTGTCTGTACCGGCCTCTTCGCGGGCACGCCCGCTCCCACAAGGACCGCGCAGGCCAGGAACCATGGGCCTGTGCAAATTCCTGTGGGAGCGGGCGTGCCCGCGAAGAAGCCAACGCCGCAACGAATGTCGTAAACGCGCCATTGCAAGGCGTGCGCAGGCATCTGACCCGCCCCGACCAGTCATAACATCGCCACAAAGGGCCACAGTGCCCCACGACAAAAAACGATCGCTGCCGGGAGATACACGATGTTCAGCAAGCAAGACCAGATCCAGGGTTACGACGACGCACTGCTGGCGGCGATGAATGCCGAAGAACAGCGCCAGGAAGATCACATCGAGCTGATCGCCTCGGAGAACTACACCAGCAAGCGCGTCATGCAGGCCCAAGGCAGCGGCCTGACCAACAAGTACGCCGAAGGCTACCCAGGCAAGCGCTACTACGGTGGCTGCGAGCACGTGGACAAGGTAGAAGCCCTGGCCATCGAGCGCGCCAAGCAGCTGTTCGGCGCCGACTATGCCAACGTCCAGCCGCACTCTGGCTCGTCTGCCAACGGCGCCGTCTACCTGGCCCTGCTGCAGGCCGGTGACACCATCCTCGGCATGAGCCTGGCCCACGGCGGCCACCTGACCCACGGCGCCAAAGTGTCGTCCTCGGGCAAACTGTACAACGCTGTTCAGTACGGCATCGACACCAACACCGGCCTGATCGACTACGACGAAGTCGAGCGCCTGGCCGTCGAGCACAAGCCGAAAATGATCGTTGCCGGCTTCTCGGCCTACTCCAAAACCCTCGACTTCCCACGCTTCCGCGCCATCGCCGACAAGGTCGGTGCGCTGCTGTTCGTCGACATGGCCCACGTTGCCGGCCTGGTTGCTGCTGGCCTGTACCCGAACCCGATCCCGTTCGCCGACGTGGTGACCACCACCACCCACAAGACCCTGCGCGGCCCACGTGGCGGCCTGATCCTGGCCAAGTCGAACGAAGAGATCGAGAAAAAGCTGAACGCCGCCGTATTCCCGGGCGCCCAAGGCGGCCCGCTGATGCACGTGATCGCCGCCAAGGCCGTGTGCTTCAAGGAAGCGCTGGAGCCAGGCTTCAAGGCCTACCAGCAACAAGTGATCGAAAACGCCCAGGCCATGGCCCAAGTGTTCATCGACCGTGGCTACGACGTGGTGTCCGGTGGTACCGACAACCACCTGTTCCTGGTCAGCCTGATTCGCCAGGGCCTCACCGGCAAAGACGCCGACGCCGCCCTGGGCCGCGCGCACATCACCGTCAACAAGAACGCCGTGCCGAACGACCCGCAGTCGCCGTTCGTCACCTCGGGCCTGCGCATCGGCACCCCGGCCGTCACCACCCGTGGCTTCAAGGTTGCCCAGTGCGTGGCCCTGGCCGGCTGGATCTGCGACATCCTCGACAACCTCGGTGACGCAGACGTCGAAGCCGATGTGGCGAAGAACGTCGCTGCCCTGTGCGCCGACTTCCCTGTTTACCGCTGAGTGGAGTAAACGACCATGCAACGCTACTCGGGCTTCGGCCTTTTCAAACACTCCCTCAGCCACCACGAAAACTGGCAGCGCATGTGGCGCACGCCCACCCCTAAAAAGGTGTACGACGTGGTTATCGTCGGCGGTGGCGGCCATGGCCTGGCCACGGCCTATTACCTGGCCAAAGAGCACGGCATCACCAACGTCGCCGTGATCGAGAAGGGCTACCTGGGCGGCGGCAACACCGCCCGTAACACCACCATCGTGCGTTCCAACTACCTGTGGGACGAGTCGGCGCACCTGTACGAGCACGCCATGAAGCTGTGGGAAGGCCTGTCCCAGGACCTGAACTACAACGTCATGTTCTCCCAGCGTGGTGTGTACAACCTGTGCCACACCCTGCAAGACATGCGTGACTCCGAGCGCCGTGTCAGCGCCAACCGCCTGAACGGCGTGGATGGCGAGCTGCTGAACACCGCCCAGGTTGCCGCAGAAATCCCGTACCTGGACTGCTCGAAGAACACCCGCTACCCGATCCTGGGCGCCACCGTACAGCGCCGTGGTGGCGTGGCCCGTCACGACGCCGTGGCCTGGGGCTTCGCCCGTGCGGCCGACGCCCTGGGCGTTGACCTGATCCAGCAAACCGAAGTGATCGGCTTCCGCAAGGAAAACGGCGCGGTCATCGGTGTGGAAACCAACAAAGGCTTCATCGGCGCCAAGCGCGTCGGCGTAGTCACCGCCGGTAACTCCGGGCACATGGCCAAGCTGGCCGGCTTCCGCCTGCCGCTGGAATCGCACCCGCTGCAAGCGCTGGTGTCCGAGCCGATCAAGCCGATCATCGACAGCGTGATCATGTCCAACGCCGTACACGGCTACATCAGCCAGTCCGACAAGGGCGACCTGGTGATCGGTGCCGGTATCGACGGCTGGGTCGGCTACGGCCAGCGCGGTTCGTACCCGGTGATCGAGCACACCCTGCAGGCCATCGTCGAAATGTTCCCCAACCTGTCGCGTGTTCGCATGAACCGCCAGTGGGGCGGCATCGTGGATACCTCGCCGGACGCTTGCCCGATCATCACCAAGACCCCGGTCAAGAACATGTTCTTCAACTGCGGTTGGGGCACTGGCGGCTTCAAGGCAACCCCGGGTTCGGGCAACGTCTTCGCCGCGAGCCTGGCCAAGGGCGAAATGCACCCACTGGCCGCGCCGTTCTCCATGGACCGTTTCTACAACGGCGCACTGATCGACGAACACGGCGCCGCCGCCGTCGCCCACTAACCGGAGACACCGTCATGTTGCATATTTTCTGTCCCCACTGCGGCGAGCTGCGCTCCGAAGAAGAGTTCCACGCCTCTGGCCAGGCGCACATCGCCCGCCCGCTGGACCCTAACGCCTGCTCCGACGAGGAGTGGGGCACCTACATGTTCTACCGTGACAACCCACGCGGGATTCACCATGAACTGTGGGACCACGTTGCCGGCTGCCGCCAGTACTTCAACGTCACCCGCGACACCGTGACCTACGAGATTCTGGAAACCTACAAGATTGGCGAGAAGCCGCAAGTGACCGCCAACGGTAAAGCTGCAAACGCACCGTCGACCGTCAAAGGCCAAGGGGAAAAAGTATGAGCCAGACCTATCGCCTCGCCAGCGGCGGCCGTATCGACCGCAGCAAGGTCCTGAACTTCAGCTTCAACGGCAAGACCTACCAGGGTTATGCCGGTGACAGCCTGGCCGCCGCGTTGCTGGCCAACGGCGTCGACATCGTTGGCCGCAGCTTCAAGTACTCGCGCCCACGCGGCATCATCGCCTCGGGTACCGAAGAGCCGAACGCCATCCTGCAGATCGGTTCCAGCGAAGCCACCCAGATCCCCAACGTGCGTGCCACCCAGCAGGCGCTGTACGCAGGCCTTGTCGCCACCAGCACCAACGGCTGGCCGAACGTCAACAACGACGTCATGGGCATCCTTGGCAAGGTGGGCGGCAGCATGATGCCGCCGGGCTTCTACTACAAAACCTTCATGTACCCGAAATCGTTCTGGATGACGTACGAGAAGTACATCCGTAAAGCTGCCGGCCTGGGCCGTGCACCGCTGCAGAACGACCCGGACAGCTACGACTACATGAACCAGCACTGCGACGTGCTGATCGTCGGTGCCGGCCCTGCTGGCCTGGCTGCGGCACTGGCCGCTGCGCGCAGCGGTGCCCGTGTGATCCTGGCTGACGAGCAGGAAGAGTTCGGCGGCAGCCTGCTCGACACCCGCGAAACCCTCGACGGCAAGCCTGCCGCCGACTGGGTAAACGCCGTGGTCAAAGAGCTGGAAGGCCTGCCGGAAGTGACCCTGCTGCCACGCGCCACAGTCAACGGCTACCACGACCATAACTTCCTGACCATTCACGAGCGCCTCACCGACCACCTCGGCGACCGCGCCCCGATCGGCCAGGTACGCCACCGCGTGCACCGTGTACGCGCCAAGCGCGTGGTACTGGCTGCCGGCGCCCACGAGCGCCCGCTGGTGTACGGCAACAACGACGTACCGGGCAACATGCTGGCCGGTGCGGTGTCTACCTACGTTCGCCGCTACGGCGTGGCCCCAGGCCGCAAGCTGGTGCTGTCGACCAACAACGACCACGCCTATCGCGCCGCGCTGGACTGGCACGACGCCGGCCTGCAAGTGGTCGCCATTGCCGACGCCCGCCACAACCCACGTGGTTCGCTGGTTGAAGAGGCACGTGCCAAAGGCATTCGCATCCTTACCTCCAGCGCTGTGGTCGAAGCCAAAGGCAGCAAGCACGTCACTGGCGCCCGTGTGGCCGCCATCGATGTGCAGGCGCACAAAGTCACCAGCCCAGGCGAAACCCTCGAGTGCGACCTGATCGCAAGCTCCGGTGGCTACAGCCCGATCGTTCACCTGGCTTCGCACCTGGGCGGTCGCCCGGTATGGCGTGACGATATCCTCGGCTTCGTGCCGGGCGATGCGCCGCAAAAACGCGAATGCGTGGGTGGTATCAATGGCGTCTACGCCCTTGGCGACGTGATTGCCGATGGTTTCGAAGGCGGCGTACGCGCAGCCACCGAAGCAGGCTTCAAAGCCACTGTCGGCACCCTGCCAAAAACCGTTGCACGCAAGGAAGAGGCCACCGTGGCGCTGTTCCTGGTGCCGCACGACAAAGGCACCAAGGGGCCGAAGCAGTTCGTCGACCAACAGAACGACGTGACCGCCGCCGGTATCGAGCTGGCCACCCGCGAAGGCTTCGAGTCGGTCGAGCACGTCAAACGCTACACCGCGCTGGGCTTCGGTACCGACCAGGGCAAACTGGGCAACATCAACGGCCTGGCCATCGCCGCCCGTTCGATCGGCATCACCATCCCGGAAATGGGCACCACCATGTTCCGTCCCAACTACACGCCGGTCACCTTCGGCGCCGTAGCGGGGCGTCACTGTGGTCACCTGTTCGAGCCCGTTCGCTTCACCGCCCTGCATGCCTGGCACGTGAAGAACGGCGCCGAGTTCGAAGACGTCGGCCAGTGGAAGCGCCCGTGGTACTTCCCGAAAGCCGGTGAAGACATCCATGCCGCCGTGGCCCGTGAATGCAAGGCCGTGCGCGACAGCGTGGGCCTGCTGGACGCCTCCACCCTGGGCAAGATCGACATCCAGGGCCCGGACGCGCGCGAATTCCTCAACCGCATCTACACCAACGCCTGGACCAAGCTCGACGTGGGCAAGGCCCGCTACGGCCTGATGTGCAAGGAAGACGGCATGGTCTTCGACGACGGCGTAACCGCCTGCGTTGGCGACAACCACTTCATCATGACCACCACCACCGGCGGTGCCGCCCGCGTGCTGCAGTGGATGGAGCTGTACCACCAGACCGAATGGCCAGAGCTGAAGGTGTACTTCACCTCGGTCACCGACCACTGGGCCACCATGACCCTGTCCGGCCCCAACAGCCGCAAGCTGCTGAGCGAGCTGACCGACATCGACATGGACAAGGAAGCCTTCCCGTTCATGACCTGGAAGGAAGGCAACGTGGGCGGCGTGCCAGCCCGTGTGTTCCGAATCTCGTTCACCGGTGAGCTGTCGTACGAAGTGAACGTGCAGGCCAACTACGCCATGGGCGTGCTGGAACAGATCATCGAGGCCGGCAAGAAGTACAACCTGACCCCGTACGGCACCGAGACCATGCACGTACTGCGTGCCGAGAAGGGCTTCATCATCGTTGGCCAGGACACCGACGGTTCGATGAACCCGGACGACCTGAACATGAGCTGGTGCGTGGGCCGCAACAAGCCGTTCTCGTGGATCGGCCTGCGTGGCATGAACCGTGAAGACTGCGTGCGCGAGAACCGCAAGCAACTGGTAGGCCTGAAGCCGGTCGACCCGACCAAGTGGCTGCCGGAAGGTGCCCAGCTGGTGTTCGACCCGAAACAGCCGATCCCGATGGACATGGTTGGCCACGTGACCTCCAGCTACGCGTCCAACTCCCTGGGCTATTCGTTCGCCATGGGCGTGGTCAAAGGCGGCCTCAAGCGCATGGGCGAGCGGGTGTTCTCGCCGCAGGCGGATGGCAGCGTGATCGAGGCGGAGATCGTGTCTTCGGTGTTCTTCGATCCGAAGGGTGAGCGGCAGAACGTCTAAAGGCCCCCGGATAGCGGCGCAGCCCAAAACCCGGTGCTGCGCTGCCCTGACGAACAAGAATTCAAGGCAGGTAAGAAATGAGCGCTATCAACGTCTTCCAGCAAAACCCCGGCGCCGAGGCCAAGGCCCAGTCGCCACTGCACCACGCCGACCTGGCCAGCCTGGTTGGCAAAGGCCGCAAGAACGCAGGCGTGACCCTGCGTGAACGCAAGTTCCTTGGTCACCTCACCCTTCGCGGCGATGGCCACAACCCGGAATTCGCCGCAGGCGTGCACAAGGCCTTGGGCCTGGAACTGCCGGTGGCCCTGACCGTGGTCGCCAACAACGACATGTCGCTGCAATGGGTCGGCCCGGATGAATGGCTGCTGATCGTACCCGGTGGCCAGGAACTGGCGGTCGAGCAAAAGCTGCGTGCAGCCCTTGAAGGCCAGCACATCCAGGTGGTGAACGTGAGCGGCGGGCAAAGCCTGCTGGAACTGCGCGGCCCGAATGTGCGTGAAGTGCTGATGAAGTCCACCAGCTATGATGTTCACCCGAACAACTTCCCGGTGGGCAAGGCTGTGGGTACCGTGTTTGCCAAGTCGCAACTGGTGATCCGCCGCACCGCCGAAGACACCTGGGAACTGGTGATTCGCCGCAGCTTCTCCGACTACTGGTGGCTGTGGCTGCAGGACGCTTCGGCCGAGTACGGCTTGAGCATCGAAGCCTAAGGAGCGCAGAACATGAGTCGGGCACCGGATACCTGGATTCTCACCGCCGACTGCCCGAGCATGCTCGGCACCGTCGACGTGGTGACGCGTTACCTCTTCGAGCAGCGCTGCTACGTGACGGAGCACCACTCCTTCGATGACCGGCAGTCGGGGCGCTTCTTCATTCGCGTGGAGTTCCGCCAGCCGGATGATTTCGACGAGGCGGGCTTCCGGGCCGGCCTTGCCGAGCGCAGCGAAGCGTTCGGCATGACGTTTGAGCTGACCGCACCGAATCACCGCCCCAAGGTGGTGATCATGGTGTCCAAGGCTGACCACTGCCTGAACGATCTGCTGTATCGCCAGCGCATCGGCCAGTTGGGTATGGACGTGGTTGCGGTGGTGTCCAACCACCCCGACCTGGAACCGCTGGCCCAGTGGCACAAGATTCCTTACTACCACTTCGCGCTCGACCCCAAGGACAAGCCTGGGCAAGAGCGCAAGGTGCTGCAAGTGATCGAGGAAACCGGCGCCGAGCTGGTCATCCTTGCCCGTTACATGCAGGTGCTGTCGCCCGAGCTGTGCCGGCGCCTGGATGGTTGGGCGATCAACATTCACCACTCGTTGTTGCCGGGGTTCAAGGGTGCCAAGCCTTATCACCAGGCTTACAACAAGGGCGTGAAGATGGTCGGCGCGACTGCGCATTACATCAACAACGACCTGGACGAAGGGCCAATCATTGCCCAGGGCGTTGAAGTGGTGGACCACAGCCATTACCCCGAAGACCTGATTGCCAAAGGGCGCGATATCGAGTGCCTGACCCTGGCGCGGGCAGTGGGTTATCACATCGAGCGGCGGGTGTTCCTTAACGCTAACCGGACGGTCGTTCTCTAGCGTCTGTACCGGCCTCTTCGCGGGCACGCCCGCTCCCACAGGTATTGCGCTGGACCTGAGGGCGGCGCAGTACCTGTGGGAGCGGGCGTGCCCGCGAAGAGGCCGGTACAGGCTGCCACCTCTGTTACTTTCCTCCATACCCTCCAACGACACCCCTGCCGCTAAAAGGCATCTCCCTGTCGCTCCCAGTCAGTGCATCCCGCCGTATCCGGCCCACAATTCCCTGCATTCCAGAAACACATGCCGCCCATGGATGGCGGCGCGTTCAACCACCGCTGCATAAATACAAATCAAGCGAGGTAAGAGCATGTCTGGCAATCGTGGAGTGGTATATCTCGGCGCCGGCAAGGTCGAGGTGCAGAAGATCGACTACCCGAAAATGCAGGACCCGCGCGGCAAGAAAATCGAGCACGGCGTGATCCTGAAGGTGGTCTCCACCAACATCTGCGGCTCCGACCAGCACATGGTCCGCGGCCGCACCACTGCCCAGGTCGGCCTGGTCCTGGGCCACGAAATCACCGGTGAAATCGTCGAGAAGGGCAGCGACGTCGAGCGCATGCAGATCGGCGACCTGGTGTCGGTACCGTTCAACGTCGCCTGCGGCCGCTGCCGCTCCTGCAAAGAGATGCACACCGGCGTGTGCCTCACCGTCAACCCGGCCCGCGCCGGCGGTGCCTACGGCTACGTCGACATGGGTGACTGGACCGGTGGCCAGGCGGAATACGTGCTGGTGCCATACGCCGACTTCAACCTGCTGAAACTGCCCGAGCGCGACAAGGCCATGGAAAAGATCCGTGACCTGACCTGCCTGTCCGACATTCTGCCTACCGGCTACCACGGCGCCGTCACTGCTGGCGTAGGCCCTGGCAGCACCGTTTACGTCGCGGGCGCTGGCCCGGTCGGCCTGGCTGCCGCTGCCTCGGCTCGCCTGCTGGGCGCCGCCTGCGTCATCGTCGGCGATCTCAACCCCGCCCGCCTGGCCCACGCCAAGTCGCAGGGCTTTGAAGTGGTCGACCTGTCCAAGGATACTCCGCTGCACGAGCAGATCGTCGATATCCTCGGTGAGCCTGAAGTGGACTGCGCCGTTGACGCTGTAGGCTTTGAGGCCCGTGGCCATGGCCATGAAGGCGCCAAGCACGAAGCCCCGGCCACCGTGCTGAACTCGCTGATGCAAGTGACCCGTGTAGCCGGCAGCATCGGTATCCCGGGCCTGTACGTGACCGAAGACCCGGGTGCGGTGGATGCCGCCGCCAAGATCGGTGCGTTGAGCATTCGCTTTGGCCTGGGTTGGGCGAAGTCACACAGCTTCCACACCGGGCAGACTCCGACCATGAAGTACAACCGTCAGCTGATGCAGGCGATTATGTGGGACCGGATTAACATTGCCGAAGTGGTGGGCGTGCAGGTGATTAACCTGGATCAGGCGCCGGAAGGGTATGGCGAGTTTGATGCGGGGGTGCCGAAGAAGTTTGTGATTGACCCGCATAAGATGTGGGGGGCGGCGTAATCAGCGTCTCTTAACAAGAGCCCCTCAAGTCGAGGGGCTTTTTTACGGGTGCCAGATAAAGCGCGGCCCACGCACATGATTACGCTCTAATCCATTATGTTGCTCTCTCATGCGCCACATATTGACTTGATGGGTTTTCTGAAGAGCCAGCACATCTTAACGACGACGATCTCGCCAGCGAAATAAACCACCGTCTGAATACAGGGATAGGGGGCGTTCAGACGAAGACTGGGCATGCCTCAGGAAGCTTTCGCTTCTGCGAATACCAGCGTTTTGTACTGACAAGTGCCTTCGGTTCGCTTGAGCCCCGGCGCGGGGGATTTGTGAGAATGTGAGTAAGTCTTGAGCTACGTCGCTTGTGGTGTTATTGATCCACGCAGCAATATCCTCAGAAACTCTCCCGGTAGGTTCTCGATTAGGGTTGCTAGTCGAAAGTTGGCCGCTGGGTCCAGCGCTTGAAGGTGGTGGTCGATGTGGAAGAGGGGGGGCACTTTCAGTACTAGAATATGAGTCAATGCTGGCATAGTCAGAAGATATACTGTTTCTAGAACTTCGAGAGTCAAGACTTGCGTATGTCAACGCTCCAGAGTGTTCAGATGCCGCCCGGCTCACGGGCATCGAGTTTGGTTTAGCAACCTTGGTAGCGGTTCCTGGACGCCTCAGACCAAGCCTGTTACCTATCCCTTTTAATAGTCTTAAAAAAACCCCCGACTGTCCGGTTGGATCAGCTTTGTTTACAGGGTCACCTTCGCAATAAGCGTATGCATTTAAACCTCCCGCTTCGAATGGGCTGAAGTTATCAGCGCTGTGAAAGCGGAAAAGTACTGGGTTGAAAACTCTGTAGCCTAGGCCCAGCAAGTAATTTTGTGTCTGTGGATCAATAGTTTCACCGTTGAAGCCATATATGGTTTTAGGTGATGGGAGTGAAGGGGAGTAACCGTAGGGCGCGTAGTTAAGGTATTGGATGTTTATGTCGTCGTGCACTTGGGAGATTGATCTATTTTCATCGGCCGCTAATATCTTCCACCTGTTACTGCTGGCTTGTTCTGCTAATGGCTGATCCGTAATTCGGAAGGCTCTTCGGGTTTGACCATCGGTGTGTGCAGTAACCAGTTTGTCGAGCTGGTAGAAATATTTCGTTGATGTAGGTGCTCGGTTCATCGGTTGGGCCCCGTCGTTGATGCGATGCATGTTCACCGTTACAAAACTCAGTATCCGGGTGATATACAAAAGTGGCTACTGGCAGAAATGACAGGACGGAGCAGCTGGCTCGACCCAGAACTTCGCTGACAATCGGCCGGGAACGAACCCCTGAAAACCGAGTCAAACGCCTCGTTTCCCTGGCCATTCCGGCCTACGAGGTTCTCCCCGATGAAAGCATTCACCCTTGCAACCCTGATGACCTTGGCCGCAAGCCCGGTGTTCGCCTTCAACCTCAGCGATGCCGCCAACGTCGTGTCGGGCATGCAAAACCAGAAACAGAGCCAGCAAGCCCAGGTACAGGCCCCCGAGGCGCAGGCCAATCTGCCCAACACCTTGGGCAGCGAACTGAAGATCACCCCAGAGCAGGCAGTAGGTGGGGCGGGCGCAATGCTGGGGCTAGCGCGCAATAACCTGAGCAGCGAGGACTATGGTCAACTGACCAATGCGGCGCCGGGGCTGGACCTGCTGGCCGGGGCCAATGGGCCTTGAGCAGCGCGCTGGGCAGCAATGTGGAAAACCGCAGCGACCTGGACACTGCGTTCAAGGCGTTGGGTATGGATACCGGGATGATCGGGCAGTTTGCGCCGTTGATTCTGCAGTACCTGGGGCAGCAGGGGATTGCCGGGTCGTTGTTGCAGAATCCGGGTAGCTTGTGGACGACGCCGGCGCCGTTGGTTCAGTCGTCAGTCTGAGGGACTTGTAGCGCCAGTAATGACCCTGTCGCCGGCCTCCGACGTGGCGCTTCATCAGTGAGGCTGGATTACCCGCGAAAAGACCCGCACATACAAACCATCTACAGTTACGGGCCATCGAGTGCGCCTTTGCGGGAGGGTTATTTACCTTGTCTTAAGCCGCTTTGTTCATCGCTTAGGCTCCTATCGTTCTCGGTATGATCTTGCCGTTTACGACGGCCGAATACAGGGTCCTTAGCTGGCGGTTTAGTCTCGGCCAGGTATGAATTTATTCTTGTATTTTTACCTTCGTGAAAATTTAATGCTTCCGCTGCGTTATTTAATATGTTCACTGAGCGATTTACTGTGTCGGGAATTGTTGCTTCGGAAGTGTACTTACTTATTCCGGTCAGCTTGCGTATGCCTTTATTGTAAAGTGCATCAGCTGTAGTCGCGTAGTGGTTGGCGTTTTTTCTCGCCAACTTCCCGAATTTTGCTCGTTGGCTATCTGCAAGTGTCAGTTCTGCTGTCTGCTCCTTGAGTTTTTGTGTTATCGCTGCTAAAGATGCAGCCCGTTGATTTACCTTCTGTTGTGGAGTTCTAGAAAAAGGAGTAAATTTCCGTGTCCGAAGCCATGACCAAGAAGAATGTCCGTCAGGGTCAGCGTTGTTGATAGGGTCGCCTAGACAATAGGCGTAAGCGTTTAAGCCCCCTGCGTCGAAAGGGCTTAGGCTGTCTGCAGAATGGAAGCGCATCAGCACTGGACTGAATGCACGATAGCCATTACCGAGCAAGTAGCTCGCTAAAAATGAGGTAAGGCTTTCGCCATTGAAACCAGAGACAGTACGCTGTGAGGGAAGGGACGAGGTGTGCCCGTAAGCTGCGTAGCAGTGTAACTCGGGCTTGTCTTCTCCTTTACTACTCACCCTGATTACAGATCCCATTGTGTCTGTTGTCAGCAATTCAGAGCTGGATGGGTTATCAGTACTCTGTTCTGCGAAGAGTTGTTCTGCAGAGCGGAAGACTCTACGGCCTTGTGAACCAATGAAGAAATTGACTAGCTTGGAGTTCTCGTAAAAAAAAGTTGTGTTAGTAGCTTTCTTCTTCATTGGTTCGACTCCGTTAATGGTAGATGGTTGGGTGTACGTCCAACCTAAGCAGCATCAGTATTCAATCAATCAGCGCCTACCGCTACTGGCAGAAATGACAGGTGCGTAAGTATTTCAGGTGATGATCGAGGCGCTGCTGGGGTGCGCCAGGCATCTGGTGCGCTACGGGATAGGAAGGGCAATCACAGACTCCACTGAGTGCATTGGCCAAGGCGATCAAGGATGACATTGAGATGCCCCAATCAGGGTTGATTGACAGTTGTACGCCCGCCCCGATGTTCGGCCCGGAACCAACCTTTCAACCCTCAGTCAAATGCCTCGTTTCCCCGGCCATCCCGGCCCACGAGGTCCCTCCCGATGAAAGCATTCACCCTGGCAACCCTGATGACCCTGGCCGCAAGCCCGGTGTTCGCCTTCAACCTCAGCGATGCCGCCAATGCCGTTTCGGCGATGCAGAACCAGAATCAGAACCAGCAAGCCCAGGTGCAGGCGCCCGAGGCGCAGGCCAATTTGCTCAATACTTTGGGTAGCGAACTCAAGATCACCCCCGAGCAGGCCGTGGGTGGGGTAGGGGCGATGCTGGGGCTGGCGCGCAATAACCTGAGCAGCGAGGACTATGGCCAACTGACCAAGGCGGTACCGGGGCTGGACCTGCTGGCCGGGGCCAATGCGCTGGGCGGGCTGAGTGGGCTGGGTGGGTTACTGGGCAAGAACAGCGAAAGCCAGTCGGCGTTGAGCAACGCGCTGGGCAGCAACGTGGAAAACCGCAGCGACCTGGACACTGCGTTCAAGGCGCTGGGGATGGATACCGGGATGATCGGGCAGTTTGCGCCGTTGATTCTGCAATACCTGGGGCAGCAGGGGATTGCCGGGTCGTTGTTGCAGAATCTGGGTAGCTTGTGGACGACGCCGGCGCCGTTGGTTCAGCCGTCAGTCTAAGATTTTTGTAGCGCCAGAGCGGGCCCTATCGCCGGCAAGCCAGCTCCCACAGGACGCTCACAGGCCTGAGCCCTGTGCAGCTCCTGTGGGAGCTGGCTTGCCGGCGATAGGGCCATTACAGCTCATCCCATCTCGGCCCGCAGTTGCTCGATCCGCTGGTCCTTCTCTACCCAAAGCTGATTCACCCAGGCCTGCACGGTCTGGCGGAAAGCCGGGTCATTCTCGTAATCCCCCGCCCACAACGCCGGGTCCAGTTCACGCACCTGAATGTCGATAATCACCCGGCTAATGCTGCCATTGAGCAATGCCCAGAACCCCGGCGCCTTGTTGCCGGGGTACACGATGGTCACGTCCAGCAAGGCATCCAGCTGTTCACCCAACGCTGCCAGCACAAACGCCACGCCCCCAGCCTTGGGCTTGAGCAGGTAGCGATACGGCGACTGCTGTTCCTGGCGCTTGGCCTCGGTGAACCGCGTGCCTTCGAGGTAGTTGACCACGGTCACCGGCTGGCGCTTGAACAGCTCGCAGGCGGCCTTGGTGATCTCCAGGTCCTTGCCCTTGAGTTCCGGGTGCTTCTCAAGGAAGGCCTTGCTGTAGCGCTTCATGAACGGGTAATCCAGCCCCCACCAGGCCAGGCCCAGCAGTGGTACCCAGATCAATTCCTTCTTCAGGAAGAACTTGAAGAACGGTGTGCGGCGGTTGAGGCTTTCGATCAGCGCGGGGATATCGACCCAGGTCTGGTGGTTGCTCACGGCCAGGTACGAGGTGTCTTTGCGCAGGTTCTCGACGCCGCGAATGTCCCATTGGGTAGGGATGCACAAGGCGAAGATCGCCTTGTCGATTTCCGACCAAGTTTCGGCCACCCACATCACCGCCCACGACGCATAGTCGCGGCCACGGCCCGGCAACACCAGTTTGAGCAGGGCGAAGACCAGCAGCGGGCAGATCAACACCACGGTATTGAGCAGCAGCAGGGTGGTAGTGAGAATGCCGGTCAGCAGGCGACGCATAAAGAGACTCTTGTTGTGGGAGATAAACGGTTGGCAATGATAAGCAGCGCCGTGGCCTACGCCAAATGTCCAATGCCCGACGGCAGGGACAAATGTTTCACAACATGTTGGTTAACCTTGTGACAGCGAACCTATCCTGCCCGTGCAGTCTAAGTACTGACCCCTCTCAAGGAAGCCTGCCTGTGAAACCTCTGCTTGCCCTGTTGTCGTTGTTGGCACTGCCGGTAATGGCCGCCGAGCCTACGATCTATGGCCGTTACGAGAACATCACCCTGCCCGAACTGGGCGAAACCCTTAAAGCCAAGATGGACACCGGTGCCTTCACCGCTTCGCTGTCGGCCAAGGACATCGAACTGTTCACCCGTGATGGCGAGGAATGGGTGCGCTTCCGCCTGGCCACGAAAGACTCGGACGGCAAGGTGTACGAGCACAAGGTATCGCGCATCAGCAAGATCAAGGGCCGCGCCGATGAAGAGGAAGAAGGCGATGCGCCGGAAATCTCCAAGCGCCCGGTGGTGGACCTGGAGCTGTGCCTGGGTGACGTGAAGCGCACCGTGGAGGTGAACCTGGTGGACCGCAGCAGCTTCAACTACCCGCTGCTGGTGGGTTCCAAGGCCCTGCGCGAGTTCAAGGCTGCCGTGAACCCCGCCAAGAAGTTTACTGCTGGCAAGCCTGACTGCTAAGCAGCTGCAAGCCCTTAGCTGCAAGCTGCAAGTGAGAACAGATCAGTGTAAGTTCACCTGATCCGCTTTTACTTGAAGCTTGCAGCTTGAGGCTTGTAGCTCGATGCCCCATATCCTCATCGTCGAAGACGAAGCCGCCATCGCCGACACCTTGGTCTATGCCCTTCAGGCAGACGGCCATAGCACCGAATGGGTGACCTTGGGCAGCGCCGCCCTCGACCAGCAACGCCAGCGCCCGGCCGACCTGATCATCCTCGACATCGGCCTGCCCGACATCAGTGGCTTCGAAACCTGCCGCCAGTTGCGCCGTTTCACCGAGGTGCCGGTGATGTTCCTCAGTGCCCGCGACGGTGAGATCGACCGGGTGGTAGGCCTGGAAATCGGTGCCGACGACTACGTGGTCAAACCCTTCAGCCCGCGCGAAGTGGCCGCACGGGTACGCGCGATCCTCAAGCGCATGGCGCCCCGGGCCGAGCCTGCCACCGATACTTCGCTGTTCCAGCTCGACACCCTGCGCATGCAGATCACGTACCGTGGCCAGCCACTCACCCTGACCCGCCACGAGTTCCGTCTGCTGCAATCCCTGCTGGAACAACCGCAGCGGGTGTTCAGCCGCGAACAGTTGCTCGACGCCTTGGGCGTGGCCTCCGATGTGGGCTACGAGCGCACCATCGACAGCCATATCAAGAGCCTGCGCGCGAAACTGCGCCAGGTAGCGGGCGACGCCGAGCCGATCCAGACCCACCGCGGCCTCGGCTACAGCTACAGCCCGGACCATGCCTGATGCGCCTGGGCATCCGGATTTTCCTGGTGTACTTCCTGTTCGTCGGGTTGGCGGGCTACTTTTTGCTCAATACCGTGCGCGAACAGATTCGTCCGGTGGTGCGCCAGTCGTCTGAAGAAACACTGGTAGACACCGCCAACCTGCTGGCCGAGATCCTGCGTGATGACGTCAAGGCCGGTACCCTGAACCAAAGCCATCTGCCCGAAGTGCTCAAGGCCTATGGCACGCGTAGCCCAGGCGCGCAAATCTGGGGCCTGGCCAAAACCCAGGTCAGCCACCGCATCTATGTCACCGATGCCAAGGGTATCGTGCTACTGGATTCCACCGGCGAGGCCCTGGGCAAGGACTATTCGCAGTGGAATGACGTGCTGAAGACCCTGCGTGGCGAGTACGGCGCCCGCTCGACCCGCAGCGACCCGAGCGATGAAAGCACCTCAGTGATGCATGTGGCTGCACCGATCGTGGATGAGAGCAAGGTCATCGGCGTGGTCACCGTGGCCAAGCCCAACAGCTCGCTGCAACCGTACATCGACCGCTCCGAACAGCGTTTGCTTACCCTGGGCCTCGGACTGATCGGGCTTGGCCTGCTGATCGGTGCAGCGTTGTCGTGGTGGTTGTCGCGCTCGTTGCGTCGGCTGGCTCGTTATGCGCAGGCTGTGAGCGAAGGCGAGCGTGCTGCGTTACCCCATTACAAGGGCGGCGAGCTGGCGCATTTGGCCCAGGCCGTGGAACGCATGCGCACGCAGCTGGAGGGCAAGGCCTATGTCGAGCGTTACGTGCATACCCTGACCCACGAGCTGAAAAGCCCGCTGGCGGCCATTCGCGGGGCGTCCGAGCTGTTGCAGGACGAGATGCCGGCCGACCAGCGCGCGCGGTTTGCCGGCAATATCGAGCGTGAGAGCGAACGCTTGCAGCAGATGGTCGAGCGCCTGCTCAACCTGGCCCGGGTCGAGCAGATGCAGGCGCTGGAAGACGAGCAGCAGGTGGCACTGGCGGCGCTGGTGGACGAGTTGTTGTTGGCCCATGCGGCGCGCATCGACGGGGCCAGTCTGCACGTGCGTCAGCGGGTGCCTGCCGGGTTGCGTTTGCTGTGTGATCCGTTCCTGATGCGCCAGGCGCTGGCCAACCTGCTGGATAACGCGCTGGACTTCACCCCCGAAGGGGGGGCGCTGCTGTTCGATCTTGAACGTGATGGCGAGCGGGTGGCGTTGAGCCTGTTCAACCAAGGGCAGGCGATACCGGCGTATGCCATCGGGCGGGTCAGCGAGCGGTTCTACTCGCTGCCGCGGCCAGGAAGTGGGCGCAAGAGCACCGGGCTGGGGCTGAACTTTGTGGCTGAAGTGATGCAGCTGCATGGTGGGGCGTTGGCGGTGGATAACGTCGATGGTGGGGTGCGGGTGAGGTTGTGGCTGCCGGTGCGGCGTATCAGCTGAGATAGCCGGGGCTGCTTTGCAGCCTATCGCCGGCAAGCCAGCTGCCACAGGTACAGCGCCAGGCTTGAAAGCTGTGGAGGCCTGTAGGAGCTGGCTTGCCGGCGATGAGGCCCTTGAAAGTACACACGATCTCCACACAACCTCCCTGAAGCCTCCACGCAAGGCGCAGACACTGCGCCCACTGCCACAGGAGGCCCCATGACCAAGACCCTCGGTTACAAACTCGGCATGATCGCCGTGCTCATAGTGCTGCTGCTCATCCCGTTGCTGCTGATCAACGGCCTGATCGATGAGCGTCAGGCCCTGCGCGACGACGTACTGCGCGACATCGCGCAAAGTGCCAGCTTCGACCAGCAGCTCAGCGGCCCGCTGCTGGTGGTGCCGTACCGCAAGTACCAGCGCCGCTGGATCGAAAAGGATGGCGAGCGTACTCAGGAAACCAGCACTGTTGCCGGCCACCTGTACTTCCTGCCGGAAACCTTTGACGCCGACCTGGGTGTGGACACCGAACTGCGTGCCCGAGGTATCTACCAGGCCCGCCTGTTCCACGCCAAAGGCCGCATCAGCGGCCGTTTCAAGCTCCCGGAGCGCTGGGGCATCGACAAGGACTTCGACGATTACCGCTTCGACAAGCCGTTCCTGGTGGTGGGCATCAGCGATATCCGCGGCATCGAGAACGGCCTGGAACTGAGCATGGATGAGCAAAAGGTGCCGTTCGAGGCCGGTACCCGGCTCGACTGGATGCGCGGCGGCGTGCATGCCAGCCTGCCAGCGTTGGACGGCCTGCAGGCGCGGGAATTCAGCTACGGCTTCGATCTGGCGCTGCAAGGCACTGGCCAGTTGCACATCGTGCCCGTGGGCCGCACCAGCAGCGTGGACATGCGCGCCAACTGGCCGCATCCAAGCTTCGTCGGCAGCTACCTGCCCAACCGCCGCGACATCGATGCCCAGGGCTTCAGCGCCCATTGGCAGACTTCGTTCTTTGCCACCAACCTTGAAGACGCCCTGCGCCAATGCGCCATTGCCGGGCAGTGCGCCGACTTCAGTGAACGCAGCTTCGGCGTGAGCTTTGTCGACCCGGTGGACCAGTACCTGAAAAGCGAACGGGCGATTAAATACGCGCTGTTGTTCATTGCGCTGACCTTTGCCGGCTTCTTCCTGTTCGAAGTGCTGAAAAACCTGAGCGTACACCCGGTGCAGTACATCCTGGTGGGGGTGGCACTGGCGTTCTTTTACCTGTTGTTGCTGTCGTTGTCCGAGCACATCGGGTTCGGCCTGGCGTATGGGTTGTCGGCCTCGGCGTGCGTGCTGCTGATCGGCTTTTACCTCAGCCATGTGCTGCGCAGCCTGGCGCGAGGGGTTGGCTTTGCGGCGGGGTTGGCGGCGTTGTATGCGCTGCTCTACGGGCTGCTGAGCGCCGAGGATTATGCGCTGCTGATGGGCTCGCTGCTGTGCTTTGGCTTGCTGGGGGTGTTCATGGTGCTGACCCGGCGGCTGGACTGGGCGCGGGTGGGGAGGGCGGCATGAGGGAGGACAGAGAGATTGGGCGGTGGTTGGCCCAGAGGGTCGGGCAGCTGTTTCCTGTTGTACCTAGGTGAGGCCTTCGCGGGCATGCCCGCTCCCACAGGTACGGCGCACATCTTGAAATTGGCGCCATACCCTGTGGGAGCGGGCGTGCCCGCGAAGAGGCCCTGTCAGGCCACTGGAGAGGTAGCGACCATCGACGGTCGCTTGGCCACCTCGGCATACCACGCCGCCAACCCAGGCTGGCGCTCACGCCAGCCAAACTCCGGCTGACGCAAATCCAGATACCCCAGCGCACAAGCCACGCCAATTGCCGCCAGGTCGAACCCGGACATCAGCTCGGGCAAATGCTCCTGCTCCAGGTTGGCCAGGCTACGGCGGATCTTGTCGCCCTGCGCCTGCAACCAGCCATCCCAGCGTTTGTCTTCGGGCCGCAGGAAGCTTTCATAGCGCGACGACACCGCCGCATCCATGATCGCATCGGCCTGCGACACCAGCGTCATGCGCCGCCAGCGCGCCGAGCCCTCTCGCGGCAACAGCGGCAGGCCGACGTGTTGCAGGTCGAGGTACTCGCAGATCACCCGGCTGTCATGCAGCACGGTGCCGTCTTCCAGGCGCAGGGCCGGGATCTTGCCGATCGGGTTGTCCTGGTTGAGCTGCGGGTCGCCGCTTACCGGGCTGATGTTCACCGGCTGCAGTTGCACCCGCTCAAGCTGGCCGGTCTCATGCAACACCACCATGACCTTGCGCACGAAAGGCGACAACGGCGAGTGGAACAGGGTCATCGTGCTCATGCTTCAATTGCCCTGCAGGCTGGGTGGCAGGCATACACCGGTGCCGCCGATGCCGCAGTAGCCGTCCGGGTTCTTGGCCAGGTACTGCTGGTGGTAGGCCTCGGCAAAGTACACGGTCGGCGCCTGGTCGATTTCAGTGGTGATTTCACCAAAGGCGGCCTTGCTCAGTTCGGCCTGGAAGGCGTCGCGGCTGGCCTTGGCCTGTTCCAGCTGTTCCGGGCTGGTGCAGTAGATGGCCGAGCGGTACTGGGTGCCGACGTCGTTGCCCTGGCGCATGCCCTGAGTGGGGTTGTGCAGCTCCCAGAACATGGCCAGCAGCTCGCGGTAGCTGACTTTGTCCTTGTCGAACACCACCAGCACCACCTCGGTGTGGCCGGTCAGGCCCGAGCAGACTTCTTCGTAGGTAGGGTTTGGGGTGAAGCCGCCGGCGTAGCCGACCACGGTGCTGACCACGCCCTCGCGCTGCCAGAAGCGGCGCTCGGCGCCCCAGAAGCAACCCAGGCCGAAGATGGCAAAGTCGATGGCGCCTTCAAAGAACGGGCCGAGCAGCGGGGTGCCTTCGAACACGTAGTGGAACTCGGGCAGGGTCATTGGCGTTTCGCGGCCAGGCAGCGCCTGTTCCGCAGTTGGCATGACGTTTTTGTTCACCAGGATTTCCGAACGCAGGACCATGGCCGTTCCTCTGTGTTTATTCAGTTGGATAGGTGGTGGGGCCATCGCCGGCAAGCCAGCTCCCACAGGGATACCACAGGTCTGGAAATCTGTGCGGTCCCTGTGGGAGCTGGCTTGCCGGCGATAGGGCCCGAATGGTCTCTATAGTGCCCGAGGTTTGAGCTGCTGTCAGGCCACCGGGCCACGCGGATAGCGTTTCAGTCGCTCAGCCAGCTCCCGCCCCGGAATCGGCCGGTCGAACAGGTAACCCTGGCCCACGTCGCAACGGTGCCGGCGCAGAAACGCCAGCTGCTCCGGCGTCTCGATCCCTTCAGCCACCACCTTCAACTTGAGGTTATGCGCCATGGCCACCACCGCCGAGGTAATTTCCATGTCGTCCTGGTTGTCGGGGATCTCATTGATGAAGCTGCGGTCGATCTTGAGAATGTCGATCGGAAACTTCTTCAGGTAGCTCAGCGACGAGTAACCGGTGCCGAAGTCGTCCATGGCCAGGGTCAGGCCCAGGGCTTTCAACTCGTCCAGCTGGCGGTGGGTATCTTCGGAGGCTTCCAGCAGCAGGCCTTCGGTCAGTTCCAGCTCCAGCAGGTGCGGGGGCAGGGCTTCTTCCTTGAGGATGGTGCTGATAGAGGCTACCAGGTCGGGGTCGGAAAACTGCTTGGGCGAGAGGTTGATCGCTACGTGCAGGTTGCCCAGGCCGGCCTCGCGCAGTTGCTGGCTCATGCTGCATGACTGGCGTATCACCCATTTGCCAATGGGAATGATCAGGCCGGTTTCTTCTGCCACGCTGATGAACTGGTCCGGGCGGATCATGCCGCGCTCGGGGTGGTTCCAGCGCAACAGCGCTTCCAGCCCCAGCAGGCGACCGCTGCGCAGGCAGATCTTGGGCTGGTAGAAGACTTCCAGCTCGTTCTGGGTAAGGGCACGGCGCAGGTTGTTCTCGACGAACAGCTTGTAGCTGGCTTCGGCATTGAGCACTTCGGTAAACACCTGCACCTGATGCTTGCCGTTGGCCTTGGCCTTGTGCAACGCCAGGCCGGCGTTCTTCATCAGGCTGGCCGGGTCAGCGCCGTGCAGCGGTGCGTAGGCCAGGCCCACCGAGGCCGTGACGTTGATCAACTGGTTGTCGACGAACATCGGCTTGTCGAGGGTGCGCAGCAATTGTTGAGCAACGCCCTGGCCATCTTCCAGGCTGGTGTCGTCAAGCAATACCGCGAACTCGTTACTGGCAAAGCGCGCCAGGATACCGCCGGTGTGCAAGCTGTTGCGCAGGCGGCGGGCCAGGCTGATCAGCAGCTTGTCGCCGGTCTGGTGGCCAAGGCTGTCGTTGATGCGCTTGAAGTTGTCGATGTCCACCAGCAGCAGGCACATCGCGCTTTCGCCATCGCGGGCAAAGCACTCGTCCAGGCTGCGGATGAACGCCGGGCGGTTGCCCAGGTTGGTCAGGTTATCGGTGTAGGCCAGTCTTTCGATGCGCTGCTGGGCCAGCTTGGTCTGGGTGACGTCTTCGTAGATGCCGATGTAGTGGGTCAGCTCACGGTTATCGCCGTACACCTTGGAAATCGACAATTGGCCCCAGTAGGGCTCCAGGTTCTTGCGCCGGCTCTTGAACTCGCCTTGCCAGCTGTTGCCCATGGCCAGGCTCGACGGCGAGTCGAACAGCAATTCGCTGAGGTTCTCCAATGCCGGCAGCTCACCCAGGTGGCGGCCTTGCACTTCTTCGGTGCTGTATTGGGTGATGGCGGTGAAACTCGGGTTGACGTACTCCACCCGGCCATCGCAGTTCACCAGCAAAAAGGCGCTGGCGCTTTGCTCGACGGCACGCTGGAACAGGTGCAATGCGCTGGCCGCAGTGCGCCGGTTGTGGTTGGTGATGACCTGGGCGAACTGGTCGGCCAGCTCACCTGCAAAGGCAATCTCGTCCGACTGCCAGGCCCGTGGCTGGCCGGTCTGCTCCAGGCACAGCACGCCGACTACCTGGCCATCGACACGGATACTGGCGTCGAGCATGGCCTTGTTTTCCGGGCGCAGGCTTTGCGCCAGGGCGCGGGTGCGCGGGTCGTGGCCGGCGTTGTGGGCGTCGATGGCGCGGCTGGCATGCAGCGCGTCGAGGTAGTCGGGGAAGCGGCTGGCATCGATGGCTTCGGGCTGGCGATGCTCTTGTGCATCGCGGTACCAGGCGGTGATCGGTTCCAGGCGCTGGTCGTCCAGGTGCCAGATGCTGGCGCTGTCGACCTTGTAGATTTCGCAGGCGCTGCGGGTAATCAGCTGGGCAGCTTCCAGCAGCGAGTTACCGGCACTGTAGCGCTGGCGAGCCAGGCGCAGGATCAGGTCCTGCTGGCCGCGCACGCGCTCCAGGTGTTCCAGCTGCTCTTGCTGGGCGCGCTGGTTCAGTTGCAGGGCCAGCTGCAGGCGGTTGTTGCGTGACTCAAGGTCGCTGGGGTCGGCTTCGCCGGTATCGTCCTGCTGGTCATCGAGCACGCTCAGGTAGCCGCGCAACAGCTGGCGGTTATGCTGCTTGTAGGCTTCACCCACCTCCAGCAGGCGCAGCGAGGCGCTGGGCGTGTGCAGGGTGTAGCGCACGCGGTAGTACCCGCGCTGGGCCAGTTGCAGTTGGACCTCGTCGTGCAGCCGGTAGCGAACTTCGGGTTCCATCAGGCTGGCGTAGGGTGCGTCTACCAAGGCACACAGGTCGCCGGCGTGCAGGCCGAACTGGCGCTCGCAGGCCGGGTCCAGGTAGAGCATGGCCCAGGTGGCTTCGTTGAGCCGTTCGAAACGCAGCATGCCGAGCCGCGAGGGCACGGGTAACGGCGTGACGACCTCGGCCGCCACACGGCTGGCGGCATCGGGTTGGCTTTTCATCGAAGACTCGCTTGAAGAGGGAACGCGGCCTTGCGGCGGCGGCAGATTCGGCAAGGTTGCATCATGTCCCGAGGGCTGGCAAGCGGCCATGCGTGATGCTGTGTACGGGTTATCGGCTGTTGGGCCGGAAATGTTAGTTCACCTTGAGAATTTTGGCGCCTGGGAAACCGAGCGCCGCCCAGGCGCTGAAACTCTACCGGCGGACAAAAAAAAGCCCCGCCAATCGACGGGGTTGAGGTACGAGCGTGGCAGCTCGAAAAGGGTACTGCCCCTCGCAAGGAGGGGCAGCGGGCTGCCTTACAGCAGCATGGTGCGGATATCGCCCAGCACGTCGCCCAGGCGCTTGGTGAAGCGCGCGGCGGCTGCGCCGTTGATCACACGGTGATCGTAGGACAGCGACAGTGGCAGCATCAGCTTAGGCTGGAAGGCCTTGCCATCCCACACTGGCTGCATGGTCGCCTTGGAGACGCCCAGGATAGCCACTTCCGGCGCGTTGACGATCGGCGTGAAGCCGGTGCCGCCAATGTGGCCGAGGCTGGAGATGGTGAAGCAGGCGCCTTGCATCTCGTCGGCCGACAGCTTCTTGGTGCGGGCTTTTTCGGCCAGCGCAGCCGCTTCGGCAGCCAGTTGCAGCAGGCTCTTCTGGTCGACGTTCTTGATCACAGGGACCAGCAGGCCGTCCGGGGTGTCCACGGCGAAGCCGATGTGCACGTACTTCTTGCGGATGATGGCCTTGCCGCTTGGCGCCAGCGAGCTGTTGAAGTCTGGCAGTTCCTTGAGCAGGAAAGCACAGGCCTTGAGCAGCAGTGGCAGCACGGTCAGCTTCACGCCAGCCTTCTCGGCCACGGCCTTCTGCGCAACGCGGAAGGCTTCCAGCTCGGTGATGTCGGCGGAGTCGAACTGGGTCACGTGCGGCACGTTCAGCCAGCTGCGATGCAGGTTGGCAGCACCGACCTGCATCAGGCGGGTCAGGGCCACTTCTTCCACTTCACCGAACTTGCTGAAGTCCACGGCAGGGATCGGCGGGATGCCGGCGCCGCCGGTTGCACCGGCTGCTGCCGGAGCTTCCTTGGCCTTCTGCATCATCGCTTTGACGTAAACCTGCACGTCTTCTTTCAGAATGCGGCCGTGCGGACCGGTGGCGGCAACAGCGCCCAGGTCGACACCAAATTCACGGGCCAGCTGACGAACGGCTGGGCCTGCGTGAACCTTGGCGTTGCTGCCTGCGGCCGGTGCGGTAGCAGCCGGTGCCGGGGCAGCAGCCGGGGCAGCAGCGGCAGGTGCGGCTGCCGGAGCAGCCTCAGCCTTGGCTGGCGCCGGGGCAGCAGCAGGGGCCGGAGCGGCAGCCGGGGCTGCGCCAGCGACCTTCAGCTTGAAGATCAGGTCGCCAGTGCCGACTTCGTCTTCCAGCTTGCACAGCACTTCTTCGACCACGCCAGCAGCTGGCGACGGGATTTCCATGGAGGCCTTGTCGGACTCCAGGGTAATCAGCGACTGGTCGGCTTCGACGGTGTCGCCGACTTTGACCAGCACTTCGATGATCTTGGCCTTGCCCGACGAGCCGATGTCCGGCACGTGGATGTCCTGCACGCTGGCGGCAGCCGGGGCTGCGGCTGGCGCAGGGGCAGCTTCGGCTGCAGGCGCTGGGGCAGCAGCCGGGGCCGCAGCTGCAGCGGCCGGAGCCTCAGGGGCCGCAGCAGCGGCGCCCTCGGCTTCCAGAACCAGCAGCTCGTCGCCTTCTTTCAGGCGGTCGCCCAGCTTGACCTTCAGTTCCTTGATGACGCCGGCCTTGGGGGCCGGGATTTCCATGGAGGCCTTGTCAGACTCCAGGGTCAGCAGGCTCTGGTCAGCCTCGATACGGTCACCGACCTTGACGAACAGCTCGATGATTTCACCTTCACCGCTGCCGATGTCAGGTACGCGAATGAGTTCGCTCACTTAAAAATACTCCTCAGCAGTCCAGTGGGTTGCGCTTGTCCGGGTCGATACCGAACTTGACGATAGCGTCTGCAACAACCTTGGGTTCGATCTCGCCACGGTCAGCCAGGGCTTCCAGGGCAGCCAGCACCACGAAGTGGCGGTCGACTTCGAAGAAGTGACGCAGCTTCTTGCGGCTGTCGCTGCGACCGTAACCGTCGGTACCCAGGACCTTGAACTCTTTGCTCGGCACCCACTGGCGAATCTGTTCGGCGAACAGCTTCATGTAGTCGGTAGAGGCGATGACCGGGCCTTTGCGACCGTTCAGGCACTGCTCGACATAGGTCTGCTGTGGCTTCTGGCCAGGCTTCAGGCGGTTGGCGCGTTCTACGGCCAGGCCGTCGCGGCGCAGTTCGTTGAAGCTGGTGACGCTCCACACGTCGGCACCGACGTTGAACTCTTCACGCAGGATCTTCGCGGCTTCGCGGACTTCGCGCAGGATGGTGCCGGAGCCCATCAGCTGTACGTGGTGCGCGGCTTCGCGGGTGTCTTCTTCCAGCAGGTACATGCCCTTGATGATGCCTTCCTCGACACCGGCCGGCATGGCTGGCTGCTGGTAGGATTCGTTCATCACGGTGATGTAGTAGAAGATGTCCTGTTGCTCTTCGGTCATCTTCTTCATGCCGTCCTGGATGATCACCGCCAGCTCGTAGCCGTAGGTTGGATCGTAGGTGCGGCAGTTCGGGATGGTGCCCGCCATCATGTGGCTGTGACCGTCTTCGTGCTGCAGGCCTTCACCGTTCAGGGTGGTACGGCCGGCGGTACCGCCGATCAGGAAGCCGCGGGTGCGGCTGTCGCCAGCGGCCCAGGCCAGGTCGCCAATGCGCTGGAAGCCGAACATCGAGTAGAAGATGTAGAACGGCAGCATCGGCTGGTTGTGGCAGCTGTACGAGGTACCGGCAGCGATGAACGACGACATGGCGCCGGCTTCGTTGATGCCTTCCTCGAGGATCTGGCCCTTCTTGTCTTCGCGGTAGAACATCACCTGGTCTTTGTCGACTGGCTCGTAGAGCTGGCCGACCGACGAGTAGATGCCCAGCTGGCGGAACATGCCTTCCATACCGAAGGTACGGGCTTCGTCCGGGATGATCGGGACGATGCGCTGGCCGATTTCCTTGTCCTTGACCAGCTGCGCCAGAATGCGCACGAAGGCCATGGTGGTGGAGATTTCGCGGTCGCCCGAGCCGTCCAGGATCGCTTTCAGCGTTTCCAGTGGCGGGGTCGGTACGCTGAAGCTCTTGGCACGGCGCTGTGGCACGAAACCGCCCAGGGCAGCACGGCGCTCGGCCAGGTACTTGGCTTCGGCAGAACCTTCTTCCGGCTTGAAGAACGGCAGGTTTTCGAGGTCGGCATCCTTGACCGGGATGTCGAAGCGGTCACGGAAGTGACGCAGGCTGTCGACGTCGACCTTCTTGGTGTTGTGCGCGGTGTTCTTGGCTTCGCCGGCACCGGTACCGTAACCCTTGATGGTCTTGGCCAGAATGACGGTAGGCTGGTCTTTGTGGTTGACCGCCTGGTGGTACGCCGCGTAGACCTTGTACGGGTCGTGGCCGCCACGGTTGAGCTTCCAGATCTCGTCGTCGGACAGGTCTTCGACCATGGCCTTGAGCTCTGGGGTGTTGAAGAAGTTTTCACGAACGTACGCGCCATCTTTGGCTTTGTAGTTCTGGTATTCGCCGTCGATGACTTCGTCCATGCGGCGCTGCAGGGCACCGTCGGTGTCCTTGGCGAACAGTGGGTCCCAGAAGCGGCCCCAGACAACCTTGTTGACGTTCCAGCCACCGCCACGGAACACGCCTTCGAGTTCCTGGATGATCTTGCCGTTGCCGCGAACCGGGCCGTCGAGGCGCTGCAGGTTGCAGTTGATGACGAAGATCAGGTTGTCCAGCTTCTCGCGGCCGGCCAGGGCGATTGCGCCCAGGGATTCCGGCTCGTCACACTCGCCGTCGCCCATGAAGCACCAGACTTTCTGCTTGCCGGCCGGGATGTAACCGCGCGCTTCCAGGTATTTCATGAAGCGTGCCTGGTAGATGGCCTGGATCGGGCCCAGACCCATCGATACGGTCGGGAACTGCCAGAAGTCAGGCATCAGCCATGGGTGCGGGTACGAAGACAGGCCGTTGCCGTCCACTTCCTGACGGAAGTTGTTCATCTGGTCTTCGTTGATGCGGCCTTCCATGAAGGCGCGGGCGTAGATGCCTGGGGAGGCGTGGCCCTGGAAGAAGATCAGGTCGCCGCCGTGTTCTTCGGTCGGGGCCTGGAAGAAGTAGTTGAAGCCGATGTCGTACAGGGTGGCACTGGAGGCGAAGCTGGAGATGTGTCCGCCCAGGTCCGAGTCTTTCAGGTTGGTGCGCATGACCATGGCCAGGGCGTTCCAACGCACCATCGAGCGAATGCGGCGTTCCATGAACAGGTCGCCAGGCATGCGTGCTTCGTGGGTGACAGGGATGGTGTTGCGGTATGGCGTGGTGATCGCATACGGCAGCTGGGAGCCACTACGGGTGGCCAGCTCGCCCATACGGGTCATCAGGTAATGAGCGCGGTCTTCGCCTTCTTTGTCGAGGACCGACTCCAGGGCATCCAGCCATTCCTGGGTTTCGATTGGATCGAGGTCTTGCATGGCTTGCTCCAGGGCGGAAAGGCAACCAGAATCGATTGCCTGAAGTTGCGACTGGCCTTATGGGCAGACGTCGTGAATTCTTGGATTACCGGGGTGTCTTCCGGCGCGTTGTAGTTTTACTACATTTGCTTTCGCATTTCATGCTTTTACACGACACGAGTAGTAGTAAAACTACATTTGTGCGACGTTTGGTCGCACCTTGGCTTGTGAGGAAAAACGTTCATGTTGGTTGGCATTGTGTCGCGAACGGGTGGTTCTTGATGATTGTTGCCAAGTTTTCGTTTTTTTCAGCTATTTCCAACTTTTGTACGACAGTCCAACCGTGGTCCGGCTTCCCCTTGGCCGCTTTTTCCCCTCTATTTCACGCCGATCAAGGATAGACCATGCGCCTGCCTTTGCCGTCCGATCTGCCCGCCATCCTTCAGCCACTGGTCGCTCGCAACCAGCAATTTCTCAGCGATGCGCTAGCGGCTCACCCTGAGCTCGACCTGAATGCCTGGAGCCCGCTGCACCGGCAGCAATTCGACCAGGTGGCCGCGTCCAGCGATTTTGTCCTGGGCCTGGCCCAGCGCGAGCCGGCTATGCTGTTCGGCCTGCTGACCAGTGGCGAGCTGGAGCGCCGTTATGCACCGAGTGAGCTGCGCGGGCACATCGCTGCGGCCGCCCAGGCGGCGCAAAGCGACGACGAGCTGGCGCGCAACCTGCGCCGCGAGCGCAACCGCCAGCAGTTGCGCATTATCTGGCGCGACATCACCCGCCAGGCCGAACTGAGCGAGACGTGCCGCGACCTGTCGGACCTGGCCGATGCCGCCATCGACGAAGCCTACCAATGGCTGTACCCGCGCCATTGCCAGCAGTTCGGCACGCCCATCGGCAACCGCAGCGGCCAGCCGCAGCACATGGTGGTGCTGGGCATGGGCAAACTGGGGGCGGTGGAGCTGAACCTGTCGTCGGACATCGACCTGATCTTCGGCTTCCCCGAAGGCGGCGAAACCGAAGGGGTGAAGCGCTCGCTGGAAAACCAGGAGTTCTTCACCCGCCTGGGCCAGCGGCTGATCAAGGCGCTGGACCCGGTGACCGTCGACGGCTTCGTGTTCCGCGTCGACATGCGCCTGCGCCCCTATGGCTCGGCCGGCGCACTGGTGCTCAGCTTCAATGCCCTGGAGCAGTACTACCAGGACCAGGGGCGCGACTGGGAGCGTTACGCGATGATCAAGGCGCGGGTGGTGGCCGGCGACCAGGCTGCCGGCGCGCAACTGCAGGAGATGCTGCGCCCGTTCGTGTACCGCCGTTACCTGGACTTTTCCGCGATCGAAGCGCTGCGCACCATGAAGCAGTTGATCCAGCAGGAAGTGCGGCGCAAGGGCATGGCCGACAACATCAAGCTGGGGGCCGGTGGTATCCGCGAGGTTGAGTTCATCGCCCAGGCCTTCCAGCTGATCCACGGCGGGCGCGACCTGAGCTTGCAGCAACGGCCGTTGCTCAAGGTGCTGGCCACCCTCGAAGGCCAGGGTTACCTGCCGCCGGCGGTGGTCGCCGAGCTGCGCGAGGGGTATGAGTTCCTGCGTTATACCGAGCACGCCATCCAGGCCATTGCCGACCGCCAGACGCAAATGTTGCCAGAGGGCGCGACCGACCAGGCGCGGGTGGCCTACATGCTCGGTTTTGCCGACTGGCAGAGCTTCCACGACCAGTTGACCTACTGGCGTGGCCGTATCGACTGGCACTTCCGCGAGGTGATCGCCGACCCGGATGATGAAGACGGTGAAGGCGAACTGGTGGTGGGGGGCGAATGGTCGCCACTGTGGGAACAGGCGCAGGATGAAGAAGCCGCTGGCCGGCAGCTGGAAGAGGCTGGCTTCAAGGAGCCTGTCGAAGCCTTGCGGCGTTTGGCGGGGCTGCGCTCCAGCCCGCAGTTGCGGTCGATGCAGCGCATTGGCCGTGAGCGGCTGGATGCCTTCATTCCACGTTTGCTGGCCCAGGCGGTCGAGCACGACAACCCTGACCTGGTGCTGGAGCGTGTGCTGCCGCTGGTCGAAGCCGTGGCGCGGCGTTCAGCTTACCTGGTGCTGCTGACCGAAAACCCGGGTGCCCTGCGCCGTCTGCTGACCTTGTGCGCCGCCAGCCCGTGGATTGCCGAGCAGATTGCGCTGTACCCGTTGCTGCTCGACGAACTGCTTAACGAAGGCCGCCTGTTCAGCCCGCCCTTGGCTCCAGAGCTGGCCAGCGAGTTGCGCGAACGCCTGACGCGCATCCCCGAGGATGACCTGGAGCAGCAGATGGAAGCGTTGCGCCACTTCAAACTGGCCCACAGCCTGCGCGTGGCCGCCTCGGAAATCAGTGGCAACCTGCCGTTGATGAAAGTCAGCGACTACCTGACCTGGCTGGCCGAAGCCATCCTCGACCAGGTACTGGCCCTGGCCTGGCGCCAGACCGTGGCTCGCCACGGCCAGCCCAAGCGCAGCGACGGCAGCCTGTGCGATCCGGGATTCATCATCATTGGTTATGGCAAGGTCGGCGGCCTGGAGCTGGGGCACGGCTCGGACCTGGACCTGGTGTTCATCCACGACGGCGACCCGCAAGAGGAAACCGACGGTGCCAAGCCCATCGACAGTGCGCAGTTCTTCACCCGGCTGGGCCAGCGCATCATCCACCTGCTGACCACCCAGACCAACTCGGGCCAGCTGTATGACGTGGACATGCGCCTGCGCCCGTCCGGCGCCTCCGGTTTGCTGGTGAGTTCGCTGGGCGCCTTCGAGCGCTACCAGCAGAACGAAGCCTGGACCTGGGAGCATCAGGCCTTGGTGCGAGCTCGCGTGCTGGTGGGCTGCAAACAGGTCGGCACCGCGTTCGAAGGCGTGCGCGCCAAGGTACTGGGCCAGGCCCGCGACCTGGAAAAACTGCGCACCGAAGTGAGTGAAATGCGCGCCAAGATGCGTGACAACCTGGGGACCAAGGCCACGGCTGCGGGCACTGCGGCTAACGCGTTCGAGGCCGGTGTGCCCTTCGATATCAAGCAGGATGCCGGCGGTATCGTCGATATCGAATTTATGGTGCAATACGCCGCTTTGGCCTGGTCCCATGACCACCCGGCCATACTCCGATGGACCGATAACATCCGCATTCTGGAAGAGCTGGAACAGGCGAGTTTGATGCCGGCCAGTGACGCGGTGCTGTTGCGTGAAGTGTACAAGGCGTTCCGCTCGGCCTCGCACCGCCAGGCCCTGCAGAAGCAGGCCGGGGTGATCGACGCGGCGCAGTTTGCCGATGAACGCCGTCAAGTGCGGCGGATCTGGGGGGAACTGGGTTTGACCTGAAGGCCACCGTCCCCACAGGGGCTGTGATCAGCCATGGACTTGCCTGAGTGGTACACTGTCCGCCACATAGCCTGAATATAAAGAGGGGAGGCCAGGCTGTACCGCAGTCTGTAGCCTCCCCGAGCGTTTCTGGACTAAGCATGAGAATACTGATCATTGGCCCCAGCTGGGTCGGCGACATGGTGATGGCGCAGACCCTGTTCCAGTGCCTGAAACAGCAGCACCCCGACTGCGTGATCGACGTGTTGGCCCCCGAGTGGAGCCGGCCGATCCTGGAACGCATGCCCGAGGTGCGCCAGGCCTTGAGCTTCCCGCTCGGCCACGGCGCGCTGGAGCTGGCCACGCGCCGGCGCATCGGCAAGTCCCTGGCCGGCCAGTACGACCAGGCCATCCTGCTGCCCAACTCGCTGAAGTCGGCACTGGTGCCGTTCTTCGCCGGTATCCCCAAACGCACCGGCTGGCGCGGCGAAATGCGCTTTGGACTGCTGAACGATGTGCGCAAGCTGGACAAGGCCCGCTACCCGCTGATGATCGAGCGCTTCATGGCCCTGGCCTACGCGCCCGGTGTCGAGCTGCCGCAGCCGTACCCGCGGCCCAGCCTGCAGATCGAAGCGCAAAGCCGCGAAGCCGCGCTGGCCAAGTTCGGCCTGGAGCTGGACCGCCCGGTGCTGGCGCTATGCCCTGGTGCCGAGTTTGGTGAGGCCAAGCGCTGGCCGTCCGAGCATTACGCTGCCGTGGCCGACGCGATGATCCGTCAGGGCTGGCAGGTGTGGCTGTTCGGCTCGAAGAAAGACCACCCGGTCGGTGAGCAGATCCGTGACCGGTTGATCCCGGGTTTCCGTGAAGAGTCGTCCAACCTGGCCGGCGAAACCTCGCTGGCCGAGGCCATCGACCTGATGTCCTGCGCCCATGCCGTGGTGTCCAACGACTCCGGCCTGATGCACGTGGCCGCCGCGCTGAACCGCCCACTGGTGGCCGTATACGGCTCGACGTCGCCCGGGTTCACCCCGCCGCTGGCCGACCAGGTGGAAGTGGTGCGCACCGGCATCGAGTGCAGCCCGTGTTTCGACCGTACCTGCCGTTTCGGCCACTACAACTGCCTGCGCCTGCTGGAGCCGGGCAAAGTCATTGCCGCCCTGCACAGCCTGAGCGGGCCGGACCTGATCGATACCGTGGCCGAGGTCGACTAAGTGCGGGTACTGATCATCAAGACTTCGTCGCTGGGTGATGTGATTCACACCCTGCCGGCGCTTACCGATGCCGCCCATGCCATCCCGGGCATCCGTTTCGACTGGGTGGTGGAAGAAGGCTTCGCCGAAATCCCCAGCTGGCACCCGGCGGTCGACCAGGTTATCCCGGTGGCCATCCGCCGCTGGCGCAAGAACCTTTGGCAAACCCTCAAGAGTGGCGAGTGGAAGGCGTTCAAGCAGCGTGTGCGTGAACGCAAATACGACCTGGTGATCGACGCTCAGGGTCTGGTGAAGTCGGCCTGGCTGACCCGCTACGTGAAGGCCCCGGTCGCCGGCCTGGACCGCTACTCGGCCCGCGAAGGCTGGGCCAGCCGCTTCTATGACCGGCGTCTGTCGGTTGCCACCGGCCAGCATGCGGTGGAGCGGGTGCGCCAGTTGTTCGCCATGGCCCTGGCCTACGACCTGCCGGAAGGCATCGGCAACTACGGCCTGGACCTGGACCGCCTGCAGCTGCCGCCGGCTGCGCCCTATGTGGTGTTCCTGCATGGCACCACCTGGGCAACCAAGCATTGGCCTGAAGCTTATTGGCGCGAACTGGCCGAGCGCATGGGCCGGCGCAAGCTGGAAGTGCGTCTGCCTTGGGGCAACCCGGCCGAGAAGGCGCGCGCCGAGCGTATCGCCCAGGGCTTGAACAACTGCCAGGTACTCCCCAAATTGAACCTTGCCGGCGTTGCCCGCGTACTGGCAGCGGCAAAAGCCTGCGTGGCGGTCGATACCGGCCTTGGTCACCTGGCCGCAGCACTCGATGTACCCACCATTTCGCTGTTCGGCCCGACCAACCCGGGCCTGACTGGCGCCTACGGACGGACCCAGATTCACCAGGCCAGTGACTGGCCTTGCGCTCCCTGCCTGCAGAAGAAGTGCACCTACAAACCGAGCGCCGATGACCTGCGCCGGTTCGATCTGAAACGCGAGTGGCCACTGTGCTTCACTCGCCTGAATCCCGAGCATGTGGCGGGCCGCTTGAGCGCGTTGCTGCTGGCTGAGGATGTCCGTTGATGCAACTGGCTTTCGTGCTTTACAAATATTTCCCCTTCGGCGGGCTGCAGCGCGACTTCATGCGCATTGCCCTGGAATGCCAGAAGCGGGGCCACCAGATCCGTGTGTACACGCTGATCTGGGAAGGTGACATTCCGCCGGGGTTTGAAGTGCTGGTGGCGCCGGTGAAGGCGATTTTCAACCACCGCCGTAACGAGAAGCTCAGCGCCTGGATGGCCGCCGACCTGGCCAAGCGCCCGGTCGACCGCCTGATCGGCTTCAACAAGATGCCAGGGCTGGACGTGTACTACGCCGCCGACGGCTGCTTCGAAGACAAGGCGCAGACCCTGCGTGGCGGCCTGTACCGCCGCTGGGGCCGTTACCGGCACTTTGCCGAGTACGAGCGAGCGGTATTCGCCAAGGACGCCCACACCGAAGTGCTGATGATTTCCGAAGTGCAGCAGCCGCTGTTCATCAAGCACTATGACACCCCGGTGGAACGTTTCCACCTGCTGCCGCCGGGCATTTCCCAGGACCGCCGTGCGCCGGCCAATGCCGCCGAGATCCGCGCCGAGTTCCGCAAGGAATTCAACCTGGGCGATGACGACCTGCTGCTGGTGCAGATTGGCTCGGGCTTCAAGACCAAGGGCGTGGACCGTAGCCTCAAGGCGCTGGCCGCGTTGCCGTCGGCCCTGCGCAAACGCACGAAGCTGATGGTGATCGGCCAGGACGACCCCAAGGTGTTCCAGCTGCAAAGCGCCACCCTGGGCCTGGGCGACCAGGTGCAGTTCCTCAAGGGCCGCAGCGACATCCCGCGCTTCCTGCTGGGTGCCGATGTGCTGATTCACCCGGCCTACAACGAGAACACCGGTACGGTGCTGCTCGAAGCGCTGGTGGCCGGCCTGCCGGTGCTGGTGTCCAAGGTGTGCGGCTACGCCCACTACATTGCCGAGGCCGACTGCGGCCTGGTGCTGGACGAGCCGTTCGAACAGGACCAGCTCAATGGCTACCTGCAACGCATGCTCGAAGACTCGCAGGCCCGCGCCAGTTGGTCGCGCAACGGCCTGGCGTTCGCTGAAACCGCTGATCTGTACAGCATGCCGCAGCATGCTGCCGACGTGATCCTGGGGCAGAAAACCGCATGAAGCTGATAGTGGCCGAGCCCTTCAAACGCCTGTGGGCCGGGCGAGATGCCTTCGACGCCGTCGAGGCGCTGCAAGGCGAGGTCTATCGCGAACTGGAAGGGCGCCGCACGCTGCGTACCGAGGTGGAGGGCGAAGGGTTTTTCGTCAAGATCCACCGCGGTATCGGCTGGGGCGAGATCTTCAAGAACCTGTTCACCGCCAAGCTGCCGGTGCTCGGTGCCGGCCAGGAATGGCGGGCCATCCAGCGCCTGCACGAGGTGGGCGTGCCGACCATGACCGCAGTGGCCTATGGCGAGCGCGGCAGCAACCCGGCTGCGCAGCACTCGTTCATCATCACCGAGGAACTGGCGCCGACCATCAGCCTGGAAGATTTCAGCATCGACTGGGTCAAGCAGCCGCCCGCGCCACGCCTGAAGCGCGCGCTGATCGCCGAAGTGGCGAAAATGACCGGCGGCATGCACCGCGCCGGGGTCAACCACCGCGACTGCTACATCTGCCACTTCCTGCTGCACACCGACCGCCCGGTGACGGCGGATGACTTCAAACTGTCGGTTATCGACCTGCACCGTGCCCAGACCCGAGCGAAAATCAGCCGCCGCTGGCGCGACAAGGACCTGGCCGCGCTGTACTTCTCGGCGCTGGACATCGGCCTGACCCAGCGCGACAAGCTGCGCTTTTTGCGGGGTTACTTCCAGCGCCCGCTGCGGCAAATCCTGAAGGACGAAGCCCGGTTGCTCGCCTGGCTGGACCGCAAGGCGCAGAAACTCTACGACCGCAAGCAACGCTATGGGGATGCACTCTGATGGCGGGTTGGACACTGGCGCCAGGCTATGAACACCTGGCGGCGGACTTCGGCAGCCTCGATGCGGTATTTGCCCTCCAGGGCGAGCGCCTGACCCGCGACCCGCTCAGCGAGGTGGTGCGCATCGAGCGTGACGGGGTCAACTACTATGTCAAACGCTACACCGGGGCCGGCAAGCACATGCGCCGCTACCTGGGCCGGCCACGCATCAAGGCCGAGTGGCAGAACCTCAAGCAGTTCGCCAAGTGGGGTATTCCCACTGCCGAAGTGGTGGCGTGGGGGCTTGAGCGCAATGGCCTGGCCTTTGGCCGTGGGGCGATGATCACCCGCGAGCTGCCGCGCACCGAAGACCTGTCGGCGCTGGCTGAACGCAACGATGCACGCTTGGCCGACCGGGCCTGGGTTGATCACCTCAGCCGTCAGCTGGCGCGCCATACCCGGGTGATGCACGAGCACCGCTTTGCCCATAACGACCTGAAGTGGCGCAACCTGCTGGTCGATGACCAAGGCACGCTATTCTTCATCGACTGCCCTACCGGCGACTTCTGGCGCGGCTTCATGTGGCGGCACCGGATGATCAAGGACCTGGCCTGCCTGGACAAAGTGGCCAAATACCACCTGTCGGCCACCCAGCGTCTGCGCTTCTACCTGCAATACCGTGGCCGCGACCGGCTGAATGTGCGTGACAAGAAGCGCATTCGCCAGGTGCTGGGCTTTTTCGAGGGAAGGGAATGACCGATTACCTGGCCAGCGCGGACCTCGCGCTGCTCAAACGCCATGGCCTGGACGACTTCGAGGCGCTGTGGGCGCTACAACTGGATGCCGTGGACGAACCCAACACGGGCCGTGGCGGCTGGAGCAGCGTGTTCCGCCTGGAGCTCGAAGGCAAGGGCTACTACCTCAAGCGCCAGAGCGACTACCTGACCCGCACCCTGCACCGACCGTTCGGCGAGCCGACCTTCGCGCGAGAATTTCGCAACATCAGCCGCTACCAGAAGCTGCACATCCCGGCCTTGCAGGCGGTGTTCTATGGCGAGCGCAAGCAAGGCGGCAAGCACCGGGCCATCCTGATGACCCGTGCCCTGGACGAGTGGGCCGACCTCGACAGCCTGCTGGCCCAGTGGCCGCAGCTAGGTGACGGCGAACGCACCGGTATCCTGCAGGCCTGCGGTCAGCTGGCGCGCACCCTGCACAGCGCCGGCCAGGTGCACGGCTGCTTCTACCCCAAGCACATCTTCCTGCGCCAACGCCGTGATGGCTGGGACGCGCAACTGATCGACCTGGAAAAGACCCGGCCTTTGCTGTTCGGCATGCGCGACCGCCTCAAGGACCTGGAGCCGCTGCTGCGCCGCGCCCGGGCCTGGGGCGAGGCCGATGTGCGCACGATGCTGGCGACCTACCTGGCGCAGCCGGCTGACAGCACACTGGTCGATACCTGGCTGCAACGCCTGACGCAACGCCGTCGTGAAAAAGAGGCCCGCTGATGCGTTTGTCTGAACTGAAGGACGCCGGGCGTAGCCCGTCGTTACCCCTGAGTATCACCCTGGCTGATGCCGCCGGCAGCGCCGACCTGCAACTGCTCAGCCTGCTGCGCGTGCTGCCGGGCCAGCGCTATGTGGGCGCTGGCGTCTGGCGCGGCACCCCGGTGCTGGCCAAGTTGCTGGTAGGCGGTAGCGCCGCCCGGCATTTCCAGCGTGAGCTGCAAGGCGTGAAGCTGCTGGCCGAACAGGGGCTGACCACGCCGAAGCTGCTGGCTGACGGCCTCAAGGAAGGCGAGGGCGGCTGGCTGCTGTTCGAATTCCTCGACGGCGCCGAAAGCCTCGCCGATGCCTGGGCTGCGGTGGAAAACCTGCCGGTGTTGGCCGACGAGCAACACCTGGTGCTGGGCGAAGCGCTAACGGCTGTCGCGCACATGCACGCTCAGGGCCTGTGGCAGGAAGACCTGCACCTGGACAACCTGCTGCGCCATGGCGGCAAGCTGTACCTGATCGATGGTGCTGGCATCAAGGCCGAAACGCCTGGCCAGCAACTGTCGCGCCCACGCGTGCTGGAAAACCTCGGCGTGTTCTTCGCCCAGCTGCCCAAGCGCCTGGAGCCGTTCATCGAAGAACTGCTGGTGCATTACCTGCTGGCCAATGCCGAACATGCACTGCCGATGGAGGCCTTGCAGAAGCAGGTGGACAAGGTGCGCAACTGGCGCCAGAAGGATTACCTGGAAAAGGCCGGCCGCGAGTGCAGCCTGTTCAGCGTCGAGCGCACCCTGTCGGGCTTGCAGGCGATTCGCCGCAGCGAGGTCGATGCCATGCAACCTGTGCTGGCGCAGGCCGATGCGTTGATCGACCAGGGCCACCTGTACAAGACCGGAGGCGCTGCAAGCGTGGCGCGGATCGAGATCAATGGCCGCCAGCTGGTGCTCAAGCGCTACAACATCAAGAACACCGCGCACTGGTTCAAGCGCTTCTGGCGCCCGAGCCGTGCCTGGCATTCGTGGATCGAAGGCCACCGCCTGGAATTTCTCGACATCGCCACACCCAAGCCGCTGGCGGTGCTGGAACAGCGGGTGATGGGCCTGCGCAGCCGCGCCTACCTGGTCACCGAGTATGTCGATGGCCCGGACCTGACGGCCTGCTTCGCGCCCTACGTGGAGAGCGGCGAGGCACCCGAGGAACAGGTGGATGCCCTGGTGCATGTGATGCAGCAGCTGATCCGCGAACGCATCAGCCATGGCGACTTCAAGGGCCATAACCTGTTCTGGGACAACGGCCAGTGGTCGCTGATCGACCTTGACGCCATGTGCCAGCACGCCACCCAGCTCAGCTTCGCCCCGGCCTATGCCCGGGACCGGGCGCGGCTGTTACGCAACTGGCCGAGTGGCAGCGCTTTGCATCAGCGGCTGGACCGGCTACTGCCCAGGCTGGCCGAATAGCTTGAGGGTAACGCCAGCCAGTCGCTGCCGCGGCCGGCCTGGCGAACCCGGATGCGCCATTCACCCTCCTGGTGGCGCAGCACCGCCCAGGCAGGCACTACGCCAGACAAGCTCGCGGGCAACACCAGGTGATAGTGGCCAGGCAGCAGGTGGCGGCGTACTGGCAACTGATGGTTATGCAGTTGCAGGTACTGTGTGCTGTCGTGGTTGAACAGGTGTTCGTCTTCAATCGCTACAGTGCCCTTGAGCGGTGTTGCCAGCCGGCACTGTTCGAGCAGTTGCGTGATGTCTGGCAAACCGTCATGCCAGCGTATGGGAGAGTCCACTACCCAGTTGCCATCCTGACTGCGCTTGATCGGCAGTTTCAGGTACGCATAAGGCTGGTCGGGATCGGTGGCTCGCCAACGGGTGCCGTCAAAACTGACATTGAAGTAGCGGCCCAGGTTATCCCGCACGAAGTACTGGGTCAGCCCGGGGCTGGCCGACAGTTGTTCATAGACGGCCTCACCATGTACCGAGTCGATCCGGTAGCGCAACCTGGCAAGGTCCGGCGCGGTTTCGTAGTGTTTAGGTAGGGGTATCGGCGGCGGTTTGGGCAGCCCCCGCAAAGCACGGCGCATCAAGCTGGAACCTGCCATATCGTTCAGCCCGGCGGTGGCATGGCCGAGAGCAGCCACGGCATGGTGCAAGGCGCCCGCATGGTCGTCTTGGTCGAACGCTTCGAAACCATCCCATATGGAAATCGCCATACGGCCAAATGCCAAGGCGACCAAAGCCCGTTGCGGCAGTACGAAGGTGACAACATCCAGCACCAGCCGCAGCACATTGACCGAGAACTCCCCCAGCAGCTCCTGATTGCTGCGGGTGACGGAGTCGGTGTGCGCGATCAGGTTTCTGACCTCGGCCCGGTAGAGTGCCTGATACAGGTCGCCAGTGATGGTTTGCCGTGTTATGGATGCGCCACTTACCCGCCCCTTGAGCAACCGTGCCTTGAGCTTTTTGCTGCTGGCCTGCGGCAGGCGCTGGACCAGGTAGTCCTGCAGCATCAGGTCACCGCGAAGGGCCCGGATCAACGCTTTGATGTTGCGGTACTCACGCCAATAGCGCCTGTCCGGGACGTCAGGGCAATGAACGACAATTCGATTCGAGTTCTCTGGCGAGACGAGCAGCAAAACGCCCATCAAGGTATCGCCGTGCACGAGCAGTTGCTGAACGATCACCTGTTGCTCGTTGTAATGTGGGCGTGCATGGCTGTCGGGGTTGTTGATGACCGTGCTGGCCCAGCCATACCCCTGCGCGAAAGTGTCTGCGAGAAAATGGCCGACATAGCGCGCTTTCACCGCTTCGGCATTCAGCCGGGCGCGGTAGATCTGTGCATAGGCTGCCTCGCGCCAGCGGCCTTCAGGCGAGTCGAGCAGTTGCGTGCGCAGGTAAGCCTTGTAACCACTGCCGGCATTCAGGCGCCGTACGATCTGCTTGACCCGCAGTGGGGTGAGCGCTGGCAGTGGTTGATCACCGTGAAGATAGACCCGGGCAGTCAGCCAGTAGTCCACATCGAACCAGCTGATGTTCAGCAACGCCAGTTCGTCGAACCGGTAGGTGTGCTTCACCAGTTCGACGGTAGCGCCCACCTGTTGTCGGCTGACCACCGGAATGTAGCCCACCGTACTGCCCAGTGGGAGAGGGTTCACGGTCGGCCCAACCTGGCGGGCAAGGGTGACGCTGATGGTGATATCACGCGGATCGCAGTCCAGACCCGGGTCACGTTGCAGATACTCGCGCAGGCGCAAGTTCACCCAGTGCAGCAGTGAATGCTGCTGGCTGAACTGTTCCAACGTCAGAATGCCAGGGGCGCTGGCTGCTTCGATGGCCATAACCTGTTCTTGCATGGCCTGCATGATGTGAGCGACACCTTGCTGCGATGTGTTGCGCAGCCAATTGGGCAGGTGCTTTTCCAGCAGCAGGCCGTAGCGGTTGGCCAGTGGGCCGCGGCTACCGACGGCGCTGCGTATGTCGAGTGCAGGGGCAAGCGCGTTGTCCAGCTGCTCGATATCACGCTGCTTGCCTTGCTTCCATGCAAGTTGCCAGGCATGGCTCAAGTGCCTGGCCTGGGCGTCACGCACGGTCGAGGCCAGGTAGTCGGCCACGTCCTCGGTATACCAGTCATAACGTAAACGCGCCGCGCAACGCGCGCTTTGCTGGTCAGCAGGGGCAATCATGAGTTTGAGCAGGTGCTCGCTCTGCTGCGGATCTTCCAGACGCTCGCATACCTCCTTGTGGAGATCGCTCAGGTTGTCGAAGGCTTCGATGCCGTGAGCGATACTGCACAATAGTGCTCGGCCAACCGGTTCATGGTGCTCAAGCGTATGTCCTTCAGCCCCCTGCTCGGTAATCACCAGAAAACCCGGCACATGGCTGCGCCAGTTGGGTGCAGTACTGGTAAGCAGCAGGCGATAAACCTGAGGGCGCGCGGTGACTGGCAAGTGCCGTCGCTGCCAAGGTTGTGGCAGTTCCAGGCACGTCCTGAGCAGTTGGGTATGCGCTGCAGGCAGGGTCTGATCGGTACTGCGCAAACGAATTTCCGCATCCAGTTGGTCGCGGAACAGCGCTGCCAGGCTGACGGTGCGCGTCAGCCCTTTGCTGTTGCGCTCCAGCCAGTACGCTGCCAGGCGCGCGTGCAGTTGCTGGCGAATGGTTTGGCAGAAACTGCCGATACGGCTGCTGAAATCGGCAGGTAGGCTAAGCGCCGGGTAGTCGACATGACTGATGCGGCTACCCGCAGGCAGACGAAAAGTGCCACCGTCGAACAGATGGAAACCCACCAGTTGCAATAGGTGATGCGTACCGAAAAACAGCGTGCGCGCACTGATGGAAAGGCCCGGGAACAGTTGGGCAAGCGTCAGCTCAAGGCTGTGCTCGACGCCATGAATGGGGGGTAGCAGTGCATCAAGCTGGTTATCCAGCGTGTGAAAATGCGGCAGGGTGGTCATGGTCCGGCTCCTGTTGCGAAGGCGGACCATGCTGCGCCAGGGCGCCAGGACGGCGGTGTTAGCCGGCTACCTCAGCGGCGCCACAGGCCGCGTATCGAGAACCATGCCGGTAGGCCGAGCCCGAGCCAGGACAGCCCATCCCACCAACCATCACCCAGCAAGGCGGCGAACAGCCCCAGGGCTCCCAGCAAGGCGATCAGCGCCGGCCAGGCAAAAATGCGCAAGGCGGGTTGCGACGTGTGGCTCATGCGCGTGCCTCCTTGGGTTTGCGTTGCTTGCCCCACCACAGGTACAGGCCGCTGCCGAGCACGATGATGGTCAGCACATCGAGCACTGCCCAGAGGATTTGCATCGGGCGCCCGCCGTAATCGCCGAAATGCAAGGGTTGCGACAGGCCCATGGCGTCCATGTACCAGGGGCGCTCGCCGACTGCTGTAACTGCCAGGGTACGGGCATCGATCAACACGGGTGTGAACAGGTGCGAGCTCAGGTGTGTGGCACCGTTCATGAACACGGCATAGTGGTGTTCGCTGGAAAAGCGCGTACCGGGGAAGGCGATGAAGTCCGGGCGCATGCCGGGGGCAGCCTGTTCGGCAATCTCCAGCAGGCGTGTGGCGGGCGCGCGCTCGGTGAGCGGCGGGGCGTCGCGGTAAGGCGCGACCATGGCAGCCAGGCTGTCGTTGCGCCAGGCGGCGATAACCAGGTCGGACAGGGCGCTGATTACGCCAGTCACGCCTACCGTGAGTGCCCAGGCCAGGGTTACCACGCCGATCAGATTATGCAGGTCGAGCCAGCGCAGGCGACGGGATTTTTCGTGGCGTACCGTGCCGAAGTCCAGGCGGCGCATGAACGGCGCATAGAGCACGGTGCCGGAGACGATTGCGAGGATGAACAGTACGCCCATGAAGGCCAGCAGCAGCTTGCCGGGCAGGCCGGCGAACATGTCCACATGCAGGCGCAGCATCACCATCATGAACCCGCCATTGGCGGCCGGCATGGCCACCGCTTCGCCGGTGCGGGCGTCGAGCATGAAGGTGTGCGACAAGTTGGGGTCGGTGCCCGCAGTGGCGGCGGTGATGGCGACCACGCCATCGGGTTCGTCTTTGTCGTAGCCGAAGTACTGCATGACCTCGCCGGGGCGGTGCTGCTCCGCTTTCAGTACAAGCTGTTGCAGGTCGAGGTGCGGGGTACCTGCTGGCATGTCACGCAGTTCGGGGGCGTCGCCGAGCAGGTGTTCGAGTTCGTGGTGGAAAATCAGCGGCAGGCCGGTGAGCGCCAGCAACAGCAGGAACAGGGTACAGACCAGGCTGCTCCAGGTGTGGATCACGGACCAGCGGCGGATGGTTGGGCTTTTCATCACGGTACCGTTTTTTGTCTGTTGGAACAGGGGGCCGCAAAGCGGCCCCCGTTCACTCAGAACTTGTAATTGACGCTGGCGACCACGTTGCGTTCATCGCCGTAGTAGCACCAGTAACCGTCACAGTTGGACAGGTAGTCTTTGTTGAACAGGTTCTTGGCTTCCACTGCTACGGTCAGGCCTTTCATGCTGTTGTCCAGTCGGCCCAGGTCATAGTGCACCGAAGCGTCATACACGGTGTACGAACTCACATGGGCCAGGTCGGTGTTGGCGGTATTGCCATAGGTATCACCCACGTAGCGCACGCCGCCACCGATGCCGAAGCCCTCCAGCCAGCCGCTGTTCCAGGTGTAGTCAGCCCACAAGGTCGCCTGATTACGGGGGATCAGCGCCATACGGTTACCCTTGTCGTTACCTTTCAGGATTTCGGTATCGGTATAGGTGTACGACGCAATTGCCTTGAGGTTTTCGGTGACGTGGGTGGAGGCTTCCAGCTCCAGGCCGCGTACCTGCAGTTCGCCCACCTGGCGGGTGATGCTGCCTTCCGTAACGCTGACGTTCTGCTGTTTCAGGTCGTACACCGCAGCGGTGAGCAGGGTGTCGGTGCCGACAGGCTGATACTTCACACCCACTTCGTACTGACGGCCCTCGGTCGGCTTGAAGGACTCAGTGGAGTTCACGTTGGCACCACTGGCCGGCTGGAACGACTCGGTGTAGGAGAAGTACGGCGTGATGCCGTTGTCGAACACATAGCTCAGGCCAACGTTGCCGCTGAACGCTTTGTCGCGCTGGGTATTGGTGGCGTCGTTGCTGTTATGGAACACGGTGCCCGTGTGAATCCAGTCTTCACGCCCTCCCAGGGTCAGCCGCCAGTTGTCGAGCGACATCTGATCCTGGATGTAGGCACCCGTCTGGTGGGTTTTTTGCTGGAAGTCCTGCATGGCGAAGTAGGTGACGTTCGACATGTCGGCGCCATACACAGGGCGGTTGACGTTGATCGGCGGCACCCCCATGCCATACAGCCACTGATAGTTGGTATTCGAGCGCTGGTGGTCCAGGCCTAGCAGCAAGGTGTGGCTGACGTCGCCTGTCTGGAAATCAGCCTGGAAGTTGTTGTCCACAGCGAACTGGCTGATGTCTTCGTTGACGATACCCGATTCGCGGTTGACGTTGCCGTCGGCATCGACAGTGTTGAATGTGGCGACGTTGACCGCCTGGAACGACAAGTCGCTCTTGGTGTAACGCAGGTTCTGGCGGAACTGCCAGGTGTCGTTCAGCCGGTGCTCGAATGCGTAGCCCAGTGCGTAGTAGGTACGATCGTAGAAGTCCCAGTCCGGTTCGCCCAGGTTTTTGTGGTGGGAAATCTTGCCCGTCGGGCCGTCCAGCTTGGTGCCTTGCAGCGGCAGAAACTGGCCGGTGATACCGGTATCGTCCCGCGTGTACTGGGAGATGAAGGTCAGCTTGGTGTCGTCATCGATGTTCCAGGTCAGGCTGGGAGCGATGTTGTAGCGCTTGTCCGGAATATGGTCGATGGGGGAATTGCTGTCACGCACCACGCCACTTACGCGGTACAGAAACTTGCCCTCTTCGTCGATTTTGCCGGTGCTGTCGAAGTTGATCTGCTTGTGTTCATTGCTGCCGACCTGGGCTTCGATCTGGTGGGCACTCTCCGACTGTGGGCGACGGCTGACCATGTCGAGCATGCCGCCCGGCGGGGTCTGGCCATACACCGACGATGCCGGGCCGCGCAGTACGGTGATTCGCTCCAGGTTCCACGGCTCAACCTTGGGGTTGGCGAACGAGCCTTTTGGCAGTGGCAGGCCGTCGAGGAACTGGGTCGGGTCGAAACCACGTACACGCAGCCAGTCGGCGCGCGAGTCCGAACCGTAACCGCTGCTTTGCACGCCAGCGGTATAGCGCAGAGCGTCATTGAGGTTGAGAACCTGGCGGTCATCCAGCTGCTGACGGGTGATGACCGTCATCGAGCGCGGAGTCTCGACGATGGGGGTGTCGGTTTTGGTGCCCGCAGCAGTGCGTGTGGCGACGTAACCGCTGGAGGCACCCCAGGCACTTTCATAGCTGGAAGTGGCGTTGATCGCTGTTTCTGGTAGCGCCAGTGTCCCTTCCGGCGTGGCCACCAGGCTGTAGCTGCCCACGCTGCTTTGTTGCAGTTGCAGGCCAGTGCCGCGCAGGGCGGCCTGCAGGGCACCGAGGCCGTCATATTGGCCGGTCACCGGGGCCGAGGTGCGGCCGCTGACCAACGCCGGGTCGATGGCCAGGGCGATACCGGCCTGGCTGGCGATCTGGTTCAGGGTGGTGGCCAGCGGGGCGCTGGGCAGGTCATAGGCGCGCGCAGCGGATTGCTCGGCGGCGCACAAGACAGGGCTGGCCAATGGCGCGGTTACGGCGATGGCAAGGGCCATCAGGCTAGGGCGCAAGATACGATCAACAGCACGGGACATGCAGTGGCTCCTGGACGGATAAGTGCTAACTGCTTCCTTGCCGAGCGAGATTTGAAAAGTGACAGGGCTGATCTGAAAAATATTGAGCAGTATTTTTTGGCGTTCAGCCTTACTTCGGCACCACGTTCACCCACCACTGGGTATGCCGCTCGATTTTCACCGGCAAAGCCGGCACCAGCGATGCCAGCGCCAGGTCGGTGTCGGTCAGCGGGAAGCTGCCGGTCACGCGCAGGTCGGCGACCTTGGCGTCCACCCCGAGGTGGCCACTGCGGTACTGGCCCAGCGCGGCCAGCAGGTCGCCCAGGCGCACGTTGTCGACCACCAGCATGCCCCGGGTCCAGGCATCGGCACCGGCGGGCACCGTGCCGATCCGGCCGAGGCCGTTGGCGTTCATCAACACTTGCTGGCCTTCACGCAGCACTTGCTCGTCGCCACTGTTATGCGGCATGGCCGCAACCGAGGCTTGCAGCACTTCCAGGCGCGTACCGTCGGCTTCGCGGCGCACCAGGAAGCGCGTGCCCAGTGGCCGCAGGCGGCCATCGTCGGTGCGTACCAGCAGCGGACGCGGGTCCTGGTGGCCGGTTTCGACCGAAATTTCGCCTTGGTGCAGCACAATCACCCGCTGCTCGCCTGCGTAGTCGATATCGACGGCGGTGTGGGTGTTCAGGCTCAGCAATGTGCCGTCTTGCAGGCGCAAGGTACGCAATTCGCCAGTTGCGGTGCGCTGGTCGGCCAGCCAGTAGCTGGGGGCCAGTGACGGAGCGCCGACCCAGGCCAGCAGTGACCCGAGCAGAAACATGCCGGCCAGCCCGCCGCCAACCTTGCCGATTCGGCGCCGCAGGCTGACGCGCGATTGCAGCAGGGCCTGGCGTGCCGGGCCGGCCGCCGCGCTGACCCGTTGGTCCATGGCGCCGAGCTGGCGCCAGGCCCGCGCGTGTTCTTCGCTGGCGGCATGCCAGCGCATGAATTCGTTGCGTTCATCCGGTGAGCCGCTGGCGTCGCCGAGGCTGAGTTTCCAGGCGATGGCGGCTTCCAGTACCCGGGACGAAACCGGCGCGTTGCTCACGTCGGCTCCCCGTACAGGGCCACGTAGCACTGGCGCATGCCTTGGGCAATGTACTGGCGCACGCGCGATACCGAAACGCCCAGGCGCTCGGCGATCTCGGCATGGCCCATGCCGTCCAGACGGTTGTGCAGGAACGCCGCGCGGGCCTTGCTCGACAGCTTGCCCAGCAGGCGGTCGATGGCCTTGAGGTCTTCGAGGATCAGGTGCTGCACTTCGGGCGAGGGCTGTTCGGCTTCCGGGATCAGCGCCAGCTCGGCCAGGTAGGCCTGCTCCAGCGCCGCACGGCGGAAGTGGTCGAACATCAGCCCCTTGGCCACGGCGGCGAGGAAAGCGCGGGGTTCGCGGGGGGTGTCCAGCTGCTCGCGGCCGAGCAGGCGCACGAAGGTGTCCTGGCTCAGGTCTTCGGCACGTTGGCGGCAGGCCATGCTGCGTTGCAGCCAGGCGAGCAGCCAGCCGCGATGGTCGCGGTACAGCGCACCGACCAGATCGGCGTGTGGGCTCTGTGCAGAAGACAAGCAGCGTCCCCCCGGAACGTATGCATTAACTAACGATAATTATTCGCGATTGTTGCAGAGGGGAGGGGGTGGGTGCAATGGACGCTTATCGGATTGCCATCATCGAAAAGGCTGATGGCCCAATCGCCCCCACAGGGACCGCTTAATCTCAGGCCTTGTGCAGACCCTCTGGAGCAGTTGTCGAGTGTTTTCAGCCCTTGTGCAGTACCTGTGGGAGCTGGCTTGCCGGCGATTGGGCCGGTCAGGCCAATACACATCTACAGACCGTGACTCTGTAATTTGCGCCTGCGCCACCCACGCAACCGCTGCTCCAGCTGCAACGGGCTGTCCAACTGCTGGCGCCGGGCCTGGCTGAACAAAATCAGCGCCAGCTCAGCCGTTACCTGAGCATCGGCACTGGCATGGTGGCGTTCTTCCACCTGCAAGCCAAACCGCGCGACCCAGTCATCCAGCCCGGCCTCGCGCAGCACGGTGTCGGGGTTAAGCATCGGCGCCAGTTCGGCCACATCGAGGAACGGTGACTGCAAGCGGTAACCCAGGCTTTCCTTCAGCGCCCGCGCCAGCATGCGTTGGTCGAATGGCGCATGAAACGCCAGTACCGGGCTGCTGCCAATGAAATCGAGCAAATCCAGCAAGGCCTCGGCCGGGTCGCAACCGGCGGCCAGGGCACTAGGCCCCAGTCCGTGGATCAACACGCTGGCGTTGGTTTTCTGCAAAGGCCGGTGCAGGGTACGTTCGAACTGTTGGGCAAAATCGATGGCACCGTCCTCGATGGCCACCGCCCCGATTGACAACACCTGATCACGGTTGGGGTTAAGCCCGCTGGTTTCCAGGTCCAGCACTACCCAGCGCTGCTCACGCAAACTGCACACACCCAGCGGCGCGGGCTTGGGCTGTCGGGCCAGGCGCTGACGCATGGCGTGGTCCAGCTCGGGCGCGCTGGGGCGCAGCCAGGCAAACAGGCTCATAGCTGATACCGCAAGGCCAGGCTGCTTTGCAGGCGTTGGGCCTGGCGCAGGGACTCGCGCAGGATGCGCCGGTCCAGGTGGTTGAGGCTGTCTGGGTCGAGCCGGTTGGAGTACGGCAGGTTGTCGCGGGTCTGACGCTGATGCTGCTGCATGCGGGTCTGCTGGATGAAGTGATAAGCCTCTTCATAGGCAGCGCCGTCCAGTGGCTCGATCACGCCCTTGGCCACCAGTTGGCGCAGGCGCTCCAGGGTATTGCAGGCGCCGATGCCATTGGCCAGGGCCAGCAAGCGTGCGCCATCGACGAAGGGCGTCAGGCCCTGGACCTTGAGGTCGAGGGTGGCGGCCTTGTCGTTGCCCTGGCGGGTCAGCACGAATTCGCGCAGGCGGCCCACCGGTGGGCGCTGGCGCAGGGCATTGTCGGCCAGCATGCGCTGGAAGAGGCGGTTGTCGGCTACTTGCGCCAGAAGGCTCTGGCGCAACTGCTCGCAGCCTTGCTCGTCGCCCCACACCACGCGCAGGTCGAAATAGATGCTGGAGCCCAGCAGGTTCTCCGGGCTGGCTTCGCGGACAAAACCGGCAAAGCGGCGTGTCCACTCGCTGCGTGACAGGCACAATTCAGGGTTGCCGGCCATGATGTTGCCCTTGCACAGGGTAAAGCCGCACTGTGCCAGGCACTGGTTGATGTACTGCGCCAGCGGCAGCAGGCGCGCACGGATGCTGTCGGCCTCGGCGCTGTCGGCGGCCTCGAAGAGGATGCCGTTGTCCTGGTCGGTGTGCAGGGTTTGCTCGCGCCGCCCTTCGCTGCCGAAGCACAGCCAGCTGAATGGCACGCCCGGGTCGCCGCGCTCGGCCAGTGCCAGCTCGATCACCCGGCACACGGTGTGGTCGTTGAGCAAGGTGATGATCTGGGTGATCTGCGTGGACGATGCGCCGTGGGCGAGCATGCGCTCGACCAGCTGGCTGATCTCGCCGCGCAGTGAAACCAGGGTGTCCAGCCGAGGCGCATGGCGGATGGTACGCGCCAGGTGCACCAGGTCGACCCGTTGCAGCGAGAACAGGTCACGCTCGGAAACCACCCCGCACAGGCGTCGGTTTTCCACCAGGCACACGTGGGCGATATGCCGTTCGGTCATGGCCATGGCCGCGTCGAAGGCGCTGGCCTGGGGGCTGAGGTAGAAGGGCTTGGCGGTCATGTGCCGCTCGATGGGGGCGCCCAGGTCTGCATCCATCGATGCCACCACCTGGCGCAGATCGCGCAGGGTGAAGATGCCGACAGGGTAGCGCTGCAGGTCGATCACCACAATGCTGCCGACCTGCTGTTCGTGCATCAGCCGCACGGCATCGCGCAACGGTGTATCGGCGCTGCATACCACCGGGTGACGCATGGCCAGCTCACCCAGCGGGGTGTTCAGTGAGTATTGGGTCCCGAGGGTTTCCACCGCGCGCTGGCGTACCTGTTGGTTGACCTGGTCGAGCAGGCTGCTGACCCCACGCAAGGCAAAATCCCGAAACACTTCAGACATCGAGAACACGCGGATGAACGCGGCTTTGTTCAACTGCAGGCAGAAGGTGTCTTCACCGGCCAGGTGCTCGGTGCGGGTCGCCCGTTCACCCAGCAGTGCGGCCAGCGGGAAGCATTCGCCGCTGGTGATTTCGAAGGTGGTCTCCACGCCCGGTTTGACCAGGTGCTGGCGCTCGCCAACCACTCGCCCCTGCTTGACGATGTAGAAGTGCTCCACCGGCCCGTCGGCAGGTTTGACGATGCTTTCGCCGCTGGCATAGAAGCGCAGCTGGCACTGTTCCACCAGGAAGGCCAGGTGGCTGTGCTCCATCTGGTTGAACGGCGGGAAGCGCTGCAGGAACTGCAGGGTGCCCTGGATGTTCTGCAGCACTGCCGTCCTGCCCGCCTGGCTGTAGGCGTCCTTTTTGCTCATGAAACTGACCGTATCGCTATGCCGAACTATATATATCTATATATAGGTGCCGGCCCTGTTGTTCTCTGCCTCCATGGTCGGCTTGCGGCGGGGTGGTGCCCATTGGACGTAAGTCTATGAGCACTCCTGTCAAAGACCCGACGAAAGGCGAACCGGGTTACGCAAGTAAAGTGGTCCTACTGCTGAAGCGGAATTTTTTTGACGAGATGACCATGCGTGAGCCCACCGACATCCTGAGCGACGCCGAGCGCGAGGCATTGGCCGTGGTGAGTGCGCCTGTGGCGCCCAGGCCGTTGGTGCTGGTGGTGGACGATAACGCGGTTAACCGCGAGGCGCTGATCCTGTACCTGAAAAGCCGGGGCATCGATGCGGTAGGGGCGGACGGGGCGCAGGAGGCCAGGCTGTACCTGCATTACCAGCAGCGGATTGGTTTGATGATTACGGATTTGCGCATGCAGCCTGAGGATGGCCTGGACTTGATCCGGACGATTCGTGAGTCGGAGCGGGCGGCGTTGTCGATCATCGTGGTGTCGGGCGACACCGATGTGAAGGAGGCAGTGGACGTGATGCACCTGGGGGTGGTGGATTTCCTGCTCAAGCCTGTGGACCTGGGCAAGCTGCTGGAACTGGTGAAGAGAGAACTGAAAATAGACTGATGCAGAAAGGGGCCGCAAAGCGGCCCCTTTCGATTTACAGCCCGTTACGCGCCTTGAACTCGCGGCGACGGCGGTGCAGTACCGGCTCGGTATAACCGTTCGGCTGCTTGCCACCTTCCACCACCAGCTCGACAGCGGCCTGGAACGCGACGTTGTCGTCGAAGTTCGGCGCCATCGGGCGGTACAGGGCGTCGCCGGCGTTCTGCTGGTCAACCACCACGGCCATGCGTTTGAGGCTTTCCAGCACTTGCTCCTGGCTGACTACGCCATGGCGCAGCCAGTTGGCCAGCAGCTGGGCCGAAATACGCAGGGTGGCGCGGTCTTCCATCAGGCCGACGTTGTTGATGTCCGGCACCTTCGAGCAACCCACGCCCTGGTCGATCCAGCGCACCACGTAGCCGAGGATGCCCTGGGCGTTGTTGTCCAGCTCGTTGCGAATTTCTTCGGCAGACCAGTTGGTATCGGCAGCCAGCGGGATGGCCAGGATGTCGTCTACCGAAGCCGGGGTACGCGAAGCCAGTTCACGCTGGCGCGCCTGTACGTCCACCTTGTGGTAGTGCAGGGCGTGCAGGGTGGCGGCAGTCGGCGACGGCACCCAGGCGGTGTTGGCACCGGCCAGCGGGTGGGCGATTTTCTGCTCCAGCATGGCGGCCATCAGGTCAGGCATGGCCCACATGCCTTTGCCGATCTGCGCACGGCCTTGCAGGCCGGTGGCCAGGCCAACGTCGACGTTGTTGTTCTCGTAGGCACCGATCCACTTCTCGTTCTTCATGGCGCCCTTGCGCACCACGGCGCCGGCTTCCATCGAGGTGTGGATTTCATCGCCCGTGCGGTCGAGGAAACCGGTGTTGATGAACGCCACGCGTTCTGCGGCTGCCTTGATGCAGGACTTGAGGTTGACCGTGGTGCGGCGCTCTTCGTCCATGATGCCGACCTTGACGGTGTTGCGCGGCATGCCCAGCAGGTCTTCGACCTGGCTGAAGATTTCGGCGGCGAAGGCCACTTCTTCCGGCCCGTGCATCTTCGGCTTCACGATGTACACGCTGCCGCTGCGGGTGTTCTTGCGGGTGGTGTTGCCGTTGAGGTTGTGCAGGGCGATCAGGTTGGTGAACAGGCCGTCCTGGATACCTTCAGGAATTTCGTTGCCTTGGGCATCGAGAATCGCCGGGTTGGTCATCAGGTGGCCAACGTTACGCACGAACAGCAGCGAACGGCCATGCAGGGTCACGCTGCCGCCGTTTGGCGCGGCGTACTCGCGGTCCGGGTTCATGGTGCGGGTGAAGGTTTTGCCACCCTTGCTCACGCTTTCGGCCAGGTCGCCTTTCATCAGGCCCAGCCAGTTGCGGTAGACGATCACCTTGTCGTCGGCATCGACGGCGGCAACCGAGTCTTCGCAGTCCATGATGGTGGTCAGTGCCGATTCCATCAGGATGTCTTTCACGCCTGCAGCGTCGGTGCTGCCAACCGGGGTGCTGGCATCGACCTGGATTTCGAAGTGCAGGCCGTTGTGCTTGAGCAGCACGGCAGTCGGCGCGGCAGCGTCGCCGTGGAAGCCGATCAGTTGCGCGTCATCACGCAGGCCGCTGTTGCTGCCGCCTTTGAGGGCCACAACCAGTTTGCCGCCTTCGATGCGGTAGCCGGTGGAGTCGACGTGCGAGCCGGCGGCCAGTGGCGCGGCTTCGTCGAGGAAGGCGCGGGCGAAGGCAATGACCTTGTCGCCACGGACCTTGTTGTAACCCTGGCCTTTTTCGGCGCCGCCTTCATCGCTGATGGCGTCGGTGCCGTACAGCGCATCGTACAGCGAACCCCAGCGGGCGTTGGCGGCGTTGAGGGCGAAGCGGGCGTTCATCACCGGAACGACCAGCTGTGGGCCGGCCATGTGGGCGATTTCTTCGTCCACGTTCTGGGTGGTGGCCTGGAAATCGTCGGCTTGTGGCAGCAGGTAGCCGATTTCCTGGAGGAATGCTTTGTAGGCTGCGGCGTCGTGGGCCTGGCCTTTGCGTGCCTGGTGCCAGGCGTCGATCTTGGCTTGCAGCTCGTCGCGCTTGGCGAGCAGGGCTTTGTTCTTTGGAGCGAGGTCATTGATGATCTTCTCTGCACCCGCCCAGAACTGCTCGGCGACGATGCCGGTCCCGGGGATGGCTTCGTTGTTCACGAAGTCGTACAGGACCTTGGCGACCTGAAGGCCACCGACTTGAACGTATCCAGTCATTGCTTGCCTCACTCTGCTCAGCTATTTCGCTCTTCTGTATTAAGCCTGTAGCGCTTCTCTAAACACGGCACCAGTGCATGCCCCCGGGTTGCGCCGGACGCGGCTGGGTGCGGCCTGCCAGACTGGCTGGCGGGCAGTGTGCGTATTTTCACAGGCGCCTTGGCAGACATCCAAACGACGTTTTGTAGTCCGCGCCACGGGATACTACATGAAGCAGTAGGCGGGGCAAAATCAGACTAAAAGCGCCGTTATGCGACCCGTTGGTCGCGTATGGTCACGCTGGGAGTGGGTATGTTCGCAAAAAACAGGTGGATTGTTCCAGATAAATCTTGAAACAGTACACGATTGGCTGTGCGGATTGCCCTGCGGCAGGTTGCCGCGCCTTGCCTATACTGAGTCGATCTCCCGATTTTCTGCCGCCCGGCGCGGTCCGACACGAGGAAGGGCTTGTGGATCATCTTGTACTGACGGTTATTGCCCCTGACAAGGCCGGGCAGGTCGAACGCATTGCCCAATGCATCGCCGACCACAGTGGCAACTGGCTGGAAAGCCGCATGTCGCGTATGGCCGGGCAGTTTGCCGGCATCCTGCGGGTGGCGGTGCCGGCTGAGAATTATGCCGAACTGGTGGCATCGCTGGAGGGGCTGGCCCGGTATGGGATCCGGGTGCTGATTGCCGAGAGCGGGATTGAGCCCTCTTGCACATGGAAACCGATTGCCATGGAACTGGTGGGTAACGACCGACCAGGGATCGTGCGTGACATTACTCGTTTGCTGGCTGAGTTGCAGGTGAACGTCGAGCGGTTTTCCACAGAGGTGCGGCCTGCACCGATGAGCAGCGAGCCGCTGTTTCATGCCGATGCGCTGCTGGCGCTGCCGTTGACCTTGCCGCTGGATGTGCTGCAGCAGAAACTGGAGAGCCTGGCGGACGACTTGATGGTGGAGTTGCACTTGCGGGCCGAGGATTGATTCGAGATTGCCGGGGCTGCTTTGCAGCCCATCGCGACACAAGGCCGCTCCTACAGGGGAATGCATAACCTTTGTAGGAGCGGCCTTGTGTCGCGATGGGGCGCGAAGCGGCCCCCTGCGGTTATCCCGGTTTCACGGGGAAGGCCCTGTGGATAACCTGGGGGTTCCCCTCTCCAGCCCAGGCCGCGCGTGCCTTGCACAGCTTTGCTCAAAAAACACCCAAAAATCAGCACCTTGTGCACAAAGCACGGGGACGAGGGTGTGGATAACCTTTGGAGATGTCTCTGCAGGCCGCGCATCACAAGGCCTGCAGAGATTTGATCGTTTTTTGATCAGCTGCGCTTGCGCAAACTCAACCAGGCATCGACGCTGTAAATGGCCAAACCTGCCCAGATGAACATGAACGCCACCAGGTTGCTCGACGACAGGTGCTCATCAAACAGCAGCACTGCCTGCAGCAACACCAGTGTGGGTGCCAGGTATTGCAGGAAGCCCAGCGTGGTGTACGGCAGGTGCCGCGCCGCCGCGTTGAAGCACACCAACGGTATCAGCGTCACCGGCCCGGCAGCCATCAGCCACAGCGCCTCGCTGCTGGTATAGAACGCCCCTTGAGCACTCATCGCCGCCGGGTGCAGCAGCAGCCAGCCAAGGGCCAGCGGCACCAGCATCCAGGTTTCCACTACCAGGCCCGGCAATGCCGCCACTGGCGCCTGTTTGCGAATCAGCCCATAGAAGCCGAAGCTCAGCGCCAGCACCAGCGACACCCAGGGCAGGCTGCCCACTTGCCACACCTGCTGGGCCACGCCCACGGCGGCCATGCCCACCGCCAGCCACTGCAGGCGGCGCAGGCGTTCGCCAAGAATCAGCATGCCCAACAGCACATTGATCAGCGGGTTGATGTAGTAGCCCAGGCTGGCTTCGAGCATGCGGCCGTTGTTCACCGACCACACGTACGTCAGCCAGTTACCGGCGATCAGTGCCCCGCTCAGGGCCAGGATGCCCAGCCGGCGTGGGTTGTCGCGCAGTTCACGCCACCAGCCAGGGTGTTTCCACACCAGTAGCAGCAGCGAACCGAACAATGCCGACCAGAGTACCCGGTGGACAATGATCTCCACCGCCGGGACGCTCTGGATCGCCTTGAAGTACAGGGGAAACAGGCCCCAGATGATGTAGGCACTGAGGCCCAGTATGTACCCGCGACGCGGGTTTGCGGCGTGCATGCAGAATCCTTGCTTAGGTAGCTAAATAAAGCGACGCCTATTGTAGACAGAGGCGGGCGTGCTTCTAGAACAATTTCAGCGGTGCTTCATCCAGTGCCGCCATTTGTTCGCGCAGGGCGAGAATCTGGTCGCCCCAGTAACGGGGCTGGCCGAACCACGGGAAGCTTGGCGGGAACGCCGGGTCGTCCCAGCGCCGTGCCAGCCAGGCGCTGTAGTGCAGCTGGCGCAGGGCGCGCAGGGGTTCGATCAGGGCCAGCTCGCGCGGGTCGAAGTCGTGGAACTCGTTGTAGCCGTCGATCAGCTCGGCCAACTGCCCCAGGCGCTCCTCGCGGCTGCCGGCCAGCATCATCCACAGGTCTTGCACGGCCGGGCCCGTACGGCAGTCGTCGAGGTCGACCACGTGGTACACCTCGTCGCGGTGCATCAGGTTGCCGGGGTGCAGGTCGCCGTGCAGGCGGATGAGCTGGTGGGGCGTGCGGGCGTAGATCTCCTCAACCCGCTTGAGCACGTCGCGGGCCACGGACTCGAACGCTGGCAGCAACTCACGCGGGACAAAATCGCCTTCCAGCAAGGTGTTGAGCGAGGCGTGGCCAAAGTTGTCCACAGCCAGGGCCTCACGATGTTCGAACGGTTTGCTGGCGCCTACGGCGTGCAGGCGACCGAGCAGTTGGCCCAGGCGATACAGCTGGTCGAGGTTGCCTGGCTCCGGAGCGTGGCCACCGCGGCGGGGGAACAGGGTGAAACGGAAACCCTGGTGTTCGAACAAGGTGCGGCCATCGTGCTGCAGGGGCGCAACCACCGGCACTTCGCAGTCAGCCAGTTCGGCGGTGAAGCTGTGTTCTTCGAGGATGGCCGCATCGCTCCAGCGGCCTGGGCGGTAGAACTTGGCGATCAGCGGCTGCGCGTCCTCGATGCCCACCTGATAGACGCGGTTTTCGTAGCTGTTCAGTGCCAGCACCCGTGCATCGCTGAGAAAGCCGATGCTTTCCACGGCGTCCAGGACCAGGTCGGGGGTGAGGGTGTCGAAGGGGTGGGACATGGGGGCTCCGGGGATAAGCGGCATGGGGCCATGTTACCGCGTTCCGCTTGTACCGGCCTCTTCGCGGGCGCGCCCGCTCCCACAAGTACAGCGAAGCCTTCAAGGTGTGCGAAATTCCTGTGGGAGCGGGCGCGCCCGCGAACCGCGCGAAGCGCGGCCAGGCTAGGCAGGAACGCCGATCAGCACATAGGACGGATGAAACTGCACCCGAACAGAACTGCCAGCTGCTACCTGCTGACCAGCCAACCAATCCCCCTCGGCAATTGCACACAGTGTCTGCCCATTGCCCAGCGCCAGCCGGACCTCACCAGGTCCGTCATCCTCGGTCAGCACGTCTTCCACCGTAGCGCTCAAGCAATTGCTGCCCGCTTCAGCCTCTTCTCCCTCCGCCAACAACCGCACCCAGCCAGCCTTGAGCAACGCCACCACCATTGTCCCCAACGTCAGCTCCAGCCGCGCGGTACTGTCGTGCGTGATCAGCGCATCAATTTCCAGCCCGCCGCCCAATGCCAGGCTGACACGATCATACCGGCCTTCGCGGCGCAGGCCGCTGACCTGGCCCTGCAGCTGGTTACGCGCACTGGTGCGCAGCATCAGGCGGCCGAGCAGGTCGAGGTCGCTGGACTCTTCGGCGGCTTCAAGGATTTGCGCCTGCAAGGCCTGCAGCCGCTGATACAGGCGCAGTACCCGCTCGCCTTCGGGCGACAAACGCGCACCGCCACCGCCACGGCCACCGGTGCTGCGCTCCACCAAGGGCTGGCTGGCCAGGTTGTTGAGCTCGTCAATGGCATCCCAGGCGGCCTTGTAGCTGATGCCCGCAGCCTTGGCGGCGCGGGTGATCGAGCCTTGCTCGGCAATGTGCTGCAGCAGCGCAATGCGCTGGGGGCGGCGGGCGATGTGCTGGGTAAGCAAAGTAGGCAGCGGCATGAGCATTGAGTCGTTGTAGGTGAAGGGCCTGAAGGTGGATTGTGTAGGACTGTGCAGTGTCATGCATACCCCGGCTTGGGCGTGCGTGCCAGGCAATACACATCCACACGCTGCGCGCCGGCTTTGCGCAGCACTTCGGCAATGGCCTGCACAGTGGCACTGGTGGTTACCACATCATCGACAATGGCGACATGCTTGCCTGTCAAATCGCCCGTGACCGCAAACGCGTGACGTAAATTGCGCCGCCGTGCCTTGGCGTCCAGCTGTTGTTGTGCAGGCGTCTCGCGCGTGCGCACCAATAACCGCTCGTCGCAAACCAGCCCAAGCTGCGAAGACAACCAACGTCCAAGCATCCTCGCCTGGTTGAACCCTCGTTCGCGCAGTCGACGCCTGGCCAAGGGTACGGGCAACAGCAGGTCAGGGCGGGCTAACCCTTCGGCAAAGCGATGCAGCAGCCCATGCCCCAGCAATTCAGCCATCAACCGGCCCAAGGGCCACTGCCGGTTGTGCTTGAAGCGGCTGACCAGCGTATCGACCGGAAAGCCGAATTGCCAAAGCGCAAACACCTGGTCGAAGGCCGGCAGGCGGCGACAGCACTGAGCGCAGGTCAGGCCCGCCATGGGCATCGGCAGGGCGCAGCGCAGGCAATGATCACCTAGCCAAGGCAATTCCTGCTCGCAGGCCATACACAGGGGGTAGGCCTGCTCGGCAGGCTCATCACACAACAAACACGATTGATTAATAAGTGAGCACTTGTAAACCAGTGTTTCCCAGTATGGTTGACAGTTCATAGGCCTTCCATGACTATGCGAGCTATCCGTGATGCGCTGGCGGGCTTTCCTGTCCCGGCGCCAGCTACAGCCTAAACAAGGAAACGCCGATGAGCGCCAGCACAACTGCAACAACACGTCACGACTGGTCCCTGGCCGAGGTCAAGGCGCTGTTCCAGCAACCGTTCAATGACCTGCTGTTCCAGGCGCAGACCGTGCACCGCGCGCATTTCGACCCGAACCGCGTGCAGGTTTCGACCCTGCTGTCGATCAAGACCGGCGCCTGCCCGGAAGATTGCAAATATTGTCCACAGTCCGGTCACTACAACACCGGGCTGGAAAAACAGAAGCTGATGGAAGTGCAGAAGGTGCTTGAAGAAGCCGCCCGCGCCAAAGCCATCGGCTCCACCCGCTTCTGCATGGGCGCAGCGTGGAAGCACCCGTCGGCCAAGGACATGCCCTACGTGCTGGAGATGGTCAAAGGGGTGAAGGCCATGGGCCTGGAAACCTGCATGACACTCGGCAAGCTCGACCAGGAGCAAACCGTGGCCTTGGCCCAGGCGGGCCTGGACTACTACAACCACAACCTCGACACCTCGCCGGAGTTCTACGGCAGCATCATCACCACCCGCACTTACAGCGAACGCCTGCAAACCCTGGCCTACGTGCGTGATGCCGGGATGAAGATCTGCTCTGGCGGCATCCTGGGCATGGGTGAGTCGCTGGACGACCGCGCCGGGCTGCTGATCCAGCTGGCCAACCTGCCCGAGCACCCGGAGTCGGTGCCGATCAACATGCTGGTCAAGGTGGCCGGCACGCCGCTGGCCGAGGAAGAGGATGTGGACCCGTTCGACTTCATCCGCATGCTGGCCGTGGCCCGCTTGCTGATGCCCAAGTCGCACGTGCGTCTGTCCGCCGGCCGCGAGCAAATGAACGAGCAGATGCAGGCCCTGGCCTTCATGGCTGGCGCCAACTCGATCTTCTACGGCGAAAAACTGCTGACCACCGCCAACCCGCAGGCCGACAAGGACATGCAACTGTTCGCGCGCCTGGGCATCAAGCCTGAAGCGCGTGAAGAGCACGCCGACGAAGTGCACCAGGCGGCCATCGAGCAGGCGTTGGTCGAACAGCGCAGCAGCGAGATGTTCTACAACGCTGCATCGGCCTGACATGGCCTTCGACCTGGCGGCGCGCCTGGCCGAACGGCGCGCCGCAGACCTGTATCGGCAGCGGCCACTGCTGGAAAGCCCGCAGCGGCCTGAAGTGGTGGTCGACGGCCAGCGCTTGCTGGCCTTCTGCAGCAATGACTACCTGGGCCTGGCCAACCACCCTGAAGTGATCGCCGCCTGGCAGACCGGCGCCGAGCGCTGGGGTGTGGGCGGTGGCGCTTCGCACCTGGTGGTCGGCCACAGCACGCCGCACCATCAGGTTGAAGAGGCGCTGGCCGAACTGACCGGGCGCCCGCGTGCGCTGCTGTTCTCCACCGGCTACATGGCCAACCTGGGTGCTATCACCGCATTGGTGGGGCAGGGCGACACCGTACTGCAGGACCGCTTGAACCACGCGTCCCTGCTGGATGGCGGGTTGCTCAGTGGTGCCCGCTTCAACCGCTACCTGCACAACGACCCGGCCAGCCTGGCCAGCCGCCTGGACAAGGCCGTCGGCAATACCCTGGTGGTGACCGATGGCGTGTTCAGCATGGACGGCGACCTGGCCGACTTGCCGGCACTGGCTGATGTCGCCCGGGCGCGTGGTGCCTGGCTGATGGTCGACGATGCCCATGGTCTGGGGACCTTGGGTACGCAGGGCGGCGGTATCGTCGAGCACTTCGGCCTGGGCGTGGACGACGTGCCGGTGCTGATCGGCACGTTGGGTAAGGCCTGCGGTACTGCCGGTGCCTTTGTTGCCGGCAGCGAAGAGCTGATCGAGGCGCTGGTGCAATTCGCCCGCCCCTACATCTACACCACCAGCCAGCCACCGGCACTTGCCTGCGCCACGCTCAAGAGCCTGGAGTTGCTGCGCCGCGAGACTTGGCGACGTGAGCATCTGACTGCGTTGATTTGCCAGTTCCGCGAAGGCGCGCAGCAGATCGGGCTGCAACTGATGGACAGCCCAACGCCGATCCAGCCTATCGTGATCGGCGATAGCGCACAGGCCCTGCGCCTGTCGCGCATGCTGCGCGAGCGCGGCTTGCTGGTGACGGCCATCCGCCCACCCACCGTGCCGGCAGGCAGTGCGCGCCTGCGGGTGACCCTGAGCGCCGCGCACAGCGAAGCGCAGGTGCAGCTATTGTTGAATGCATTGGCCGAGTGTTATCCACAGCTGGAGAACGCCGATGCGTAATCGCCTTGTACTGCTGCCCGGCTGGGGCCTGGGCACTGCTTCCCTGGAGCCGCTGGCAGCGAGCCTGCGCGCCCAGGACGCCCGCCTGCAGGTGGAGCTGATGCCCTTGCCGGAACTGGCCGACAGCGATGTTCAGGCCTGGGTCGACCACCTGGATCGCAAGCTGCCGAACGACGTGTGGCTGGGCGGCTGGTCGCTGGGCGGCATGCTGGCCAGCGCCTTGGCACACAAGCGCGGTGACCACTGCTGCGGCCTGCTGACACTGGCCAGCAACCCCAGCTTCGTGGCCCGCCCGGACTGGCCCCATGGCATGGCCGAAGACACCTTCGGCACCTTCCTCGATGGCTGTCGCAGCCATACCCAGGTCACGCTCAAGCGCTTCCGCACGCTGTGCAGCGATGGCGCCCTGCAACCGCGCACGTTGCTGCGGCAACTGGGTGTCGGCGTGCCGGATACCGACCCGCTGTACCTGGCCACAGGCCTTGAAGTGCTGGCCAAGCTTGATACCCGTGAAGCCCTGCAGGCCTATGCCGGCCCGCAGTTGCACCTGTTTGCCGGTAGCGATGCACTGGTGCCGGCAGAGGCGGCAAAAGCGTTGAGCGAGTTGTTGCCCGATGTGGAAGTGGGCCTGGTCGAAGACAGTTCCCACGCATTCCTGCTGGAGTACCCGCAGGAGCTGGCGGCGGGCATCAAGAGTTTCCTGCATGAGAGTGGCGATGACTGACCTTTCCCGTCCGACTTTACCCGGCGCGCTGCCCGATAAACGCCAGGTGGCCGCTTCGTTCTCCCGCGCTGCCGCCAGCTACGACAGCGTGGCGGCCTTGCAGCGCGCTGTAGGTTTAAGCCTGCTGGAGCAGTTGCCGACTGGCCTGCAGCCGTCGCGCTGGCTGGACCTGGGCAGCGGCACTGGCCATTTCAGCCGCATCCTGGCGCAGCGTTTTACCCTGGCCAGCGGCGTGGCAGTGGATATTGCCGAAGGCATGCTGCGCCATGCCCGTCATGAACAGGGTGGGGCGCAGTATCACGTGGCAGGTGATGCCGAGCGTTTGCCGCTGCGTGACGGCAGTGTCGACCTGGTGTTTTCCAGCCTGGCCGTGCAGTGGTGCGACCAGTTCGCCAGCGTGCTGGCAGAGGCGTCGCGTGTGTTGCGCCCCGGCGGTGTGCTGGCCTTCAGTAGCCTGTGCGTGGGCACTCTCGACGAACTGCGGGCCAGTTGGCAGGCAGTGGATGGCCTGGTGCATGTGAACCGCTTCCGGCGTTTTGAGGATTATCAACGCCTGTGTGCTGGCAGCGGGCTGGAACAGCTTGAATTGCAGCGTTGCCCACACGTGCTCCACTACCCGGATGTACGTAGCCTGACCCATGAACTCAAGGCGTTGGGGGCACACAACCTGAACCCCGGGCGACCGTCCGGGCTTACCGGTCGGGCGCGCATGCAAGGCCTGTTGCACGCCTATGAGGCATTTCGCCAGCCTGCGGGGCTGCCAGCCACCTATCAAGTGGTCTATGGTGTGTTGCGCAAGCCACAGGCGTAAGGGGAGCACGATGAGCCAGGCCTATTTCATCGCCGGTACCGATACCGATGTCGGCAAGACCACCATCGCCGCCGGGCTGTTGCATGCGGCGCGGTCGCAGGGCATGAGCACGCTGGGCGCCAAGCCGGTGGCCTCGGGCTGCACGATGACGCCGAAAGGATTGCGCAATAGTGATGCCCAGGCGCTGATCGATGAAAGTACGATCAAGTTGCCGTATGAGCAGGTCAACCCGTTCGCCTTCGAGCCGGCGATTGCCCCGCATGTGGCGGCGCGCGAGGCGGGGGTGACGCTGGCCGTGCCGGAGTTGTTGGCTGCCATGCGCAACGTGTTGCAACAAAATGCCGACTTCACGCTGGTTGAAGGTGCGGGTGGCTGGCGTGTGCCGTTGTCGGGGTTGGAGAACCTTTCGGACCTTGCCGTTGCCCTGCAATTGCCGGTGATTCTGGTTGTGGGCGTTCGCTTGGGTTGTATCAGCCATGCCTTGCTCAGCGCCGAGGCGATCGAGCGAGACGGGCTGCAACTGGCCGGGTGGGTGGCCAACATCATCGAGCCGCGGACCTCGCGACTTGAAGAGAACCTGGCCAGCCTGGCCGAGCGGTTGCCGGCGCCTTGCCTTGGGCGGGTGCCCAAACTGAAGCAGGCCAGTGCCGATATGGTGGCTGAGCACCTGCAACTGGATCTTCTGGATTAGTGGTTTCCAGGCTTGGCCGTTTCGCGGGCAGGGATACCCAAGGCCTATCAGCTGGCACCAGGCCATTAGGGATTTAAACGGGCCTTTTCACGGCAGGCCTGCTTTAATTGAGCCTGTTCGTCATCCAGCGTCAATGGAGTCCTGACATGGAAATCACCGGTAGCTCCGCCTATTACGCGGGCCTGAGCGCAATCCAGACCGGCCAGAACCGCGTCGATCAGGCCGCCGGCCAGATCGCCAACGCCACCGCCGAACGTACCGCCACCAGCCAGTCCAGCGACTTTCAGGCTGAGCGCTTGCGCGCGGTCGACCGCAGCCAGCAGATGGACCTGGCCACCAGCACCGTGCAGATGGCCTTGGGCAAAACCGAAGTCGAGCTTGGCGCAAAGGTGGCCAAGGCCTCCGACGAAATGCTCGGCCGGATTATCGACACTTACGCCTGAGAGGGCGCTCCCTCGAATTACACACAGCCCCTGTGGGAGCGGGCGTGCCCGCGAAAGCGTCAGGTCAGGCACCTCCAATTGCCTGATCGGACGCTTTCGCGGGCACGCCCGCTCCCACAGGGGCATTGTTTTTTCTAGGTTTGGCGTATTTGCCATTTTTCGTGGCGTAAATGGCACCATAGTCCATCCTTGACAGAATGCGGTGCTAAACGTAAGTTTCAAACAACTGTTTGATAAGACGGCCGCCAAGAGCTGGTCACCCCACAGAACTGACTCAGAGGTTCATCGCAATGCCTGATTACAAAGCCCCCTTGCGTGATATCCGCTTCGTTCGCGACGAGCTGCTTGGCTATGAGGCGCACTATCAGAGCCTGCCGGGCTGCCAGGACGCCACGCCCGACATGGTCGACGCGATCCTCGAAGAAGGCGCGAAGTTCTGTGAGCAGGTACTGTCGCCGCTAAACCGTGTGGGTGACCAGGAAGGCTGCACCTGGAGCGAATCGGGCGTTAAAACCCCGACTGGCTTCAAGGCAGCCTACGAACAGTTCGTCGAAGGCGGCTGGCCGAGCCTGGCCCATGACGTCGAGCATGGCGGCCAGGGCTTGCCAGAGTCGCTGGGCCTGGCCCTGAGTGAAATGGTCGGTGGTTCGAACTGGTCGTGGGGCATGTACCCAGGCCTGTCCCATGGCGCGATGAACACCATCTCTGCGCACGGCACCCCCGAGCAGCAGCACACCTACCTGACCAAGCTGGTGTCCGGCGAGTGGACCGGCACCATGTGCCTGACCGAGCCACACTGCGGCACCGACCTGGGCATGCTGCGCACCAAGGCCGAGCCACAGGCTGACGGCAGCTACAAGGTGTCGGGCACCAAGATCTTCATTTCGGCCGGTGAGCACGACATGGCCGGCAACATCGTCCATATCGTCCTGGCCCGCCTGCCGGACGCACCGGCCGGCACCAAGGGTATTTCGCTGTTCATCGTGCCGAAGTTCCTGCCCAACGCCGAAGGCGGCGTGGGTGAGCGCAACGGCGTGAGCTGCGGCTCCATCGAACACAAGATGGGCATCCACGGTAACGCTACCTGTGTGATGAACTTCGATGCGGCCACCGGTTACCTGATCGGCCCGGCCAACAAAGGCCTGAACTGCATGTTCACCTTCATGAACACCGCTCGCCTGGGTACCGCGCTGCAAGGCCTGGCCCACGCCGAAGTGGCGTTCCAGGGTGGCCTGAAGTACGCCCGTGAGCGCCTGCAGATGCGCTCCCTGACTGGCCCGAAAGCGCCGGACAAAGCCGCTGACCCGATCATCGTCCACCCGGACGTGCGCCGCATGCTGCTGACCATGAAGGCCTTCGCCGAAGGTAACCGCGCGATGGTGTACTTCACGGCCAAGCAGGTGGACATCGTCAAGTACAGCCAGGACGAAGAAGAGCGCAAGAAGGCCGATGCCCTGCTGGCGTTCCTGACCCCGATTGCCAAGGCGTTCATGACCGAAGTCGGCTTCGAGGCTGCCAACCATGGTGTGCAGATCTACGGCGGCCACGGCTTCATCGCCGAGTGGGGCATGGAGCAGAACGTTCGCGACAGCCGTATCTCCATGCTGTACGAAGGCACCACCGGCATTCAGGCGCTGGACCTGCTCGGCCGTAAAGTGCTGATGACCCAGGGCGAAGCACTGAAGGGCTTCACCAAGATCGTGCACAAGTTCTGCCAGGCGCAGGAAGGTAACGAAGCGGTCAAGGAGTTCGTCGAGCCGCTGGCGGCAATCAACAAGGAGTGGGGCGAGCTGACCATGAAAGTGGGCATGGCCGCCATGAAAGACCGCGAAGAGGTGGGTGCGGCCTCGGTCGATTACCTGATGTATTCCGGCTATGCCTGCCTGGCCTACTTCTGGGCCGACATCGCCCGCCTGGCGGCCGAAAAACTGGCAGCCGGCACCAGCGAAGAGGCGTTCTACACCGCCAAGCTGCAAACGGCGCGCTTCTACTTCCAGCGCATCCTGCCGCGCACCCGCACCCATGTAGCGACCATGCTGTCGGGTGCCAACAACCTGATGGCGATGGACGAAGAAAACTTCGGCCTGTCGTACTGATCCTACCGCTGTACACGGAACCCGCCTGCCCTCACCGGCAGGCGGGTTTTTCGCATCTGGGGCCAATTGACCCAACGGCAAATTCAACTGTTCATGTGCACTGCCGATGAACTAAGGGCACAATGCCACTATTGATCTGCCGGGTTGGAGATTACCCTTGTTTCGTCTTAATGCTGTTCGCGCAAGCCACTTCCTGCCTTCGCTGTTCTTGTTGCTGGCAGGGCTCGCCGCAGCCTATGTGAGAGACCTCAGCGTCTTCTTCACATCGCTGTTCAATGTCTTGCCTACTTTGGTTCTGCTGCTGGGCGGCGCCTACTGCGCCGTGTACCGCCGGCAACGTGAGCTGTTCCTGATGCTTACGGTGTACATTGCCTACTTTCTGCTCGACACCCAGACCGACTTCTACCGTGACCATGGCCGCGTGCGTGAGGACGCGGCGGTAATCTTCCACCTGGTGTGCCTGTTGCTGCCCACGCTGTTCGGCTTGTATGGCGCCTGGCAGGAACGTACCCACCTGCTGCAGGACCTGGTTGCACGCGGCGCTGTGCTGTTTGCCGTGGGCAGCGTGGCGGTGGCCCTCGAACAAAGCTACCCCGAAGCGCTGCTGAGCTGGTTGGCGGAAATCCGCTGGCCAGCCTTGCATGGCCAGTGGATGAGCCTGATCCAGATGGTTTACCCACTGTTCTTCGTTGTGTTCATCCTGCTGGTGGTGCAATACCTGCGTGCCCCCAGGCCGCTGCATGCTGCGCAGTTGACCGGCCTGCTGGGCATTTTCTGGATGCTGCCGCAAACCTTCATCCTGCCATTCACCCTTAACATCATGTGCAGCCAGGTGATGTTGATGATCGCCGCAGCGGTAGCGCACGAGGCCTACCAGATGGCCTTCCGCGACGAGCTGACCGGCCTGCCGGGGCGTCGCGCGCTGAACGAGCGCATGCAGCGCCTGGGGCGCAATTATGTGATCGCCATGACCGACGTGGACCACTTCAAGAAATTCAACGATACCCATGGCCACGACGTGGGTGACCAGGTGTTGCGCCTGGTGGCCAGCCGTTTGTCCAAGGTGACCGGCGGCGGCCGGGCCTACCGATATGGCGGCGAGGAGTTCGCCCTGGTGTTCGCGGGCAAGACAGCCGAGGAGTGTGTGCCCCACGTGGAAGCGGTGCGTGAGGTAATCGCCAACTATGTGATGCACCTGCGCGATCAGCACAACCGCCCGCAGGACGATACGGCCGGGCGCCAGCGCCGGGCGGGCAGCAGTGGCGGCACGGTGTCGGTCACCATCAGTATCGGTGTGGCCGAGCGCCAGGCCGATCATCGCAACCCCGAGGCGGTGCTGAAATCCGCCGACCAGGCGCTCTACAGCGCCAAAGGCGCGGGGCGCAATTGTGTCATGGTGCATGGGCAACAATCGCAGCGAGGGGCCGTACGCACGGCGTGACCGGGCAATACTGTATGGTCAGTTGATGACCCTATGTCTCGTAAAAGTTGTTCGGTTACACTGCCAGTAACCCCTGTGTCGCGGTTCCCCGAGACCGCCCCGACCCGACTAGCGAGAGGTTGTCATGGCTGACTATAAAGCGCCCCTGCGCGACATGCGCTTCGTACTGAATGAAGTCTTCAACGTGGCCGAGCAGTGGGCGCAGTTGCCCGGGCTGGCTGACGTTGTCGATGCCGACACCGCTCTGGCCGTGCTGGAGGAAGCCGGCAAGGTCACCGCCAAGTCCATCGCGCCGCTCAGCCGCGCCGCCGATGAAGAAGGTTGCCACTGGGACAACGGCGCAGTACGCACCCCCGCCGGTTTCATCGAGGCCTACAACACCTACGCCGAAGGCGGTTGGGTCGGCGTGGGCGGCGACCCGCTGTTCGGCGGCATGGGCATGCCCAAGGCCATCTCGGCCCAGGTCGAGGAAATGGTCAACGCCTCCAGCCTGGCGTTTGGCTTGTACCCGATGCTGACCGCCGGCGCCTGCCTGTCGATCAATGCCCACGCCAGCGAAGCGCTGAAGGAAAAGTACCTGCCGAACATGTATGCCGGCGTATGGGCCGGTTCCATGTGCCTGACCGAGCCGCACGCCGGTACCGACCTGGGCATCATCCGTACCAAGGCCGAGCCCCAGGCCGATGGCAGCTACAAGGTCAGCGGCACCAAGATCTTCATCACCGGTGGCGAGCACGACCTGACCGAGAACATCATCCATCTGGTGCTGGCCAAGCTGCCGGACGCACCGGCGGGGCCGAAAGGTATTTCGCTGTTCCTGGTGCCGAAGTTTCTGGTCAACGAAGATGGCAGCCTCGGTGCACGCAACCCGGCCACTTGCGGTTCGATCGAACACAAGATGGGCATCCAGGCCTCGGCTACCTGCGTGATGAACTTCGACGAAGCAGTCGGCTATATCGTCGGTGAGCCGAACAAGGGCCTGGCGGCCATGTTCACCATGATGAACTACGAGCGCCTGGGTGTTGGTATCCAGGGCCTGGCCTCGGCCGAACGCTCCTACCAGAACGCCGTGGAATACGCCCGCGACCGCCTGCAGAGCCGTGCCCCGACTGGCCCGCAGGCCAAGGACAAGGCCGCCGACCCGATCATCGTCCACCCGGACGTGCGTCGCATGCTGTTGACCATGAAGGCGTTGATCGAAGGTGGCCGCGCCTTCTCCACCTACGTGGCCATGCAGCTGGACAGCGCCAAGTACAGCGAAGACGCCAGTGTGCGCAAACGCAGCGAAGAGCTGGTGGCGCTGCTGACGCCGGTGTCCAAGGCCTTCCTCACCGACCTGGGGCTGGAGTGCGCGGTGCATGGCCAGCAGGTGTTCGGCGGGCATGGCTACATTCGCGAATGGGGGCAGGAGCAGTTGGTGCGTGATGTGCGCATCACACAGATCTACGAAGGCACCAACGGCATCCAGGCCCTCGACCTGATGGGGCGCAAGGTGGTGGCCAGCGGTGGCGCGTACTACCGGTTGTTCTCCGACGAGATCCGCCAGTTCATTGCCAGCGCAGCTGGCGAGCTGGACGAATTTGCCAAGCCGTTGGCGGCCAGCCTCGACCAGCTCGACGGGCTGACTGAGTGGGTGCTGGAAAAGGCCAAGGGCAACCCGAATGAAATCGGCGCGGCTTCGGTCGAGTACCTGCATGCATTTGGTTATGTGGCCTACGGCTATATGTGGGCACTGATGGCACGGGCGGCCAAGGCGGGTGAGGGCGACGAAGCGTTCTACTCGGGCAAGCTGGGTACGGCGCGGTTCTACTTTGCGCGGTTGCTGCCACGGGTGGATTCGCTGGTGGCTTCGGTGAAGGCGGGCAGTGAATCGCTGTACCTGTTGGATGCCGAGCAGTTCTGACGTATTTAGGGGCCGCTCGGCGGCCCCGATTTTCGGCATGTCTGGGAATGAATCCCCTTTGTAAGCTTTTTCCTACACGACGTGGTGACTTTTCACCACTGTTCTCAGATTGGATCCACGGTTAATCTTTACCACATGGACGTTGCGCAGGAAGCGCAAAGGACAGATCAAGGAAGACGACGAAGGACCACCTGCCAGGACGGCGGGGCGATACGGATGTCACAGGGAAACAGTCTGGAAAACCCCGCTTCGGCGGGGTTTTCTTTGTGTGCGTGTTTTTTCAGGCCAGCACATCCAGCGGTGATGCGCCCAACAGGCGGGCGTCCGTCTCTTCTTCCAGCAGCGTGCGCAGTAGCTCCACAGAGGCCTGCTGGCGCTGGGCATCACGGAACACCAGGCCAACCTTCAGCGGCACCCGTGGCTCGCTCAAGGGCTTCCACAACAGCCCCTGATCATCTTCGGCGGCCTCCTTGGCCCGCCCCGGCAGGATGGTCGCCAGCGCCGTGTGCGCCAGGCTGTCGAGAATCCCCGCCATGTTGTTCATCTCTGCCTGAACCTGCGGCCGGCGGCCCTGGCTGGCCAGTTGCGCCTGCCAGATCTGACGGATCTGGAATTCTTCGCCCAGCATCAGCATGGGTAATTCGGCAGCCTGGCGGATAGACACCTTCTTGAAGTCTTTCAGCGGGTGGGTATCGGGGATGACCAGTTGCAGCTCGTCTTCATACAGCAGCAGGCCATGCAACCCGGGCTGGCGCGGCGGCAGGTAGCTGATGCCGATGTCCAGGCTGCCGTTGAGCAGGCGCCGTTCGATCTCCTGCCCCGACAACTCGTAGATCTGCACGACAAGGTGCGGCTGAGCCTTGCGCAGCCGCTCGAGCAGCTGTGGTACCAGGCTCGGTCGCACGGTCTGCAGCACGCCGATGGCCAAGGTGCGCAGCGACTGGCCCTTGAAGTTGCGCATGGCCTCGTGGGCGCGTTGCAGGCCGTCAAGCAAGGGCAAGGCATGGTTGTACAGGGTATGGGCAGCCAAGGTAGGCAACAGGCGCTTGTTGCTGCGCTCGAACAGGCTCAAATCAAGGCTGTGCTCCAGTTGCCGGATCTGCTGGGAGAGTGCCGGCTGGGACAGCGACAGACGTTCTGCAGCGCGGCCCACGTGGCCTTCTTCATACACCGCGACGAAATAACGCAGTTGGCGGAAATCCATAAGTAACACTTATCGAAAATGCTGGAAAAACGAAATGGTCGAAAACCCTCTTGAAGCCTAGTCTATCGCCGTATTCCAACGGGTTACAGCGATGAATCGGTCGATTGTTACCCCGGATGAAAAACACTTTTGATAGGCAAGGCAAAATATCGAGTGCCGGCACCAAGACCGCACCGTTGCCGCCCCTTACCGTGATTGGTTGGAGCCCTGATGAACCTGTTCAACCTGCGCCGCTCGGCCCCTGTCGCTGCCGCCGAGCCCAAGCGTGCGCCGGTGATCGTGCCGCAAGCCGCTGAGCTTTCGCGTGATCGCCTGATGCCCAGCGCCGAGCGCGCAGCGCAGGTCTTCGTGCGCGGCCAAGGCTCCTGGTTGTGGGACAGTGAAGGGCATGCCTACCTGGACTTCACCCAAGGCGGCGCGGTCAACAGCCTGGGCCACAGCCCGAGCGTGCTGGTGAAAGCGCTGGGCAACCAGGCCCAGGCGTTGATCAACCCGGGTTCGGGCTTCCATAGCCGTGGTTTGCTGGGGTTGGTGAACCGCTTGTGTCAGAGCACTGGCAGCGACCAGGCCTACCTGCTCAACAGTGGTGCCGAGGCTTGCGAAGGCGCGATCAAGCTGGCGCGCAAGTGGGGCCAGCTGCACCGCAACGGCGCCTATCACATCATCACGGCCAGCCAGGCCTGTCACGGCCGCAGCCTGGGTGCACTGTCGGCGTCCGACCCGCTGCCATGCAACCGCTGCGAGCCTGGCCTGCCGGGGTTCAGCAAGGTGCCGTTCAATGACCTGGCGGCACTGCACGCCGAGGTGGATTCACGCACCGTGGCGATCATGCTCGAGCCGATCCAGGGCGAGGCGGGCGTGATTCCGGCAACCCAGGAATACCTCAAGGGTGTGGAAACGCTCTGCCGTGAACTGGGCATCCTGCTGATCCTCGATGAGGTGCAGACCGGTATTGGCCGCTGTGGTGCGCTGCTGGCCGAGGAAACCTACGGCGTACGTGCCGACATCATCACCCTGGGCAAGGGCCTGGGCGGCGGGGTGCCACTGGCCGCCTTGCTGGCTCGGGGTACGGCGTGCTGCGCCGAGCCTGGCGAACTGGAAGGCAGCCACCACGGCAATGCGCTGATGTGCGCCGCCGGCCTGGCGGTGCTGGACACCGTGCTGGAGCCTGGCTTTTTCACGCATGTGCAGGACAACGGCCGTCACCTGCGTGAAGGCCTGAGCCGACTGGCCGGGCGCTATGGCCAGGGCGAAGTGCGTGGGCAAGGCCTGCTGTGGGCGCTGCAACTCAAAGAAAACCTGGCCCGTGAACTGGTGGCTGCGGCGCTGCACGAAGGCCTGCTGCTCAATGCGCCACAGGCGGATGTGGTGCGCTTTTCACCTGCGCTAACCGTGAGCAAGGGCAACATCGACGAAATGCTGCTGCGCCTGGCACGCGCTTTTGCCCGTCTTCATGCCCAGCAGCAGGCCCGCCGCGAAGTGCCGGCCTGACTGTGTAGCAACACTGAGAATTCAACGAACCGTCTGGCGTTTCTGCGCATCGCCCCTGGCCTGTTTCATTCGGCCCGGGGCGTTTTTTTTGCCTGTGGAACCTCTGCGGTGGGCGGCTAGTCTGTGAGATAACCCCTTCAGGAGAGACTCGCATGGACTTTATCCGCATCATCATCGCCATCATCCTGCCGCCGCTTGGCGTGTTCTTGCAGGTGGGGTTTGGCGGGGCGTTCTGGCTGAATATTCTGCTGACCTTGCTGGGCTACATTCCGGGGATCGTGCATGCGGTTTACATCATCGCCAAACGGTGAGGTTTTCCGGGGCTGCAAAACGGCCCCGGAATTTCAACCGTTCAACACCCGGCAATAGAACTTCCACTCTTCTTCCAGCGCATGCGCCAGGTTCTCTGCCTTACGGAACCCATGCCGCTCACCCGCATAGAAGTGCCCTTCAGCCTCGATCCCGTTGGCCTGCAACGCCGTCAGCATCGACCGCGTCTGCTCCGGCACCACCACCGCGTCCAGCTCACCCTGGAAGAAAATCACCGGCACCTTGATCTGCCCCGCATGCAGCAGCGGCGTGCGCTGGCGATAGCGCTCGGCATCCTGTTGCGGATCGCCGATCAGCCAGTCCAGGTAATCGCCCTCAAACTTGTGCGTGGCCCGGCCCAGGGCAACCGGGTCGCTGACTCCGTACAGGCTGGCACCGGCGCGGAACACGTCGTGGAAGGCCAAGGCACACAGGGTGGTGTAGCCACCGGCGCTGCCGCCACGGATGAACGCCTTGCGTTTGTCGACCAGGCCCTGAGCCGCCAGGTACTCGACCGCCGCGCAGGCATCGGCCACATCGCTTTCGCCCCAGCGCAGGTGCAACGCCTGGCGGTATTCCCGGCCATAGCCGGTGCTACCCCGGTAATTCAGGTCGGCCACGGCAAAGCCGCGTTGGGTCCAGTACTGGATGCGAGGCTCGAGCACCGGATAACAGGCCGAGGTCGGCCCGCCGTGGATGAACACCACCAGCGGCGTGGCGCCTTGCGAGTGCGCTGCCGGGTAGAAGAATCCGTGGGCCCGCTCGCCGTCACTGCCATAGTGAATCGACTGCGGCAGGCTGATTTGCCCTGGTGGCAGTATCTCGCCCCCCCCAGCCAGCACACGTACTTCGTGGTTACTGCGGTCGACGGCAATCACTGCAGGCGGGCTGATGGGCGAGGCAGCAATGGCATAAAGGTGATCGCTGTCCATGGCCAGGCTGCGAAAACGCGTGTAGCCACTGGCGAAACGCTCCATGCGTCCATCGGTGTTATGCAGCCCCAGTTGCCCGAAGCCGTCTTTGAACCAACTCGCCAGATAGCTTTGCGGCCCCAGTGCCAACCAGGTACAGGTACCCAATTGCCAGGGCGCAGCAGCATGGTCCGCAGTCTCGGCAGGCAACGCCTGCCAGTGGCCATCGACCTCGCCCCAGGGCTGCCAGAAGCCATTGCGGTCGGACAGGCAGTAGAGCCGGCCTTCGGCATCGAAACGCGGTTGTTGCAGCGATTCATCATTGCTGGCGATGCACTGCGTGGGTCCCCAGTGGCCACTGCTGTCGCGTGTGCGGCACATCAATCGGGTGATAGTCCAAGGCTGTGCCGGTCGGTCCCACTCGATCCACGCCAGGCGTATGCCATCTGCACTCACCGTGGGTGAGGCGTAGAAGTCGGCGCCCTCGGCGAGCACCACCCGGCCGTTCTCACTCAACGCGACAAGTCGATGCTCCACCTGCTCGGCATGGCGTTCCTCGACGGCCAGCACCTGGCAATCGTGCCACTGCACATCGCCGTAGCGGCAGCTGGCATCCTCGGTCAGCGCACGCGGTTGCGAATCGTCCAGCGGCTGGGTGTAGACCTGCTGGTCCTTTTCGTTGACGAACACCAGCCCGTCGCCACCCAGGCAGAAGCTACCACCGCCGTACTCGTAGACCCGGCTGCGCACGCTGAAGCCATCCGGCGTCAGGCAGCGCGCCTGGTGGTACAGCCAGTGCCAGATACGGCAAGCACCATCGGCCGGGCGAAACTCTATCCAGAACAGCCCGTCGGCACTGGCTTTGAGTTCGGCGAAGTCGGTGCCGGCGGCAACGGCCTGGGCCGCGCTGAATTCAGCCACGGGCGATGACACGGGAGTTTCGTTCATTGCGGAAGGTCATCTGTTCAATGGCGAGCTGGGCGCTTTCGGCCTCCTCGCGGGCCTTGAGGATGATGCGGTGGTCGGCCGACTTGGCGCACACCGGGTCGGCGTTGCTGGCATCGCCGGTCAGCATGAAGGCCTGGCAGCGACAGCCGCCGAAGTCCTTTTCTTTTTCGTCACAGGAGCGGCACGGTTCGCGCATCCACTCGTAACCACGGAAGCGGTTGAAGCCAAACGACTCATACCAGATATGGTGCAGGTCGTGGTCGCGTACATTGGGGAACTGCACCGGCAGCTGGCGGGCGCCGTGGCAGGGCAGCGCGGTGCCGTCCGGGGTGATGGTGAGGAACAGGTTGCCCCAGCCATTCATGCAGGCCTTGGGACGCTCTTCGTAGTAGTCCGGGGTGACGAAGATCAGCTTGCACGGGTTGCCCTCGGCCTTGAGCTTGTCCCGGTATTCGTTGGTGATGCGCTCGGCCCGCTCAAGCTGCGAGCGGGTCGGCAGCAGGCCCAGGCGGTTGAGGTGCGCCCAACCGTAGAACTGGCAGGTGGCAAGCTCGACGAAGTCGGCTTCAAGGGCGATGCACAGCTCGATGATGCGGTCGATCTTGTCGATGTTGTGCCGATGGGTAACGAAGTTGAGCACCATCGGGTAACCGTGGGCCTTCACCGCGCGGGCCATCTCCAGCTTTTGCGCAAAGGCCTTCTTCGAACCGGCCAGCAGGTTGTTCACCTGCTCGTCGCTGGCCTGGAAGCTGATCTGGATATGGTCCAGGCCGGCCTTCTTGAAGTCAGCGATACGCGCTTCGGTCAGGCCGATGCCCGAGGTGATCAGGTTGGTGTAGTAACCCAGCCGGCGGGCTTCGCCGATCAGTTCGGCGAGGTCCTGGCGCACCAGCGGTTCACCGCCGGAAAAGCCGATTTGCGCCGCGCCCATTTCACGCGCCTCGGCCATGACCTTGAACCACTGCTCGGTGCTCAGCTCCTGGCCCTGGGCGGCAAAGTCCAGCGGGTTGGAGCAGTACGGGCATTGCAGCGGGCAGCGATAGGTGAGCTCGGCCAGCAACCACAGCGGCAGGCCGACCTCGGGCGTAGGCGGCAACTCAGGCGAGGACGATCCAGTGTTCGGCACGGGCCACCTCCATGAACTGCTCGATGTCGTCGGCCACTTCCGGGACATCGGGGAATTGCTGTTCGAGTTCGCTGATGATGGCGGCCACGTCACGCTGGCCGTCGATCAAGCCACCAATCAGGCTGGCGCTGTCGTTGAGCTTGATCATGCCTTCGGGGTACAGCAGCACATGGCCTTTCTGCGCCGGTTCGTACTGGAAGCGGTAGCCGGGGCGCCAGTTCGGCACCTGATTGCGGTCAAAACTCATAGGGTGATCCCCTTGTGCCACACCCGTTCCTGGGTGACGGAATGATAGGGCGGGCGGTTCAGCTCGTAGGCCATGCTCATGGCGTCGAGCATGCTCCAGAGGATATCCAGCTTGAACTGCAGGATCTCCAGCATACGCTCCTGGCCCGCGCGGGTGGTGTAGTGCTGCAGGGTAATCGCCAGGCCGTGCTCTACGTCACGACGAGCCTGGCCCAGGCGGGTGCGGAAGTATTCGTAGCCGGCCGGGTCGATCCACGGGTAGTGCTGTGGCCAGCTGTCCAGGCGCGACTGGTGGATTTGCGGGGCGAACAACTCGGTCAGCGAGCTGCTGGCCGCTTCCTGCCAACTGGCGCGGCGGGCGAAGTTGACGTAGGCATCGACGGCAAAGCGTACGCCGGGCAGTACCAGCTCTTGCGAACGCAGCTGGTCCGGGTCCAGGCCGACAGCCTGGCCCAGGCGCAACCAGGCTTCGATGCCGCCGTCCTCGCCAGGCGCGCCGTCGTGGTCGAGCAGGCGCTGGATCCACTCGCGGCGTACTTCGCGGTCCGGGCAGTTGGCCAGGATCGCGGCATCCTTCATTGGGATGTTGACCTGATAGTAGAAGCGGTTGGCCACCCAGCCCTGGATCTGCTCACGGGTGGCGCGGCCCTGGTACATCGCCACGTGGTACGGGTGATGAATGTGGTAATAGGCGCCCTTGGCGCGCAGGGCCTGCTCGAATTCGGCAGGGGACATTGGCAATGCGTCGCTCATCAGGGCTCCTTACAACTCAATGCTCATTCCGTCGAAGGCAACTTCCACACCGCGGCGCTGGACTTCGGCGCGCTCCGGGGAGTCTTCATCGAGAATCGGGTTTGTGTTGTTGATGTGGATAAGCACTTTGCGCTGACGCGGGAAAGCGTCCAGCACTTCGAGCATGCCGCCCGGGCCGTTCTGCGCCAGGTGGCCCATTTCGCGGCCCGTGCGAGTGCCCACGCCACGGCGTTGCATTTCATCGTCTTCCCACAGCGTGCCGTCGACCAGCAGGCAGTCGGCGCCGTGCATCATCGCCAGCAGCTTGTCGTCCACCTGGCCCAGGCCTGGGGCGTAGAACAGCTTGCCGCCGGTGCGGGTGTCTTCGACCAGCAGGCCCAGGTTGTCGCCCGGGTGCGGGTCGAAGCGGTGCGGCGAATAAGGCGGTGCGGCGCTGCGCAGAGGGAATGGAGTGAACTTGAGGTTTGGGCAGGCCTCGATAACGAAGCTACCTTCCAGCTCGATGCGGTTCCACTGCAGGCCACCGTTCCAGTGGTTGAGCATGTTGAACAACGGGAAGCCGGTGGTGAGGTCCTGGTGGACCATGTCGGTGCACCACACCTGGTGCGGGCAGCCTTCACGCAGGCTGAGCAGGCCGGTGGTGTGGTCGATCTGGCTGTCCAGCAGCACGATGGCGTTGATGCCGGTGTCGCGCAGGGCACGGGCTGGCTGCATCGGCGCGAAGGCCTGGAGCTGGGCGCGGATGTCGGGCGAGGCATTGCACAGCACCCAGTGTACGCCGTCGTCGGACAGGGCGATGGACGACTGGGTGCGCGCCGTGGCCCGCAGGGTGCCGTCACGAAAGCCCTTGCAGTTGACGCAGTTGCAGTTCCACTGCGGGAACCCGCCACCGGCGGCGGAGCCGAGAACCTGGATGTACATGGCCACTCTCTATGCAAAAAACCGGATCGGAAAAACGAAAACGCCCCGGCAGGCCGAGGCGTGGAACCCTAAGCCGGGCTTAGCGGTTAGCGAAGTACATGGTGACTTCGAAGCCGATACGCAGATCAGTGTATGCAGGTTTGGTCCACATGGGATTACTCCTTCCGGATGGGTTTGGGGTTGCTCAGTTACTACTTGGGTACCGCCACGCAAAGGCGGTTCCCGGAACTGGGATTGCGCTATCTTACAAGAAAAATTTGTACTGGAAGGTTAATTATTCGAAAAGTGCCGTTGCAATTTGCGTAACAATCACGGGCCTGGATCACTTCCACGTAGGGGGTGGTGCGGCAGCGTTGGCCAAACACAACCAGGATGCGTCTGCATCGAGCAGGTTACCCAGCAGGTGGTCCAGATCCGTCTGCCGCGTGTTCAGAATAGCCCTGCGCAACGTATCCAGCCTGCCGGGTTGTGTAGCCAGGTGTGTCTGCCACGCCCATTCGGCGACATCGGCGTTGGCCATGGCCGGTTCATCGAATTGACTGGCCAGGGCCTGTTGGGTGTCTGGGTCAAGGGTGACACCCTTGCTGAGTAGCGTGAGCAGGTGGTCGAGGATCTGTGCCTGGTGGGTGTGCGGCGATTGCACCCCGAACAACAGACCGCCAACCCCCTCTATCTGACGAAAGGTACTGAATACCGCATAGCCGAGTTGCAGCTCCACCCGCAGCCGCTGGTAAACCGGCCCTTGCAGGTGTTGCGCGAGCAAGCGGCCGCCCGCTTCGCTGGCTGCAGGCAGCGGGCAGAACAGCAGCAGGGCGTGTTCGCTGCCCGCTACTTCGGCATGCTGCCAACGGCGTTTGGCCCAAGTGGGCAGGGGGCTTGGCAGCGAGCCGTGCCCTGGGCAGTGCTGTAGAGCAGTGCCCAGGGCGTTCAGGGCTGAATCGTCGAAGCCTGCGGCCAGGCCGTGCCAGCGTGTGTGCTGCCACAGCTTGTCGAGTTGCTGCTGCTCCAGCGTGCAGGCAGGACCCGTTGGGGGCGGGGTGCCGAGCACCGCGTCAGGCAGTTGCTTGAGCAAGGCCCTGATGGGGATCAGGGCCGCCGGTGGCGTTGTGCAAGGCAGCCAGCATCTGGCCGGGGGGGTGACGATCAAAACCAAGGCCTGCGCCACTGCCCGCAGCACCGCTGCCGGTAGCCCGGCGCAGCGCAACTGCCAGTATTCCCCGGCGGCCGTGAATTGCAGTTGTACCGAGGCGCGTTCACAACGCTCCTGCAGTGGCGCCAGGGCCTGTTCGAGCACACCCTGAAAACGTTGGCGCAACGTTGAGGGTACGTGCCAGCGCAGGTAGAGCGCTGCGTATTGGCGGGCGCCAGGGAGCAGCTCACTGACACGCAGTGCTGCCGGTACAGGCTTTGTATTCGCACTGGGTAGATCAGCCATCAGCAAGGGGTCGACCAAGGGCATGTGCCATTCGCCATACACGTTGCATGGCAGGCCTTGCAGTACGGCTTGAAGGGCCTGCAAACCGTGCGTATCCAACTTGGCGAACGGCTGCCCCGTGCTGTCACGGCGGGCCAGTTCAAGTGCACTGGCGCTGCGTTCGCGGCTGTGCTGCAGCAGGCCGAATTCGCGGTTCAACAGCTCGAGGTCGGCCTGGCGGATGAAGCTGAACCAGCCGTGCAACAGGGCGCTGGCTTCGTCTGGGCAGGCGTCTGCGCTGAGCTTGAGGTCGAGGTGCCACAGCAGTTGGCCAGCAAAGGCATACAGCGTTTCGGCCTTGAAACGTTGCAGCCAGCCACGCTCGCGAAGTGCGCCCAGCCAGGTACCCGGGCGGCTGTCGCCGAGGCAGGCGATCAGCAGCTCCAGCGCTTGCTCGGCACCTGCCGGGAGGTTTTCGTGAGTGAAGGCCAGTGGTGTAGCCGTCGCCGACAATGGCGGCGGTTCGATTCGCGGCACATGCTTGCCTGTGGCGAACAGCGTCGCATGCTGCCGGCCAAGTTGCTCCAGCTCATCCAGCGGCTGCGGCCCGCATAGGCTCAAGACGATCTGGCCACCCTGATAGAAGCGTTGGTGGAAACCCGTAAGTGCTTGCTGAAAGGCAGGGGCCTGCAGGGCCAGGGTATACCGGTTGCCGGCATGAAATGCGCCCAGCGGATGGCCTTGCGACACCGACTGCAACAAGGCGAATTGCTGCTGGGCCTGCGGGTTGCGTGACCAGGCAATGAACTCGGCGTGGATCACTTCACGCTCGCGGCGTTGGCGCTCGATGCCCAGATCCGGTTCGGCCAGCATCTGGCACAGGCGCTCGAGGCCCCCGGCCAACGCATTGGGCGGGACTTCGAAGAAAAAGTCGGTCGTGCGTTCCCGGGTGCTGGCGTTGACTTGGCCGCCCAGGGTCTGCACGTAACGCATCAGGCCGTCGTCCAGCGCAAAGCGTGGGGTGCCGAGGAAGAACAGGTGTTCGAGGAAGTGGGCCAGGCCCGGCCATTTGCCCGGTGCGTCGTGGCTACCCGCATGTACCCTTAGGGCGGCGGCCGAGCGCTTCAGGCGCGGGGCGTGGCGCAGGGTCAGTTGCAGGCCGTTGGCGAGGGTGAGGTGGCGGATGGCGTCAGGCATGGGGGCTCCGGTTGCTGCTGTCCATGCTAACCCATTTGTTTGCAGGCCCGGCCCAATCGCCGGCAAGCCAGTTCCCACAAGTACCCCACAATGTTCCAATCTGTCGCGATCCTGTGGGAGCTGGCTTGCCGGCGATTGGGCCGCACCGCGGCCCCTGTCAGCGGTTACGCAGATGCAGCTCCTGACGCAGATCTGTCAGGTAAGGAAATGCCATCCGCCCATGCACCACTTGCTCATGCTCCAGCTCGGCCAGCAACAGGCATTCATCCCGCCCGCCCATGGCCAGCAAACTACCATCCGGGCCGATGATGCTGCTCTGCCCGCAATACTGGATCTCGTCTTCCGCGCCGCAATAATTGGCATATACCAGGTAGCACTGGTTCTCCTGCGCCCGTACCCTTACGGTCACCTGGCAGATGAAGTCATACGGCGCCATGTTCGCCGTCGGCACCAGGATCAGCTCGGCACCCGCCAGCGCCAGGCGCCGGGCGTTTTCCGGGAACTCGATGTCGTAGCAGATCAGCAGGCCGACTTTCCAGCCTTCAAGCTCGACCACCGGAAAGTGGTCCGGGCCTGCGCTGAACATCGAACGGTCCAGCTCGCCAAACAGGTGGGTCTTGCGGTAGTTGCACAGGCTGCGGCCATGCGCATCGATCAACTGCACGCTGTTGTAGATTGCGCCATCATCTGCCCGCTCCGGGTAGCCATAGACAATGGCAATGCGGTGCGTCTGGGCGATTTCCGCTACCTCCATGGCCGCCGCGCCATCGTCAGCTTCGGCCAGGCGCTCGACCTGGGCCAGGCCGATGTTGTAGCCGGTCAGGAACATCTCCGGGCACACCAGCAGCTGTGCACCGCGCTCGGCTGCCAACTGCGCCTGATGGCGCAGCCGTAGCAAGTTGCCGGGCACATCCAGTGGCTTGGGTGTGCCCTGGAACAAAGCGATGCGCATGACGCCTCCTTGATTCAGTCTGCCAGGGCAATAGGGCCGATTTCATCGAACACATCGCCCGGGCCGGGGTTGTCCGGGTGGGTGTGGCCACCGAAGTGGTTCATGATACCCCACACCGCATTCAGCGATGTTTGCACCGCGCCCTCCACCCAGGCGGGTGTCCACGATACATCGTCACCGGCGATGAACATGCCGCGCTGCTCGGCGGGCATGTCCTGCTGCATGAAGTGTGCATACATGCGCTGGTTGTAGCGGTAGTGACCCGGCAGTGCGCCCTTGAAGGCGCCCAGGAAGTGCGGATCAGCCTCCCACGAAATGGTGATTGGATCGCCGATGATGTGCCCGGCGATATCGGTTTTCGGGTAGATCTTCTTCAGCGCATCCAGGGCCAGTTGCACGCGTTTTTCCACCGGATGCGGCAGCATTTTCAGCGCATCGCTCATCCACGCATAGGACAGGCAGATTACCCCCGGCTTGTCGTCGCCGTTGTCGAACAGGTAGGTGCCGCGGGTGAGGCGGTCAGTGAGGGTCATGCTCATCAGGTCACGACCGGTTTCCGGGTCCTTGTCCTTCCAGAATGGCCGGTCGACCATGACGAACGTCTTCGACGACTGCATGTAGCGGGTGCGGTCCAGGGCCATCCACATCTTTTGCGAGAACAGCGATTCCTCGCAGTCGATCTGGGTGGTCAGCAGCCAGGTCTGGCAGGTGGCGAGCACGGCGCCGTAGTGGCGGGTGTCGCCCCAGTTGTCGGTGACCGCCAGGCGGCCATCGGCGGCACGGGCAATGCGTTTCACTCCAGTGCGCGGCGCGCCGCCATGCAGGCCGCTCAGGCTGGTGCCCTCCGGCCAGTGGGCGCAGCGCTCCGGCACATGGCGCCAGATCCCTTGCGGCACCTGCTCCACACCGCCGACGACCAGGTGTTGGTGGTCGTCGCAGTTGGTCATCACCACGCGGAAGATTTCCAGCATCGAGTTGGGGAAGTCCGAGTCCCAACCACCGGTGCCGAAGCCAACCTGGCCGAACACTTCGCGGTGCTGGAAGCTCAGTTTGGCGAACGAACGTGAGGTGGCGACGAAGTCGTAGAACGTGCGGTCGTCCCACAGTGGGACCAGCTTGTTCCACAGCTCTTTAAGGCGCGGTACATCCCGGTCACGGATGGCTTGCTGGATGTCGGCGAACTGGGCACCACTTTCCAGCGCGTCGGCCCAGGCGTCGGCCACTTCGTGGAACAGCTTGGGCAAGTCGGTGGTTTTTTCGGCGTAATAGGTCTGGCCTTCCAGGTCGATCACGGTGCTGCCCGAGGCCGGGGTCAGCGGGTTAGGGAAGGGCTTGGTTTCCAGGCCCAACTTGTCCACATAGTGGTAGAAGGCAGTGGACGATACCGGGAAGCGCATGCCGCCCAGCTCGGCGATGATCCCGTCGGTGCCATTGAAGGCTTGCGAGCGCAGCCGGCCGCCCAGTTTGGAGGCCTCATACACCACCGGTTTGAGGCCTAGCTTCATCAGCTCGTAGGCCGCCACCAGGCCGGCAATACCGGCACCCACGATGGCCACTTCTTCACCCTGGCGCTCAGCCGGAATACTGCCCAGGCCTGCGGGGTGCTCCAGCCAGTCATCGAAAGCGAAGGGGAAGTCCGGGCCGAAGATGGTGATGGGCTTTTTGCCGTCGGCGGGGTGGCGGTTTTTCTTGTTCATGAAGTGACCTTGCCAGAGGGGCTGCGCGGGTGGCGGAGCCTGAGTATAGGAGATGGCTGGAGGTCATTTTAGGGGGTGGGGTGTTCGTTAATAAGATGCATATTGATGTCTGAATGTATGTTGTTTCGTCAAAGTGAGCTTATTCATGAACATTTAGACGGTTCAGGCAAATGAGCAATTCAGGAGCTGCGCCGGCCCCTGTGGGAGCGGGTTCACCCGCGAATGCGTCGGTCGATTCTCCACAGCATTCGCGGGTGAACCCGCTCCTACAGGGGACAGTGCTGCCCTTGCGATGCGGGTGATCAGACACTTCCTACACCCATGGCTTGAAATAAAGAATTACCCTACACCCGCTATCGCCTTGGTCTGGCAGCGTGGGAAAAGCTTCAGCGTTAACTTCACGGAGTCGCCGTTTTTCGGGCGATTGGGTGTGAGAACCCATCCTCCAACTTCGCATCAAGGCTTATGTCATGGCAGCCGTGCGCGGGCAGGCTTTCGCCTGGCCGGATTTCCAAGTTGGCCGGTTTCTCACCCCGTGCATGGCTGCCACCTATTCCTGTGAGAAGGTTTTGGTAGGCGGTTTCCACAATCTCAATTTGGAAATTGCATCATGAAGCCGACTGATTCTGACCAAGCTGGAAAACTGCAACCCACCGCTGAAAAAGCCTTTTGCAACTGCGAATCCAGCCACCCGCCGTTATTCGCCATCCGCCCCGGGATCGACGCCGCAGACGCCCTGGTCCACGCCTGCCTATTGGCCCGAGGCCTTAACCAGATCGCCACTGACTACGCCCAACACCACGCCCCCGAGCGCAGCCGTGACATCGTCTGGTCGATGCAGCATTCTGCCGAGAGCCTTTCGGCGATTCTGGAGGGATTGCTTGACGGGCAGGAGGTCTGACTGATCAGAGCGGCTGCCCACGGTCCACCTTGCTGCTGAGAATGATCGACGTGGTGGTCTTCTCCACCCCGTCGACACTGCCGATCTGGTCGAGCAACTGGTCCAGTTGCTCAGGCGAATCCGTAAGCAGCCAGGCCACGTAGTCGAACTCGCCGCTCACTGCGCACAGCTGTTGGACTTGGCCCATGGCACTCAGGCGCCGCACCACTTCCTTGCCGGAGCGCGGCTGCACTTTGATCCCCACATACGCCTGCAGGCCGCCACCCAGCACCCGCTGGCCCAAGCGCACGCCATAACCGGAGATGACCTTGTTCTTCTCCAGGCGCTCCAGGCGCGAGTTGACGGTGGTGCGGGCGATACCCAGCTGGCGGGCGAGGGTGGCGACGCTTTCGCGGGCGTTGATCTGCAGCAGGGCGATCAGCTGGCGATCGATTTCATCCAGCGTGATGGAGCGGGAATCCGACATGGCGAGTCTCTACGGTTGGCCTGCTAGCCTAGCGAGCGACTGCCAATCAGGGCAAGACCGCTTCTACAGCGACCGCGCTGGCCTGAAGGCTGAGCCTTCGGCATGATGAAACGCTAGTCCAACGAGAACCTGAGCGTGAACCTCGACAACCTGCTTGAATGCTGGCGACTGGAAGTCTCCAACAAGAAAAGGCCAGGACGCCGTATCAGCCTGCTGTTCAACGTACTGCGCCGCGCACGCAAGGACAACAAACTGCGCTTTCTCTTTGCCTACCGCCTGGCCCAATACCTCGATGCTCGCGGCGGCCTGGCCCGGCGTCACGCTCGGCGCATGCAACAACGGCTCAACCTCAAGTACGCGGTGGACATCGACATCGGCGCACAAATCGCGCCCGGCCTGCGTATTGCTCACCTACCGGGGGTGGTGATTACTCGGCATGTGAGCATCGGGCGCAATTTCTTCATCCGCCAGAACTGCTCGATCGGCATCAAGACGCTCGGGCTGGAGGAATACGCGCTGCGCATTGGCGACAACGTAAGCATGGGTGCCAACAGCTGCATCGTTGCTGATCGCATCGATATTGGTGACGACGTGGTGATTGGCGCGATGTCGCTGGTTACGCGGGATATTCCGACTGGGATGACCTTCTACAATCCTCGGCAGGTCGAGATGCAGCCCCGTCCTGAATAGGCATTGAGCAAGCCGACAACGAATCAGTCCTCACAGAGAAAGCCTGCATCAAATCGCATGAAGGCTGATGGTGGTATCGAGCTTGTCGCTGGCATCTGCGCACCAGGCGCCCAAGGCGGCCTCGACGGCTGCCTTGTCTGTCAGCTGGGCCAACGGGATAGGCTTGCTGAAGCAGCGATAGCCAGGCACGTCTGTTGAGTTGACTTCGCCGTCCTCGGGGTAGTCGATCCCAAGCCAGTATTTGTGGTACCAGTTGCCCTCGCTGGGTTTGTCACAAATCACCACAGAAAGCACCAGTTCGCTGCGCGTTTGCTCTGCAGGGTCACAAACGAATGTCCCTGCTTGCTTATCGAAGCCGGTGTCGCTGCGGATCCAGGCGCCGAACATGAGGTCGCCTGCTACTTGGTTGTCCCAGTGCGCCTCCTGGCCGTGCGGGTATCTGAGCCAGATGGCGGAAAGATCGTAGAACGGCAGGTAACGCAGGCCACTGTCTTCGCGCTTGTCCAAGCCCGCCAAGCTTCTGGGTTGTGGATAGACATACTCGTGATGGTAGTCCACTGCGCCCAACCGATCTCGTATGTAGCCCAACAGTTCGAACATTCGTTGCTGGTAGTCAGCGATCAGCCGATAGGCGCGACGTACGTCCAGCAGTGCGTTTTCCAGATTCCCTGTCATTTGATATTCCATGCTGCGAAAGCTTCAGGCTGGGTAGTGATGGCGGCTGAGTGAAGATCTTTCAACCAACGTTGCTCGTGGGTGCGCAGACCATGCCAGGCGTAACAGGCGGAGATGTCATCGAGCAAGCGCTGACAACTGGTCGAACCAGCGGGTTGGATATGGGTTTGCAGGATCTGATAGAGCCCTGTCCAACTCTGGCAAACCAGTTTGTAAGGTTTTCCTGCATTGCTGGCCAATGCTTGCTGCAGGGCAGCTTGCAAGTGTGGCTGGGCTTTGTGGGGCTGGAGCTCCAAGCCGCCCAGGGCAAGCAGAATGCAGCCTTCCTCCAGCTGGCCGTCATGCCATCCAGCAAGTAGCTCGGCGGATAACTGGGTTGCGTTCTGTTGGCGGACATTGTCGAAGCGCTTGGCCTCCACTACCACAGTACGACGGCCATCGTAGAGCACGAGGTCCGGCTCGACGCGGGTGCCGCAGGGCAGGTGCCAACTGGGCCAGTACTCAACCTCTTGCAGCGGCCCAAAGTTTTCACCTAGCAGTTCTGACATCACGGCACAGAATTGCTCGTTTGGCAGGTATGCCAAGCGCTCGAAGATCGTGGCCGTCAGCACATCTTCTGCGCCCTGCGCGTCGAACGCCTGTCCTTGCAGCCCCGTGCCGCGTTTCTTGCCGGCCAAGATGGCATTCAGCATGAAGACTTCCTGCAATTGCATAGGTAGTGGAGGTGTTGGCAGGTACTTTATAGCAAGTGATGGCACTTAGGCACCACCAAGGCGGTGTTGGGTTTATGGATGCGATGATGCCCTATTGATATCATTCGACCCCTTCCCCAAGCTGCTCCCCCTCAAGCCATGCAAGGATTTGCTCAATGAACAAAATGACAGTCAGCCCATGGTTGATGGTGTCTCCGGACGGCCCACTTACTTATGCGCGAAACGGTCAGTTGGTACACCTGCGCCAAGGTGGCCTTGATGGTGCGTGCGGTCCGTACAGTGTGGTAATGGCCTTGGTCACCCTTGGCGTCATGTGCTACGAGGAAGTACAGAACATGTACCTATGGCATGGCAACAGCCGTGAGGGCCGGTTCCGTACAGAGATCCGCAATCTGGGTGCATTGGTTTCAGAGGGTACTGATCACAAGGACATGCTCCGGCTGGTCGAATGCTTCAGCGGTGTCGGTGTTGGCGCGGAGTACGTAGCTGGAAGCAAGAAGGACATCGTCCAGCAGGTACAGGATGCTGTCGACTGCCAATGTGCACCCATCATTGGCGTGCGTTGGCCTGGTGGTAGCGGGCATTGGATGATGGTGGTCGGTTATCAAGGTTATGAAGAGGGCGGCAACTTTCAGATAACCCACTTGTTATGCCTGGATCCTGGCAGCGATACACCGCGCACCAGCCTGTGGAACGCGGTTATTGAGGTGTTCAACGAGGACGGCAGTTCCGTAGCTAGTGGCCCGCTTCCTTCGCTGTTCTGGGGCTTCTCTGGAGAGCCGAGAAGCTGCCGAATTGAGGAGGCGCTGATCATTTGCCAGGGCTGAGCAAGCCTTGAATGAAAAAGCCGCGCATTAGCGCGGCTTTGTCGTATCTGGTGGGCCCACACGGACTCGAACCGTGGACCAAAGGATTATGAGTCCTCTGCTCTAACCGACTGAGCTATAGGCCCTCAGTAAGTGGCCGGATTATAACGAGGGTTTCGCACCTGTGCCATCTGAAAGATCCGATAGTGCTATGCGAAGAAACGCGGCCGCAAATTCCTCTGGCGGCAGCGGCAGGCTGACGATGTAGCCCTGGATCTGCTCGCACCCCTCCGCTGCCAGAAAACGCTGCTGGGCCTGGTTTTCAACACCCTCGGCAATGATCGTCAGTTGCATGCTGCGGCCCAGGGCGATGATCGCGCGCGCGATGGCAGCGTCGTGGGGGTCGTCAGGCAGGCCGCGGATGAACGACTTGTCGATCTTGAGGATGTCCAGCGGCAGGCGCTTGAGATAGCTCAGCGATGAGTAGCCGGTGCCAAAGTCGTCGATGGCCAACTGCACGCCCAGTTTTTTCAGCTGGTACAGCACGGCCAAGGCCTCTTCTGCCTGGCTCATGATGAAGTTTTCGGTGATTTCCAACTGCAAGTCGCCGGCCTTGAGCTGGTGCTGCTTGAGCAGTTGCTCGATGCGTCGGGCCAGGTGTGGGTGGCGTAGCTGGGCGCCGGCGAGGTTGATCGACAACGGGCCGAACGGTTCGTAGTGTTGCTTCCAGGCCTGCATCTGCCGGCAGGCTTGCTCCAGCACCCAGTCGCCGAGCTGGAGAATGGTGCCGTTCTCTTCCGCCAGGTGGATGAAGTGCTCCGGCGGTACTTCACCAAAGGTGGGGTGGCTCCAGCGGATCAGCGCCTCGGCGCCTACCAGGCTTTGGGTCTTGAGGCTGAGCTTGGGCTGGAAGCACAGGCTCATTTCGTTGCGTTCGACGGCGCGGCGCAGCTCGTGCTCAAGGGCGATGCGCTCGCTGGCCTGAGCGGTGAGGTCGCGGGTGTAGGCTTCGACGCGGTTGCGGCCTTTGGCCTTGGAGCGGTACATGGCCGCGTCGGCGTTGCGGATCAATGTCGCGACATCAGTGCCGTCCTGTGGGTACAGGCTGATGCCGATACTGGCGCTGGTAAAGAACTCGTGCTCACCGGCCTGGAACGGCGCGACGAAGCAGGCCAGCAGTTTGTTGGCGATGGTGCTGGCGTCACTGGGCTTGTGCAGGCCCGGTAGCAGGATGATGAACTCGTCGCCGCCCAGGCGGGCCACGGTGTCGACGTCACGCACCTGCTCCTTCAGGCGTTGGGCGATGCCTTTGAGCAGCAGGTCGCCGACCGGGTGACCGAGGCTGTCGTTGATGTGCTTGAAGCGGTCGAGGTCGAGGAACAGCACCGCGCCCTGGCGGTTCGATACTTGCGCGCAGGTAAGCACGGCCTGCAGGCGGTTCTCGAACAGGGCGCGGTTGGGCAGGCCGGTCAGCGGGTCGTGGTGGGCCTGGTAGTCGAGCTTGGCCTGGGCGTGCTTGAGGCTGGAAATATCGGCAAACACGGCCACGAAATGGGTGATCTCGCGCTCATTGTTGCGTACTGCACTGATGGTCAGCCAGCCGGGGTACAGCTCGCCGTTCTTGCGCTTGTTATAGATCTCGCCTTGCCAGTGGCCTTCATCGGTAAGCTGGTGCCACATGGCGGCATAAAAGGCGCTGTCGTGCTGGCCGGAAGCGAGCAGGCGCGGGGTTTGGCCAAGGGCTTCGATTTCGCTATAGCCGGTGATTTCGCTGAAGGCGCGGTTGACGGCACTGATGCGTTGGTCGATGTCGGTAATCAGCACGCCTTCGGCGGTGTTTTCGAACACGGTGGCCGCCAGTTGCAGCTTTTCCTGCATCAGATGGCGTTCGGTGATGTCGCGGGCAATGGTCAGCATGCAGTCGACGCCGGCAATCGGTAGGGGCCTGGCGGACAGCTCGCAGAGGCGGATTTGCCCGTCACTGCGGCGGATGTGGCAGGTGAAGTCGCGCACGAAGCCGTCGCGGTTGAGCTGGTCGACGAGGCGCTTGCGCTCGTTGAGGTCGACCCAGATACCCAGGTCCAGCGAGGTCTGGTCGATGGTCGGGTTGAGGTCATAGCCGGTAAGGCGGCAGAAGCCCTCGTTCACCTCCAGCAGCAAACCGTCGCTCTGGCGCGACAGTAACAGGCCGTCGGGCGAGGCGTGGAAGGCTTTGGCGAATTTCTCTTCCGAGGTTTGCAGCTGTTCCTGGGTTTCCTTGAGCTGGCTGATATCGCGTACTGCCACCACCAGCGCCGGGGTGCCGTCGAGCTCGAAGGTTTCGGCTGAGGTCAGGCCGGTGAACAGTTGGCCGTTGCTGCGGCGGAAGCTCATTTCCAGGTTGCGGATACCGCCCTGGTGCAGGCGTTCGAGCACACGCGGGCCGCTGCCTTCGACACCCCACAGGTTGAGGTCGGTGGCGGTACGGCCAATCACCTGGCCTGGGGTCAGGCCGATCTGTTCTTCGAACGCTTCGTTCACCTCCAACAGGCAGCCATCACTGTGACGGGCGATCAGCAAAATATCAGGGCACTGCTGGAACACCGAGGCGAACTTCTGCTCGGACAAGCGCAGGGCGTCCTCGGTGCGCTTGGTTTCGCTGATGTCGATCATTAGCCCGCGCATCACCGGTTGGTGGCCGTGCTCGATCATGCTGACAATGTTGCGTACCCAGAGGGGCTGGCCGTCGGCTCGGATTACCCGGTAATCCAGGCTGTGGTCGCGCCCGGCTGCAGTTTCGCTGTCGCAGTAGGCCTGGGCCCAGAGGGCATCTTCCGGGTGCAGAATGCTGCGCCAGAAACCAGGCTTGAGCCAGTCACTCAAGGGATAGCCGAGCAGATCTTCGGCATGCGGCGAAACGTAGCTGTAGGTGAAGTCGTTGGCATCGGCTTCCCAGGCGATGGCCGACAGGCTTTCTATCAAACCTCGGTAGTGGTATTCGCTGCTGCGCAGCTCCTGTTCCAAGGCAATGCGCCGTGAAATTTCCGAACTGAGGCGGCGGTTGATGCGGATCACTACGGCCAGTACGGCCATCAGCAACAGCACCGTTGGCAGGCCATACACCAGCAGGTCGGACCAGAACATCCGCTGGTCGACCACATTGCCTACCCAGCGCTGCTGTATCTGGCTGACTTCGCTGCTGCTCATGTCGGCCATCACTTTGTCGAGAATACCGACCAGTACGTGGTTGCTGCGGGGGACCGCCATCGCCAGTTGGTAGCGATAGGGCGTTTCGCCGCTGACGTAGAGGCCGTCGAGCTTGAGCTGGCGCAGGCTCCAGATGCTGGAAGCGAGGTCGCCGACGACGGCATCTACCTGATCGGTGGCCAAGGCCTGCAGCGTGGAGCTTACATTGGGCAGTGCGACCAGGTTGAGGTCCGGGTGGTGGGTGCGCAGCAACTCGTGCGGGGCGTAGTTCTCGACCACAGCGATTTTCAGGCCGTACAGGTCTTCCAGTTTGCGTGGCTGTGCGCCGCCTTTGTGGGCAAGGATGACAATGGGAAAGTCGAGGTATGGGCGGGTGAAAGCCAGGTAGCCCTGGCGTTCAGGGGTAGACATGATGCCGGGCAGCAGGTCGATGCGGCTTTCGCGCGCCTGCGCCAATACTTCGGTCCAGCTACTGGGTTCGACCGGTTTTAGCGTCACACCCAGACGTTGCTGGATCATGGCGATGTAATCGGCGGCCAATCCCTGGTACCGGCCCTCCTGGTCGCGAAACTCGAACGGTGGCCAAGAGGCGTCGACACCCAGGCTTAGCTGCGGGTGGGCAGCCAGCCAGGCTTTTTCCTCGTCTGTCAGGGTCAGGGCGCCGGCCGTTGTGTTCCACAGCATCAGGAGCAGCAACAGAATGGCCGGCTTCAAGGACATGGCAGCCTCGCATTCAGGTGGTCTGAAGTCGAGTGTAGACGGGCATTGCTGCAGATGTGCAGTGGAAGCCGGGCTTTATGTTACGGGCCACTAAAGAAAAACCCCGGCCTGGGCCGGGGTTTGTCATCACTCGTCGAGGAAGGAGCGCAGGTGCTCGCTGCGAGTCGGGTGGCGCAGTTTGCGCAACGCCTTCGCTTCGATCTGACGGATCCGCTCACGCGTTACGTCAAACTGCTTGCCCACTTCTTCGAGGGTGTGGTCGGTGTTCATGTCGATACCGAAACGCATGCGCAGCACCTTGGCTTCGCGTGCGGTCAGGCCCGAGAGCACGTCACGGGTGGCTTCCTTGAGGCTTTCGACCGTGGCTACGTCGATCGGGGACTGCATGGTCGAGTCCTCGATGAAGTCGCCCAGGTGCGAATCTTCGTCGTCACCGATCGGGGTTTCCATGGAGATCGGCTCTTTGGCGATCTTCAATACCTTGCGGATCTTGTCCTCAGGCATTTCCATGCGCTCGCCCAGCTCTTCCGGGGTCGGTTCACGGCCCATTTCCTGCAGCATCTGGCGGGAAATACGGTTGAGCTTGTTGATCGTTTCGATCATGTGCACCGGAATACGGATGGTGCGTGCCTGGTCGGCGATCGAACGGGTGATCGCCTGACGAATCCACCAGGTGGCGTAGGTCGAGAACTTGTAACCGCGACGGTATTCGAACTTGTCCACCGCTTTCATCAAGCCGATGTTGCCTTCCTGGATCAGGTCGAGGAACTGCAGGCCACGGTTGGTGTACTTCTTGGCGATGGAGATCACCAGACGCAGGTTCGCCTCGACCATTTCTTTCTTGGCGCGGCGGGCCTTGGCTTCACCGATCGACATGCGACGGTTGATTTCCTTGATCTCGGCAACGGTCAGGCCGGTTTCGGTCTCAAGGTCGATCAGCTTCTGCTGGCAGGCAACGATGGCGGCGTCCTTTTCACCCAGGGCAGCAGCCCACTTGGTGTTGCGCTTGGCCAGGTCACCGCTCCAGGTCTGGTCGGTTTCGTTGCTTGGGAACATGCGCAGGAAGTCGGCACGCGGCATGCGGGCGTCACGCACGCACAGCTGCATGATGGCGCGTTCTTGCTGGCGCAGGCGGTTCAGGGCATCACGTACACGCTCGACCAGTACCTCGAACTGCTTCGGTACCAGCTTGATCGGCATGAACAGGTCGGCCAGGGCCTGCAGGGCCTCGACGCTTTCCTTGTGGGTACGACCGTTTTTCTTCAGGACCTTGGTGGTCGCCTGAAGCTGCTCGGATACCGCACCGAAGCGCTGGGCTGCGACAACCGGGTCCGGGCCGCTTTCGGCCTCTTCCTCGTCGTCACCGCCTTCGGACTCTTCTTCGTCGTCGTCGGACTCTTCTTTCGCAGCGGCGGCCTTGGTGCCAGGGATCGGCACTTCTTCGGTCGGCGCAGCGATGTTGTCGTCAGGGTCGATGTAACCGCTGAGAACGTCCGACAGACGGCCACCCTCGGTGGTGACGCGGTCATATTCGCCGAGAATGTAGTCGACAGTGCCCGGGAAGTGGGCGATGGCGCCCATGACTTCACGGATGCCTTCCTCGATACGCTTGGCGATTTCGATTTCGCCTTCGCGGGTCAGCAGCTCGACGGTACCCATTTCGCGCATGTACATGCGCACCGGGTCGGTCGTGCGGCCGATATCGGTTTCAACTGCCGCCAACGCAGCAGCGGCTTCTTCGGCCGCGGCTTCGTCAGTGTCGGCTTCCGCCAACAGAAGGGCATCCGCATCCGGAGCACTCTCGAATACGTTGATCCCCATGTCGTTGATCATGCGGATGATGTCTTCCACCTGTTCCGGATCTGAAATATCCTCAGGCAGGTGGTCGTTGACCTCCGCGTAAGTCAGGTAGCCCTGCTCACGACCGCGGGTGATCAACTCTTTGATACGAGACTGCTGTTGCGCTTTTCCGGACATAACACCCTATCCACTGAAGGTCTTGGCGGGCAAAAAACAAGCCGAGGATTATACCCGAGCATGGGCCTCACGCGCCAGATGAGGTCGGCGTTTGTGCGGGAACATTCCGGCTCAGCAGGGCGAGGAGCTGGGTTTTTTCCTCGCTGGTCAATTCGCTTTGACGTGATTTCCTGAGCAGTTGTTCCAGGCTGCGCTCGCGTTGGCGGGCGGACAAGCTAGTTATAGTGTCGAAAAACTGTTGTTCAAGGTTGTCGGCCACGATCAGCCATTCCTTTTCTGCCAGCGCCCGCAGCAGGCGGCCCTGTTCGGTGCCGTGCCAACGTGCGATCAACTGCATTGAGCTTAGCCCAGGATTTTTCTGCGCGGCTTCGATCAGCGCCACCAGCAGCTGGCTGTACAGATGTTCTTCGTCGGCAAAATGGCTGGCGTCTTCCACCTTGCCGGCCAGCAGCGGGTGGTGCAGCAGGGTGCGCAAGGCCGCCAGGGTGGGGGGTTCGACCGGGGCCGGTACGCGTGGTGGCGCTTCGTCGCGTTGCTGCCAGGGCTTGCCGCCTTTGCGGTTCTTGTCCCAGGGCTTGTCGCTCCATTGCTTCTTGCCGCCGCCCTTGTTCGGCTTCCACTCCTGTTCCTGATGAACAGGGGCGTAGTCGTGCTGCGGCATGTCGCCGAAGTCGGGGGTGTAGCTGGCCATGGCGTCGTAGTCGTAGCCAGGGTCGTAATCCGGCACGCTGTTGGCCGTGGGTGCGTGTTGCGCCAGTTGCTCGACCTGCTGCGGATCGAGGCCGGTGATTTCCTTCAGGCGGTTGCGCATCAACTGGCGCAGGTTGGCGCCAGGGATCTTTTCGATCAACGGTGCGGCCAGGGTCGCCATGTGCGCCTTGCCTTCCAGTGAGCGAGGGTCGGCTTCGACACTCAGCTGCTCGAAGAAGTAGTCGGCCAGTGGCTGGGCATGCTGGTTGATGCGGGCCATGAAGGCATCGGTGCCTTCAGCGCGCACCAGGCTATCCGGGTCTTCGCCTTCGGGCAGGAACAAGAAGCGCGCGCGGCGGCCGTCCTGCAGGTTCGACAGGGTCGACTCCAGCGCACGCCAGGCGGCCTTGCGCCCGGCCTGGTCGCCGTCGAAGCAGAACAGCACACTGGGTACCACGCGGAACAGCCGCTTGAGGTGCTCCTCGCTGGTGGCTGTGCCCAGGGTGGCCACGGCATTGCGCAAGCCTTGCTGGGCCAGGGCGATGACGTCCATGTAGCCCTCGACGACGATGATTTCGTCGAGGTTGCGGTTGTGCTTGCGCGCCTCGTACAGCCCGTACAGTTCCTGGCCCTTGTGGAACACCGGGGTTTCCGGGGAGTTCAGGTACTTGGGTTTGTCGTCGCCGAGCACCCGGCCGCCGAAGGCGATGATGCGCCCACGGCTGTCGCGGATCGGGAACATCACCCGGTCGCGGAAGCGGTCGTAACGCTTGCCGCTTTCGGCGTTCTCGATCAGCAGGCCGGCATCGATCATCACTTTCTGCTGCAGGGTGTCGGCACCCAGGTGCTTGAGCAGGTTGTCCCAGCCTGGCGGGGCAAAGCCCAGGCCGAAGTCGCGGGCAATTTCCCCGGACAGGCCGCGGCCTTTGAGGTAATCCACCGCCGCCTTGCGGGTCGGGTGGCTGCGCAGGGCCTGGCGGTAGAACTCCGAGGCGGCATCCAGTAGCGGGTACAGTGGCGAGTCGGTGGGCTGGCGCGGCTTGTGGTCGCGGCGGCCTTGTTCGCGGGGCACTTCCATGCCGGCGGCGCGGGCCAGTTCCTCGACGGCCTGGGGGAAGTCCAGGTTGTCGTGGTCCATGACGAAGCCCAGAGCGTTGCCGCCGGCGCCGCAGCCGAAGCAGTAGTAGAACTGCTTGTCGGGGCTGACCGTGAAGGAGGGGGTTTTCTCCTTGTGGAACGGGCAGCAGGCGGAGTAGTTCTTGCCGGTTTTTTTCAGCTGGACGCGCGAACTCACCACGTCGACGATGTCGAGGCGGTTGATCAGGTCGTCAATGAAGCTCTGGGGAATCAGCCCGGCCATGGCAGTCTCGTCATCTGGCAACTGGCAAGTCTAATCGCTCACGCGCCGAATGGGGCGAGTGTTGCTTGGGGAAGTGCGAGGGAGTGTGCTCGTCGCCGGCCCTTGAGGGCCCGTCAGTCGGACGTGCACGTCTGGTCATACAACAAGGAGGACCAGCTCTGACGTTTCAGGCAGGTTGCCCATGTGCAGTTCGCATGACGCTTGTGCAGGGCCTTGAGCTAGCTGCTCAAGTTTGAAGCGACCACTGCCATCGCCCGGCGGTTAGCCGGGCAGGGCAGAAGCTTTGCGTTGAACGCCTGTATTAGTACAGACGAACGGCGCGGCGCTGTTCGCGCTGAACTTTCTTGGCGTGACGCTTAACAGCGGCAGCTGCTTTGCGCTTACGCTCTGCGGTCGGCTTCTCGTAAAACTCGCGGCTACGAACTTCAGCCAGTACACCGGCTTTTTCGCAGGAGCGCTTGAAACGACGCAGAGCTACGTCGAAGGGTTCGTTCTCTTTAACTTTGACGGCTGGCATCCAGGGCTACCTTAATTCATTACCGGGGTAGACGTGCTCCTGGCAAAACAAAGGTGTGCTGGAGAACGTCGGTTTTCAAGGGTTGCGGATGTTAACCCTTAGCAAGCCGGAATGCAAAGCCTCTGATCGAAAACCGCTGGTCGGCATCCGACACGGGGACTATCATGCGCGGCTTCGAATTCAGCCCCCACAAGGGACGAACCCATGCTAGTACTGGGATTGGAAACATCCTGCGACGAAACTGGTGTCGCATTATACGACAGTGAACGCGGTTTGTTGGCCGACGCACTGTTCAGCCAGATCGACCTGCACCGCGTGTTTGGCGGTGTGGTGCCCGAGCTTGCCTCGCGTGACCACGTCAAGCGCATGCTGCCGCTCATCCGCCAGGTGCTGGACGAAGCCGGCTGCGTCGCCACCGAGATCGACGCCATCGCCTACACCGCAGGCCCTGGCCTGGTCGGTGCATTGCTGGTGGGCGCCTCCTGCGCCCAGGCACTGGCCTTTGCCTGGGACATTCCGGCAATTGGCGTACACCACATGGAAGGCCACTTGCTGGCGCCCATGCTGGAAGAAAACCCACCGGAGTTTCCGTTCGTCGCTTTGTTGGTTTCCGGCGGGCATACCCAGTTGGTTCGGGTCGATGGCATCGGCCAGTACGAACTGCTGGGCGAGAGCCTGGATGACGCTGCCGGTGAAGCGTTCGACAAGACCGCCAAGCTGATCGGCCTCAACTACCCCGGTGGCCCGGAAATCGCGCGCCTTGCTGAAAAGGGTGTGCCTGGGCGTTTCGTTTTCCCACGGCCGATGACCGACCGCCCGGGCCTGGAGTTCAGCTTCAGCGGCTTGAAAACCTTCGCCCTCAACACCTGGCAGCAATGCAAGGATGCTGGCGACGACGGTGAGCAAACCCGTTGCGACGTGTCTCTCGCATTCCAGCAGGCGGTGGTGGAGACTTTGACCATCAAGTGCAAGCGGGCGCTCAAGCAGGCCGGCCTCAAGCGCCTGGTCATCGCCGGTGGCGTGAGTGCCAACAAGGCGTTGCGGGCGTCCCTCGAGGACATGCTCGGCAGCATCAAGGGCAACGTGTACTACGCGCGGCCGCAGTTTTGTACCGACAATGGCGCGATGATCGCTTACGCCGGCTGCCAGCGCCTGTTGGCCGGGCAGCAGCAGGACCTGGCCATCAGTGTGCAGGCACGCTGGCCGATGGAACAGTTGCCGCCGCTGTAGGTTTCAGAAGTGCCGTTCGCGCCCGGCAAACAGGTCGCGCAGGTTGCTGCGGTGGCGCCACACGATCATCACCGTCAGCACGCTGATCGGTAGCAGGGCTTCCGGCTCGCGCCAGGCCAGCAATGGCAAGGTCAGTGGCGTGGCAATCAGCGCCGCCAGCGAGCTGGTACGGGTAAGGTAGAACGTCAGTAGCCAGGCGCCAATGGCCAGCAGCGCGGCCGGGAAGTACAGGCCCATGAGCATGCCTGCGGCGGTGGCTACGCCTTTGCCGCCGCGGAAGCAGAAATACAGCGGGAACAGGTGGCCCAGCACTGCGCACACGCCTACCCAGGCTTGCGCGTGCAGGTCCAGCCCGGCAAAGCGGGCAAGCAATACCGGCAAAAGGCCCTTGCACAGGTCGCCAAGCAGGGTCAGGATCGCCAGTTTACGGCCTGCCAGGCGTAGCATGTTGGTGGCGCCGGCATTGCCTGAGCCGCTGGAACGCGGGTCCGGGCTGCCCGAAAGGCGGCTGAGGACAATGGCGAAGGACAGCGAGCCGAGCAGGTAGGCGAGCAACGCCAGTAACCAAAACATGCTAACTATTCCGGGCGAGGACGCCCTGATTCTAACGGCGCCAGTCGCCCTTGTCGTGCTGTGGAGAGAAGTGCTTGGACAGAGTGTTCATCGAAGGCCTGGAAGTCGATACCGTCATCGGTGCCTATGACTGGGAGCGGGATATTCGCCAGTGCTTGCGCCTGGACCTGAGCTTCGCCTGGGACAACCGCCCGGCGGCGGCGGGTGACGACCTGAGCCTGGCGCTGGACTATGCCAGCGTGTCGGCGCGCGTCCAGGCGTTTGCCGAGCAGGCGCGCTTCGAGTTGGTGGAAACCTTTGCCGAGCGCCTGGTGGCCACCTTGATGGAAGAGTTCCAGATCCCGTGGGTGCGGTTGAAGCTGACCAAGCCGGGAGCGGTGCCGGCGGCCCGTGGTGGTGTTGGCGTGGAGATCGAGCGCGGATGTCTCTGAGCACGGTTTACCTTGGCCTGGGTAGCAACATCGACCGCGAGGCGCATTTGTGCGCCGGGCTTGATGCCCTGGCCGGCATCCTGACCGACATGCGCTGCTCGCCGGCGTTCGAAAGCCAGGCGGTGGGGATCAAGAGCGGGCCGTTCATCAACTTCGTGGTGACCGGGCAAACCGAGCTGCCGCTGATAGAACTGGACCGCCGGCTGAAGTTCATCGAGGCCGACAACGGCCGATACGCGCCGGACCGCAAAGGGTTGCCGCTGGATATCGACGTGCTGATGTATGACGATTTGCACGGTACGTTCGATGGGCTGGTGCTGCCCAGGGCCGAGATTCTGAAGAATGCGTTTGTGCTGTGGCCGTTGTCGTTGCTGGCGCCTGAGCTGGTGCATCCGGGGGCGGGCAAGACCATGGCGCAGTTGTGGCAAGAGGCGAAGATTGATCAGGTACTGGCGCCGGTCGCCTTTGAGTGGCGTGGGTTGCAGTTGACTCCAGCATAAGCCTGTACCGGCCCTTTCGCGGCTAAAGCCGCTCCTACAGGGATCGCGGGATGCCGAGCAAGCGCGGTCCCTGTAGGAGCGGCTTTAGCCGCGAAAGGGCCAGTACAGACAGCCGAAAAATCACCCTTCTGCAACACCGATGTAGGCTTCAATCGCCTTCAATCGCTCAGCCTTGAGGGCCTCGCCCAGTGCCTGGCCCGTCAGCCCGGCCTGCACCAAGGGCTTCACATCTACCGCTCGCGCTGCGGTGGATGCACCCCGCAGATACGCTGCCTGTGGATAACTCGCCTCGCCATCACCCAGCGCCACCATCTCGCACGCGGCAATGAAGTCCTCGAACCGCTGCGGCCGCCGATACACGTCGAACTTCTGCAACAGCTCCAGCAGTACCGCCGCAGGTAACGCCAGCGCCTGATTGCCCTGCGCCAGGCATTCCCCTGTCAGCAGCGCCAGCTCCTGGCATTCCCGAGGCGCCTTGAGGCGCTGGTTGACGGCTTTGATCGAGGCCGGTGCCAAGCCGCTCAGCAGGCACGCCCAGCGTACGTGCAAGGGCTGCTCGTGCGCCGCCGCTTGCTCCAGGGCTGCCAATGCCCGGGAGTTGTCTGCAAGCTCAGGCAGCATTGCTAGTAGTGCATCGCAAGCACGCAGTACCTGGAAGAACACCTGCGGCTGCGCTTCCATCAATGCCCGCTCGATTTCCTTCCAGCTACGCTCGGCTGTCAGTGCTTGCAGCTCCCCCGAAGCACTGATCTGGCGCATCAGCTCCAGGGTCTCTTCGGCAACCCGGAAACCCAGTGGTGCATAGCGGGCAGCAAACCGCGCAACGCGCAGCACGCGTAAAGGATCTTCTGCGAATGCCGGGGAAACGTGGCGTAACAGGCGCTGATCGAGATCGGCTTTGCCATGGTAGGGGTCGTATACCGTGCCCGCTTCATCCTCGGCCATCGCATTGATGGTGAGGTCGCGGCGGATCAGGTCTTCTTCCAGGGTCACGTCAGGGCTGGCGTGAAAGGTGAAACCGCCATAGCCGCGCCCACTCTTGCGCTCGGTGCGCGCCAGCGCGTATTCCTCGCCGGTTTTCGGGTGCAGGAACACCGGGAAATCGGCGCCGACCGGCCGATAGCCGTTGGCGAGCATTTCTTCGACGGTGGCGCCCACCACCAGCCAGTCGATATCGCTGACCGGGCGGCCGAGCAGGCGGTCGCGCACGGCGCCGCCGACTTTGTAGATGTGCATGTGCAGCTCTCCATAACTGCCGACAGAATACCCTGTCGGCAGTTATGGCGTTGCACTAGAGGTGGTGGATGACCGCCAGGTCCATGCGCCCGTAGTCCGCGCTTTCGCCGTGCTCGCCACGCGGCGGCATGTGATGGGTCTTCATCACCTGCTCACCTTGCACGGTTTCCAGGTGGATATCGAAACCCCACAGGCGGTGCAGGTGCTTGAGCACTTCATCGGTCGAGTCGCCCAGCGGTTTGCGGTTGTGCTGCTGGTGGCGCAGGGTCAGCGAGCGGTCGCCACGGCGGTCGACGCTCCAGATCTGCACGTTCGGTTCGCGGTTGCCCAGGTTGTACTGCGCTGCCAGTTGCTCACGAATCACCCGGTACCCCGCTTCATCGTGAATGGCGGGCACCAGCAGGTCGTCGCGCTGGTCGTCATCGAGGATGCTGAACAGCTTGAGGTCGCGCATCACTTTAGGCGACAGATACTGCAGGATGAAGCTTTCGTCCTTGAAACTGCTCATGGCGAACTTGATGGTAGAAAGCCAATCGCTGCCGGCAATGTCGGGGAACCAGCGGCGATCTTCCTCGGTCGGGTTCTCGCACATGCGGCGGATGTCGGTGTACATGGCAAAGCCCAGTGCGTACGGGTTGATGCCGCTGTAGTACGGGCTGTCGAAGCCGGGCTGGAACACCACGCTGGTGTGCGACTGCAAGAACTCCATCATGAAGCCTTCGGTAATCAACCCCTCGTCGTACAGGTCGTTCATCAGGGTGTAGTGCCAGAATGTCGCCCAGCCTTCGTTCATCACCTGGGTCTGGCGCTGCGGGTAGAAGTACTGGGCAATCTTGCGCACGATGCGCACCACTTCACGCTGCCAGGGCTCCAGCAGCGGGGCGTTTTTCTCAATGAAATACAGGATGTTTTCCTGAGGTTCGGCGGGGAAGCGCCCGTCATCGCGGTCGTTACCCTTTTCGGCGCTTTTCGGAATGGTGCGCCACAGGTCATTGATCTGGCGCTGCAGGTGCTCCTCGCGCTCCTGTTGCCGACGCCGCTCTTCCTCGGCGGAAATAGGGTAGGGTCGCTTGTAGCGGTCCACGCCGTAGTTCATCAGGGCATGGCAGGAGTCGATCAGGTCTTCCACTGCATCAATGCCATGACGCTCTTCGCACTGGGCGATGTACTGCTTGGCGAACACCAGGTAGTCGATGATCGAACTGGCGTCGGTCCAGGTGCGGAACAGGTAGTTGCCCTTGAAGAAACTGTTATGGCCGTAGCAGGCATGGGCGATCACCAGTGCCTGCATGCACATGGTGTTTTCTTCCATCAGGTAAGCGATACACGGGTCGGAGTTGATCACGATTTCGTAGGCCAGGCCCATCTGGCCACGGCTGTACGACTTTTCCGTGCTGAGGAACTGCTTGCCGTAGGACCAATGGTGATAGCCCAGCGGCATGCCGACCGAGGCGTAGGCGTCCATCATCTGCTCGGCCGTGATCACCTCGATCTGGTTGGGGTAGGTGTCCAGGGCGTAACGCTCGGCCAGGCGGCTGATTTCCCGATCGTAGGTCTGGATCAGCTCGAACGTCCACTCGGACCCGGTGGAAATGGGTTGGCGTCTCTGTGCTCTGGCGGTCATGTGGCTAACCTGCGCTGGAAGAGTTCACGGAAGACCGGGTAGATGTCGCCGGCCGATACCAGCTGCTGCTGAGCGAACGTGTCGGGGTAGGCTTCACCGATGCGTTCGTATTCATACCACAGCGCCTGGTGCTCACGGGGGGTGATCTCGACGTAAGTGTAGTACTGCACATGCGGCATGATCTGCTTGGAGAGGATCTCGCGGCAGATGGGCGAGTCGTCGTTCCAGTTATCGCCGTCGGAGGCCTGCGCGGCATAGATGTTCCAGTCGCTGGCCGGGTAGCGTTCGGCCATGATTTCCTGCATCAGCTTGAGTGCACTGGAAACGATGGTGCCGCCCGTTTCCCGTGAGTAGAAGAACTCCTCCTCGTCGACTTCCCGGGCGCTGGTGTGGTGGCGGATGAACACCACTTCGATGCGGTCGTAGTTACGCTTGAGGAACAGGTACAACAGGATGAAGAAGCGCTTGGCGATGTCCTTGGTGGCCTGGGTCATCGAGCCGGACACGTCCATCAGGCAGAACATCACCGCCTTCGAGCTGGGGTTGGGCTGCTTGACCAGCAGGTTGTACTTGAGGTCGAAGGTGTCGAGGAAGGGCAGGCGGTTGATGCGTGCCTTCAAGCGTTCGATTTCCTGTTCGACTTCCTGGATATCGGTGAAATTGTCCGGTTCTTCGACCCGCAGGCGGGCGAGTTCCTTTTGTGCTTCGCGCAGCAGTGCACGGCTGCTTCCGGTCAGGGCGATACGCCTGGCATGGGCCGAGCGCAGGGTACGCACGATATTGATGCGCGACGGGTTACCTTCATTGGCGATACCGGCGCGCACGGTCTTGAAGGTGTCGGCGCCTGTCAGGTGACGCTTGACCAGGTTGGGCAGTTCGAGGTCTTCGAACATGAATTCGAGAAACTCTTCCTGAGTGATCTGGAAGACGAATTCATCCATGCCTTCGCCGGAATTACCGGCCTTGCCACGGCCACCGCCGCCACCCCCGCCGCCTTGCGGCCTTGGGATGTGTTCGCCTGCTGTGAATTCCTTGTTGCCAGGATGCACGATGGTCTGTTTGCCCCCGCGACCATGGTGCAGCACCGGTTCGTCGATGTCGCGACCGGGAATGCTGATCTGCTCGCCATGTTCCATGTCCATGATGGAACGGCGGCTCACCGCCTCTTCGACGGCCTTCTTGATGTGTTCGCGGTACCGCCGCAAAAAGCGCTGGCGGTTGACCGTGCTCTTGTTCTTGCCGTTCAGGCGTCGGTCGATAACGTAGCTCATGGTCCCTCCGGTAGCTGGGAACAGCTGCACGCTTCAAGCTACGAGCTGCTGCACGTCATGGCAGCAAAGCAGCTGCCGCCGCCCAAGGCTGGCATGGCAGCCTTGGGCGCGCGGTGTATAGCTTGTCGCTTTATTGCGATTTCCTGACCCGCAGGTACCATTCCGACAGCAGGCGCACCTGTTTGTCGGTGTATCCACGCTCCACCATCCGGGTGACGAAGTCGTTGTGTTTCTTCTGGTCCTCTTTGCTGGCCTTGGCGTTAAAGCTGATGACGGGCAGCAGGTCTTCGGTGTTGGAGAACATTTTCTTCTCGATCACGACCCGCAGTTTTTCATAGCTCAGCCAGCTTGGATTCTTGCCGTTGTTGTTGGCGCGTGCGCGCAGTACGAAGTTGACGATCTCGTTGCGGAAGTCTTTCGGGTTGCTGATGCCGGCCGGTTTCTCGATCTTTTCCAGCTCCTCGTTGAGGGCGATGCGGTTGAGGATTTCGCCGGTTTCCGGGTCGCGGTATTCCTGGTCCTGGATCCAGAAGTCGGCGTACAGCACATAGCGGTCGAAGATGTTCTGGCCGTATTCGCTGTAGGACTCCAGGTAGGCCGTCTGGATTTCCTTGCCGATGAACTCGATGTAGCGTGGTGCCAGGTATTCCTTCAGGTAGCGCAGGTAGCGTTCGCGCACTTCTGCCGGGAACTGTTCCTGTTCGATCTGCTGTTCCAGCACGTACAGCAAGTGCACCGGGTTGGCGGCAATCTCGTGTGGGTCGAAGTTGAACACCTTGGACAGGATCTTGAAGGCGAAGCGGGTCGAAAGGCCGTTCATGCCTTCATCAACGCCAGCGGAGTCACGGTATTCCTGGATCGACTTGGCCTTCGGATCGGTATCCTTGAGGTTTTCCCCGTCGTAAACGCGCATCTTGGAATAGATATTGGAGTTTTCCGGCTCTTTGAGGCGGGAAAGCACCGTGAACTGAGCCAGCATCTTGAGCGTATCCGGCGCGCAATGGGCCTTGGACAGCGAGCTGTTGACCAGCAGCTTGTCGTAGATCTTGATCTCATCGCTGACGCGCAGGCAGTACGGCACCTTCACGATGTAGATCCGGTCGATGAACGCTTCGTTGTTCTTGTTGTTGCGGAAGGTGTGCCACTCCGATTCGTTGGAGTGCGCCAGCAGGATACCGGTATAGGGAATCGCCCCAAGGCCTTCGGTACTGTTGTAGTTGCCTTCCTGGGTGGCAGTGAGCAAGGGGTGCAGGACCTTGATCGGCGCCTTGAACATTTCGACGAATTCCATCAGGCCCTGGTTGGCCCGGCACAGCGCGCCCGAGTAGCTGTAAGCATCGGCGTCGTTCTGTGGGTACTCTTCAAGCTTGCGGATATCGACCTTGCCGACCAGGGCCGAGATGTCCTGGTTGTTCTCGTCGCCGGGCTCGGTCTTGGCGATGGCAATCTGGTTGAGAATCGACGGGTAGAGTTTCACTACCTTGAACTTGGAGATATCGCCGCCAAACTCCTGCAGGCGCTTGGTGGCCCATGGCGACATGATGGTGTTCAGGTAGCGCCGTGGGATGCCGAACTCTTCCTCGAGAATGGCCCCATCTTCGGTGGCGTTGAACAAGCCCAAGGGTGACTCGAACACCGGCGAACCCTTGATCGCGTAGAACGGCACCTTTTCCATCAGCTGCTTGAGTTTTTCGGCCAGCGACGACTTGCCGCCGCCCACCGGGCCCAGCAGATAGAGGATCTGTTTCTTCTCTTCCAGGCCTTGGGCGGCGTGGCGGAAGTACGAAACGATCTGGTCGATGCACTCTTCCATGCCATGGAAGTCGGCAAAGGCCGGATAGCGGCGAATTACCTTGTTGGAAAAGATGCGCGACAGCCTGGAGTTGGTAGAGGTGTCGATCAGCTCTGGCTCACCGATGGCCAGCAACAGCCGTTCGGCCGCCGATGCGTAGGCACTGCGATCCTCTTTGCACAGCTCGAGGTACTCCTGCAGCGAGAGTTCTTCCTGGCGCGTAGACTCGAAACGTTGTTGGAAGTGGCTAAAAATACTCATGACGTCACCTCGCTCGATACGTGGAGACGACGCCGGATCAGTCAGCTGATGCTGGCATGCAACCGGGTTCGCCGATTGCTGTATACCCCCCAGAACACCCTGTAACGCTACCGATGACCCGCACGCCGGTGTACCGGCTCTCCCCTTTTTTGGATGGCCTGAGCTTAAGCGTAGTTGGTTATCTGCAAGGTCAAGGGGCGAGGTGGGCAGAAGTTACGAACGACCGTTCGTCAGATAAGCCGCAAGCCCGCACGGGGCGCGGGCTGCAGGAAAAATGAAAATATTTATTCGGCGCTGCCTTGGGCGGTCTCGGCCGGGTAGGTGGCGCGCCACAGTTCGAAACCGCCGTCCACGCTGTACACGTTGGAGAAGCCCTGGCCGACCAGGTAGGCGGCAGCGCTCTGGCTGGAGTTGCCGTGGTAGCAGACCACCAGGGTCGGGGCATCGAGGTCGGCATTGCGGATGAACTCGGCAACCGAGTGGTTATCCAGGTGCTGGGCACCCGTGATGTGGCCAGCGGCAAAGGCCTGCGGGTCGCGAATGTCGACGACGACCGCACCTTGCGCGCGCAGTGCCAGTGCCTGCTCGGGAGGGATGCGCTTGAATTCGCTCATGGGTACTACTTCCTTCAGGTGTGGTCGTTGAGTGTAGTGGGTTGTGCCGGCGGGCGCAGGGTGCCGTCGTCGGCGCAGTCGCAGCGGTGGTATTCGCCGCTGTCGACGTTGTACAGGGTCATGGCGCCGCCCCACACGCAGCCGGTGTCCAGGGCGATGATACCGGGCTCGTCGACGCGGCCTTCGAGCGCCGCCCAGTGGCCGAAGATGATCTTCACATGCCGCGAGCGACGGTCCTTGTGTGCGAACCAGGGCTTGTAGCCCTTGGGCGCGGTGCCCAGGCCCTCTTTGCTCTTGAGGTCGAGCTTGCCCTCGGCGGTGCAGAAGCGCATGCGGGTGAAGTAATTGGTGATGACCCGCAGGCGTTCGACGCCGGTGAGGTTCTTGCTCCACTTGTTCGGCTCATTGCCGTACATGCCATCGAGGTAGAGCTTCAGTCGGCCATCGTCGCGCAGTACTTCTTCCACCTCGGCCGCCAGACCAAGTGCCTGGCCGAGCGTCCACTGTGGCGGGATGCCGGCGTGCGCCATGGCAATGCCGCGTGCCTCGTCATAATGCAGCAGCTTTTGCTGGCGCAGCCAGTCGAACAGTTGATCGGCATCCGGCGCTTCGATGATTTCGCGCAGGGTGTCGCTTTTCTTAAGGCGCTCGACGTTGTGCCAAGCGGCCAGCAGGTGCAGATCATGGTTACCCAGCACGCAGACCAGCGACTGGCGGATCGAGTACAGGAAGCGCAGGGTTTCCAGCGACTCGGGGCCGCGGTTGACCAGGTCGCCGACCAGCCACAGGCGGTCGACGGCCGGGTTGAAATTGACACGTTCAAGGAGGCACTTGAGAGGTTGCAGGCAGCCTTGCAGATCGCCGACGGCGTAGGTGGCCATCAGTGCAGCGCCCCGGGCACCGCCAGGCGGAAGGGCGCGATTTCGGCGTCGAAGCGCTTACCGTCTTCAGCGAACATCTGGTAGCTGCCCTGCATGGTGCCCACGCGGGTGCTGATGACCGCACCACTGCTGTAGGTGTGGCTCTGGCCCGGGTCGATGTTGGGTTGCTGGCCAACCACACCGGCGCCGCGCACTTCCTCGACTTCGCCGTCACCGTTGGTGATCAGCCAGTGCCGCGACAACAGCTTGGCCTTGAGCGAGCCGTTGTTCTGCACGGTGATGGTGTAGGCGAACGCGAAACGACTGTTTTCCGGGTCGGATTGTTCTTTCAGGTAGCGGGTCACGACGCTGACGTCGATTTGATAGCGGGGGTCGGACATGCAAGGGCCTTGGGCGAACTGACGCAATAATGCAGTCTAGGCCATTGGGAGGGGGGAGGGCCAGCGGTGTGGGGCTTGGGGATATGTGTTACCGGTTCTGGCCCTATCGCCGGCAAGCCAGCTCCCACAGGATCGCCACAGGTCTTGAGGTCTGTGCATTGCCTGTGGGAGCTGGCTTGCCGGCGATAGGGCCGATACAGGCTGAATCAGGCTTGTTGCTGATCGGCCAACTGGTCAGCCAGGCGCACAAAGGCCGCCAGGTCCAGCTGTTCAGGGCGCAGGCTGCCATCCACGCCGGCAGCTTCGATGGCCGCGCTGTCGAGCAGGCCCTTCATGGTGTTGCGCAGGGTCTTGCGGCGCTGGTTGAACGCCTCGCGTACCACCTGCTCCAGCAGCTTGGCATCCTTGGTCGGGTGTGGCAGCACTTCGTGCGGTACCAGGCGCACGATGGCCGAGTCCACTTTCGGCGGCGGGTTGAAGGCGCCAGGGCCTACGTTGAACAGGTGCTCGACCCGGCAGTGGTACTGCACCATGATCGACAAACGCCCCCAATCACCACCACCGGGGCCGGCGGCCATGCGCTCGACCACTTCCTTCTGCAGCATGAAGTGCATGTCGCGGATCAGCCCGGCATGGTTGAGCAGGTGGAAGATGAGCGGGGTGGAGATGTTGTAGGGCAGGTTGCCCACCACCTTGAGGCTGCGCGGCGGCACGCCCAGCTGGTTGAAGTCGAACTTCAGGGCGTCACCCTGGTGCAGGCGGAAGTTGCTGCGGTCAGCGAACTTGTGCTGCAGGATCGGCACCAGGTCTTTGTCCAGTTCCACCACATCCAGCTGTGCACCGCTGCCCAGCAGGCCTTCGGTCAGGGCACCCTGGCCCGGGCCGATTTCCAGCAGGTGTTCGCCGGCCTTGGCGTTGATGGCACGCAGGATGCGGTCGATGATGCCGGCGTCGTGCAGGAAGTTCTGGCCGAAACGCTTGCGCGCCCGGTGTTGGTATTGCTCGTTCATGGTCGGTTCTCGGCCATCTGGTAGGCGGTTTCCAGCGCGACGCGCAGGCTGCCGGTGTCGACCTTGCCGGTGCCGGCCAGGTCCAGGGCGGTGCCGTGGTCGACCGACGTGCGGATGATCGGCAGGCCCAAGGTTACGTTGACCGCAGCGCCGAAGCCTTTGTACTTGAGTACGGGCAGGCCCTGGTCGTGGTACATCGCCAGCACCGCGTCGCAGTGCTCCAGATATTTGGGGGTAAACAGGGTATCGGCCGGCAGTGGCCCGCGCAGGTCCATGCCTTCGGCGCGCAGGCGGGCCAGGGTCGGCTCGATGATGTCGATTTCTTCGCGGCCAAGATGGCCGCCCTCGCCCGCATGCGGGTTGAGGCCGCACACCAGAATGCGCGGGTTGGCGATGCCGAACTTGTCGCGCATGTCGGCATGCAGGATACGGGTTACACGCTCCACGCGCTCGGTGGTGATGGCGTCGGCAATATCACGCAGCGGCAGGTGTGTGGTCACCAGGGCCACACGCAAGCCACGGGTGGCCAGCATCATCACCACCTGTGCGGTGTGGGTCAGTTCGGCAAGGAATTCGGTATGCCCGGAGAAGGCGATACCGCTTTCGTTGATAACACCCTTGTGCACAGGGGCGGTGATCATCCCGGCGAAGTGCCCGTCCAGGCAGCCTTGGCCTGCACGGGTCAGGGTCTCCAGCACGAACGCGGCGTTGGCTTTGTCGAGCTGGCCTGGCGCTACCGGGGCAGCGAGGGGGGTATCCCAGACGTAAAGGCTGCCTGCGGGTGCCGGCTGGTCGGGCCATTGGCCCGGGGCTACCGGCAGCAGGCTGACAGCCAGCCCCAGCTGCGTGGCCCGCTCGGCGAGCAGGTCACGGCTGGTGATGGCGATCAGGGGGTGGGGCTGGGCGTCTGCGGCGAGCAGCAGGCACAGGTCGGGACCTATGCCGGCTGGCTCGCCGGGAGTGACGGCGAAGCGCAGGGGCTTCACTGGGCGGCCTGGTCAGCGCCAGGCAGCTTGATTTCAACGTAGGCTTCGTCGCGGATCTGGCGCAGCCAGGTTTGCAGCTCTTCGTCGTACTTGCGGTTACGCAGAACGCTCAGGGCCTGCTGTTCGCGAGCCTGCTCGGTGCTGTCGGTGGCACGGCGGCCCAGCACTTCCAGCACATGCCAGCCGTACTGGGTCTTGAACGGCTTGGTCACCACGCCTTGCTGGGCGTTGGCCATCTGTTCACGGAACTCCGGTACCAGGCTGTTCGGGTCTACCCAGTTGAGGTCGCCGCCGTTAAGCGCCGAGCCTGGGTCTTCCGAGAAGCTCTTCGCCAGTTCGCTGAAGTCTTCGCCATTCTTGATGCGGTCGTACAGGCGCTCGGCCAGTTGCTCGGTGGCCGCATCGCTGCGGATCTCGCTTGGCTTGATCAGGATGTGGCGTACATGCACTTCGTCACGCAGCACGTTCTCGCTGCCCCCGCGCTTCTCCTCGAGCTTGAGGATGATGAAGCCGTTAGGGATGCGGATAGGCTGGGTAATTTCGCCGACCGGCATGCTGCTGAGCATCTTGGCGAAGTCGGGTGGCAGCTGGCCGGCTTTACGCCAGCCCATCTCGCCGCCTTCCAGGGCGTTTTCGCTGGCGGAGCGGGCAATGGCCAGTTGGCCGAAGTCGGCGCCTTGCTTGAGCTGCTGGTACACATCGCCAACCTGGCGCGCCGCCGCCTGGATGGCTTCCGAGTTGGCGCCTTCCGGGGTCGGGATCAGGATGTTGGCCAGGCGGTACTCTTCCGACATCTGCATCTTGCCCATGTCCGAAGCCAGGAAGTTCTTCACTTCCTGCTCCGACACCTGGATGCGCTCGGCCACGCGGCGCTGGCGCACGCGGCTGATGATCATCTCGCGCTTGACCTGCTCGCGGGCGTCGTCGAACGACAGGCCGTCGTGGGCCAGGGCAGCACGGAACTGGTCCAGCGACATGCCATTGCGCTGGGCAATGGTGCCGATGGCCTGGTTCAGCTCTTCGTCGGTGATGCGGATGCCGGAGCGCTCGCCGATTTGCAGTTGCAGGTTTTCGACGATCAGGCGCTCCAGTACCTGCTGTTCAAGGGCGCCGGTTGGCGGCACGCCGCCGCCGCGCTTGGCGATGGTCTGCTGCACCTCGTGGACGCGCTGGTCCAGCTGGCTTTGCATGACCACGTCGTTGTCGACGATGGCCACCACGCGATCAAGAGGTTGCACCGCGGCATGCACCGCGCCACTCAGCAATGCAACGCCCAGCAACGCCGGGCGCAGTCGATCAATAAGCTTGGTCTTCACGTTCACGGTAACCTTGAATGCCTTGGTCGAGGAAAGATTCGACCTTGTTGCCAACTACGCCACCGAGGCCTTTCAGGACGATCTGAAGGAAGACACCGTGGTCGCCTTTTTCGTTCGCCGGGAGGGCTTGGCTGAAGTCGTCGTAATCGATCCAGTAGCGGTTGATCAGGCGCAGCTTCCAGCAGCAGTTGTCGTACTCGAAACCGCCCATGGCTTCCAGGGTGCGGTTGCGGTTGTAGTCATGCTGCCAGCGAGCGATAACGTTCCACTGCGGAACGATCGGCCAGATGACCGAGAAATCGTGCTGCTGGATCTTGTAGTAATCCTTGATGTAGTTCGCGCTGCCAGGAACACCGTAGTCGCCACCGCCCACTTTCCAGGTACCAGTCGTGGAGTCGTAGGAGATGGTGTCGTTGCGGTAGCGATAACCGAGGTTGAGCACCTTGTTCGGGTTGTCTTCAGGCTGGTAGTGGAACATCGCGCTGCCCGAGCGGGTGCTGCGGCTGTCCGGGTCCCAGTTGAAGTCCGAATTGAAGCGCCAGTCGCGGTTGAAGAAGTAGTTGTACATCAGCGCGTACGGCGACACATCAGATTGCGAGTCGCTGCGAGTGCGGTAGTCGATACCCGGCAGCTGGACCTTGCGATCCTTGAAGTAGTACGCCTGACCGATGCTGAAGTTCTGGCGCTCGAAGCCGTTGTCTTCGATCCAGCGGGTAGTCACGCCCAGCGACAGTTTGTTTTCGTCGCCGATACGGTCGGTGCCGCTGAAGCGGTTGTCGCGGAACAGCGAGTCGTAACTGAACAGGGTTTCGCCCGAGTCGAACAGCGGAATGTCCTTCTGGTCCTCGTACGGGACGTAGAGGTAGAACAGGCGCGGTTCGAGAGTCTGTTTATAGTCGGTGCCGAACAACGACGTCTTGCGGTCGAAGTAGAGGCCGCTGTCCACGCTGAAGATAGGTACATCGCGGTTCAAGGAGCTGTTGTAGCTGCCATACGCCGGGTTTGCCGACTGCGCAATGGCCTGGGCTTTACCCTGGCTGTCCAGGTCCAGATCGTAGTGGGTATACGCATACTTCAGCTTGGGCGTCAGGTAACCGTAGCTGGCTTCCATCGGCAGACTGATCGACGGCGCAACGTTGTAGCGGTTGCCGTTGGCACGGGCAATGCCGCTGACGTTCTGGTCCAGGCGACGGCCAGCGGCACCGGCGGAGAAGTCGGGGTTGCCGTCTTTATCCAGGACGAAGTCGTCTTTCAGATCACGGTCGAAGCGAACCGCCTCGGTTTCGTAGGCAATGTTCAGCCCACCCGGCTCGTACGGCAGCTTACCGTTAAAGGTGATTTGCGGCAGGCGATCGTACGGCGTGATCTTCGAGATGGTCGCCATCTCGTAGGCATGCACATTCAGGCGCGCGGTGTAGCTGTCACCACGGTAGGTCAGTGCACCCTGCTGGTTCAGCAGGTCCTGGCTTTCAACACCGATCTGGTCGGACTCCAGGTCCTGGAAGTAGAACGGGTCGCTGATGTCGGTGTAGTCCACCTCGGCCATCAGGCGCTCGTCCAGCCCGCCCTTGTGCTGCCAGTTGACCATCCAGCGCTGATCTTTGTAGTCAGTCTGGTCTTTGCGGTCGTCGTTCTTGTCGTTCAGATACGCACCGCCGAACTGGCCTTCGCTCGAAGGCGTCAGGTAGCGGAACTCGCCTTCCATCAGCAGGCCGCGCTTGGCCATGTAACGCGGGTACAACGTGGCGTCGTAGTTAGGCGCCAGGTTGAAGTAGTACGGCGTCACCAGCATGAAACCGGTGTCGCTGCTGGTGCTGAACGATGGCGGCAGGAAGCCGGACTGGCGACGGTCGTCGATCGGGAAGTAGATGTACGGTGTGTAGAACACCGGGAAATCCTTGACCCGCAGCGTCACGTTGGTCGCGGTACCGAAACCGGTGGCCGGGTTCAGGGTGATGTTGTTGCCCTTCAGCTGCCAGGCGTTGCTGCCCGGTTCGCAGGTGGTGTACGTACCGTCCTTGAGGCGGATGATGGCGTTTTCGCCACGTTTGGCGTACAGGGCGCTGCCGCGGATGTGCGACTTGTGCATCACGTATTCGGCGTTATCGACCTGGGCTTCGCCAGTGTCGAGCTGAATCTGTGCCTCGTCACCGACGACCAGCGAGCCGTTGTCACGGATCTTGACGTTGCCCTTGAGCTCGCCACGGTTCTCGGTCTGGTACAGGTTGGCCTCGTCGGCTTCGGCCTGCATGCTGCCCTGGCGCATCACCACGTCACCGGCGAGGGTAGCGATCTGCTGCTCCTGCTGGTACTTGGACACCTTGGCGTTGATGTAGGTCGGCGACTCGTCCTTCGGCGTGGTGTCGGCCATGCCCGGGCGGGTTGGCTCGACGTACGCACCCCCGCAGTACGGGCCGGTTTCGGCCAGCTGCGCGGCGGTGAGTTTTTCACGCGGAACCCAGTCCAGGTGGCTGTAATCTTCGCTGCGCGACTTCAGGGCGCGGCCTTTGGCCTCGGTGACCAGCATTGGCCGGTCCGCGGTTTCGCCTTCGCTCGCGGCTTCGGTGCCGGTGCTGACAGCAGCACCCTCATGCACCGGGCGCGGCGGCAGGTTGTTGACTGGGGCCTTGGGCTTGCAGTCCCAACCACCGGCAGCGGACACTTGGCAGTCGAACTGTTCGGCTGCCACCACGTACGACGTGGCCAGAGGTTGCAGGGCCAGCAGACCGCCGGTTACCAGCAACGGAAACTTTCTACGAAACGCGGGGGATTTCAATGCCATCTTATTAGTCCGGGCTTCCTGCGTGCCATCTGCCCGCGTGTGGGGCCGCACGCCTCTCGATGGTCTGAAAAAGATGCTGGATAATAAAGCATGACCCGCTTGACGGCTAGGGCCGTCGGAGACCCTTGTAATGCCTGAACACGATGTACGCTTGCAACAACTGACGGTCTGGCTCGATGAGCAGCTCAATGATCTTTTCCGCAACAACGCCTGGGGCGAAGTGCCGGCCGGCAGCCTGACTGCGGCCAGCAGCGACGCGAGCTTCCGCCGCTACTTCCGCTGGCAGGGCGCCGGCCACAGCTTTGTGGTCATGGACGCACCGCCTCCGCAGGAGAACTGCCGACCGTTCGTCGCCATCGACCATCTGCTGGCCAGCGCTGGCGTGCATGTGCCGCTGATCCACGCCCAAGACCTGGAGCGCGGCTTCCTGCTGCTGGGTGATCTGGGCCACCAGACATACCTTGATATCATTGGTGCCGACAACGCCGACGGGCTGTTCGCGGATGCCATCGATGCACTGCTGGCCTTCCAGCGCCTGCCGATGGACGCGCCACTGCCCAGCTACGACGACGCGTTGCTGCGCCGTGAAGTGGAATTGTTCCCGGAGTGGTACGTGGGCCGTGAACTGGGCCTGACCTTCACCGATGCCCAGAAGGCTGCCTGGCAGCGTATCAGCCAGCTGCTGATCGACAGTGCCCTGGCCCAGCCCAAGGTGTTGGTGCACCGCGACTACATGCCGCGCAACCTGATGCAAAGCACCCCCAACCCCGGCGTGCTGGACTTCCAGGACGCGGTATACGGCCCGGTCACCTACGACATCACCTGCCTGTTCAAGGACGCCTTCCTTAGCTGGCCTCAGCCACGGGTCGAAGGTTGGCTGCGTGACTACTGGCAGAAGGCGCAGGTTGCCGGTATCCCGGTACAGGCCGACTTCGAGGCGTTCCAGCGTGCCAGCGACCTGATGGGCGTGCAGCGCCACCTGAAGGTGATCGGCATCTTCGCCCGTATCTGCCACCGTGACGGTAAACCCCGTTATCTGGGCGACGTGCCGCGTTTCTTCGCCTATATAGAAGAAGTGATCAGCCGCCGGCCCGAATTGGCGGAGCTGGGTGAACTGATCGCGCAGTTGCAGGCCGGAGCGCGTGCATGAAGGCAATGATCCTGGCTGCGGGTAAAGGTGAGCGCATGCGCCCGCTGACCCTGCACACCCCAAAACCGCTGGTCCCGGTGGCCGGCCAGCCGCTGATCGAGTATCACCTGCGCGCCCTGGCGGCGGCAGGCGTTACCGAGGTGGTGATCAACCATGCCTGGCTCGGCCAGCAGATCGAAGACCACCTGGGTGACGGCAGCCGTTTTGGCCTGAGCATCCGCTATTCGCCCGAGGGCGAGCCGCTGGAAACCGGTGGTGGCATCTTCAAGGCCTTGCCTTTGCTGGGTGACGCGCCATTCCTGCTGGTGAACGGCGATGTCTGGACCGACTACGACTTCGCACGCCTGCAAGCCCCCTTGCAGGGGCTTGCTCACCTGGTGCTGGTCGACAACCCGGGCCACCATGGCCGAGGTGACTTCCGCCTGCTGGGCGAACAGGTTGTCGACGGTGATGAGGTACCGGGCACGCTGACTTTCAGTGGTATTTCGGTGCTGAACCCTGCGCTGTTCGACGGCTGCCAACCGGGAGCCTTCAAGCTGGCACCGCTGTTGCGCCAGGCCATGGCGGCAGGGCAGGTCAGTGGCGAACACTACCGTGGGCACTGGGTGGATGTCGGCACGCTCGAGCGCTTGGCCGAAGCCGAGCGCCTGATTGGCGAGCGCGCCTGACATGTGGTGGCCAGGGACAGTGATTGGCGCCGGCGCCGGCTTTGCCGTGGCCAGCATTCCGGGCGCTTTGCTGGGCCTGTTGCTTGGGCAGGCCCTTGACCGCCGCTTGCGCCTGGAAGGTTGGGAAGACATGCGCGAGCGCCTGGGCGGGCGCCCGGCCTTGCGCGATGACGAGTTGCTGTTTGTGATGCTTGGGCGCCTGGCCAAGTGCGATGGTCGGGTGGGCGAGCAGCACATCCAGCAGGCGCGTCAGGAGATGGTGCGCCTGGACCTGGCCGAAGCGGCCCGGCTACGCGCTATCAATGCGTTCAACCGTGGCAAGGCGGGCAAGGACCGGCTTGGCAGGCACCTGCGGCGCATTCGCCAGCAGCCACATGCGGCGGAAGGCACCTTGCGTGCCTGTTGGCGCATGGTCTGGGCCGACGGCAAGATGGGCAACAAGGAGCGTGAGCTGCTGCTGGACTGGGGGCAGAAACTGGGCCTGAGCCGGCGGCAGGTGCAGGCCATGTCGCTGGAGTACGAGCCGCGCAAGGCTACGGGGGCGGAAGGTGTCCCCATGACCTATGCGGCTGCCTTGCGCTTGCTGGCGGTGGAGGCGGACACCGAAGGCGACAAGGTCAAGCAGGCCTATCGTCGGCTGGTCAGCCGTCACCACCCGGACAAGCTGGCGGGCACTGGTGCCAGTGAGGCGCAGGTGCGGGAAGCGACCGAGCGTACCCGTGAGTTGCACCAGGCCTATGCCATGATCCGCAAGCGGCGGGGCCTTTGATGGCCTCATCGCCGGCAAGCCAGCTCCCACAGGTAATACACAAGTCCTGAATTTTGCGGGATACCTGTGGGAGCTGGCTTGCCGGCGATAGGGCCATCATGGCGAATCTCAACCCTGCGGGCTCATCCACCCCCGCACCCGGCGGAACAACTGCTCTTGTTCTGTAGCCTTGTTCCCCGGCATGGCGATCAACGACAACTGCCGGTACTGGCTGTCCTTCTGCCGCCTGCTGGCCTGCAGTCGCTGTTCGGCTGCGCTGCGGTCCTGGCTGCGGGTGGCATAGTAGATATCGGCTGTCGGTACCTTCAAGGTTGGCGCCAGGCTTTCCAGGTCATGTTCCACCCGCGCTGGCGTCTGCGCAGCCACCATCACCAGTTTCTGCACTTGCGGTGGCTGTTTTTCGCTCAGGTAGCGGGCTGCCCAGTACGCACCGCTGCCATGTCCGATCAGCACGATGCTGCGGGCATTGTGCTGCTGGGCAAACGCCACGGCAGCGTCCAGGCGGGCGAAAATGCGCTCGGCGTCGGCCGGGTCTGTCTGCTCGCTGGCCTGTTCGGCGTCGGTGCTTTCCGCCGTATCGGCATCGGCAGCAGTGGCCTGGGCGACATTGGCATTGGCGTCGGCGGGTACGTCCTTGGCTGGCGCACTTTCACCCTTGGTTTTTTCGGGTTCGGCAGCCGGCTTGGCTTCGACCCGCGCCTGCGGGCTGTCGGCCAGCAGATCCGGCAGGCTAAGGCTCAGGCTGTGCCAGCCGACATCCGGGAATTTTTGCCGCAGGGGGCCTACGGCATTTGGCCAGTCGGCCGTTTCACCAGCACCCGGGACGATGATCACCGCCCCTTGCGGGTCGCTGTCGTTGGCCGGCTTCCACAAGGCCAGGAAGCTGTCGGCGCCCGCCTGCAATGTCTGCTGCTCGGCCTTGGGTACCAGCCGCTCCAGCGCCAGGGCATCTTCCTGGCTGCGCTCCAGCAGGGGCGGGCGCGGGGTTTCGGCAGCGGGTGCCTCGGTTGTGGCGGGTGCTTTTTCTGCATCGGCGGCCAAGGCGGCGAGCGGAAGGATCGAGGCCAGGCAGCACATTGCCAGCGTCGTGCGATAAAGTGTGGACATGCGTCAACCCAAGGCCAGAATGATACCGGCAGCCTAATAGTATTTGCCCGTGACGGCCATGCTGCATGGCCGCCTTTGCCAAGACGAGCGTGTAGATGAAGCGAGTGCGTCGCCTGTTGGTTATCGGCTGCTTGTGGCTGCCCTTGATAGCCTTGGCCAGGACCGAGGCGCAGCCCACGGTTGTACTGGAACCTGCGCAGCAGCAGTGGCTGGACAGCCATCGCAGCCTGCGCGTCGGCCTGGTGCTGCAGGCGCCCTACGCCCAGTTCGACCGGCGCCTGCAGCAACTGTATGGGGCCAACGTAGAGCTGGTGAACAGCCTGGCGCAGGCACTGCGCCTGGACCTTACCTGGCGCAACTTCACCGACCAGACCAGCCTTGAACATGCCCTGCAGGCCGGGGAAATCGACTTTGCCCCAGGCCTTACCCAGACGCCAGCCAGCCTGCGCCTGTGGTTGTTCAGCGACCCGTACATGCGTGTGCCGCAACTGGTGGTGGGGCCGCGCACCGGGGCCATGGCGGTAGAGCTGGAAAAGCTCGAAGCCGAGCAGCGCGTGGCGGTGCGCATGCCCAGCCAACTGGCGGATTATCTGCGTGGCAACTACGGCAACCTCAACCTTCAGGGGGTACCCAACGAGCGAGAGGCCTTGCAACTGGTGGTCGGTGGCCAGGCCAGTTTCGCCGTGCTGGATGAAGCCCAGCTCAGCCGCCTGTCGCGTGAGAGCGAGTTCAGTGAGCTGGCGGTGGTTGGCGATATAGGCCTGCCACAGCTACTGCGCATTGGTTCTCGGCGTGACTGGCCACTGCTGGCCGACGTGCTGGAGCGTGGCCTGCAGGCATTGCCGGCCAAGGAGCTGGAGCAAATGCACCAGCGCTGGTTGCAGCCGAAGTACCCGCGCCTGAGCGAGTCGCCTGGCTTCTGGCAGAACCTGGCCTTGCTGTTCGGCATGCTGCTGTTGTGCGCGCTGGCCACGCTGGTGTGGCAACGCCGGCAGCAGCGCCAGCTGGAGCGCAGCCTGTTGGCCACGCGGGAAAGCCTGGTGGAGCGCCAGGTGCGCGAAGAGGCGTTGCGACTGAGCCAGTTCGCCATCGACCAGAGCACGGTGGGTATCTTGTGGGTCAACTGGGACAGCCACGTGCGCTACGCCAACCACGCTGCCGAGCGCATGCTGGGTTACGCCGAGGGGGCGCTGCTGGAGCGGCCTCTGGGTGACTTCGAGCCAAGCCTTAACATGGACCGCTGGCTGGAACTGTGGAAAGGTGCGCGTACGGGGGCAACGGGTATCGGCCAGTTCGAGACGCAATGCCGACGGGCTGACCACAGCCTGCTGCCGGTCGAGCTGTCGCTGAGCTTTCTGCGCTTTCGTGATTCCGAATACCTGGTGGTTTACCTCGCCGACGTCACTGAACGCCATCGTGCCCTGGCGGCACTGCGCGAAAGCGAGGCGCGGCTCAAGGGCATTGCCGGCAATGTGCCGGGGCTGGTATTTCGTCTGGAACGCGACCCGGCCGAGGGCGATCTGGAGTTTCCCTACATCAGTGAAGGCAGCGAGGCGCTGGTGGGGTATACGCCCGGCGAAATCCAGCACCCGCAGATGGGGCTGCGTAACCTGGTGCACCCTGAGGACCGTGCCGATTACCACCGGGTGCAGGACCTGGCCCTGGCCAGTGACCAGGACTGGTCCTGGCAGGGCCGCATCCTCACCCGCCAGGGCGAACAGCGTTGGGCTGACATCAAGGCCAGTACCCGGCGCCTGGGTAACGGCCAGGTGGTGTGGGACGGCGTGGTGTGGGACATCACCCAAGGCAAGCGGGCGGAAATGGCACTGGCCAAGTCCCAGGAGCAGCTACGCGAGCTGTCGGCCCATCTGGAAAGTGTGCGTGAAGAAGAGAAAGCCCGCATCGCCCGGGAAGTGCATGATGAGCTGGGGCAGATGCTGACCGTGCTCAAGCTGGAAGTGTCGATGTGCGAGCTGGCCTTTGCCGAGCTGGACCCGGGCCTGAACGAGCGCCTGGCTAGCATGAAACGCCTGATCGCCCAGCTGTTCCAGTTGGTGCGCGACGTGGCCACGGCCTTGCGTCCGCCAATTCTCGATGCCGGCATTGCCTCGGCCATCGAATGGCAGGCACGGCGTTTCGAGGCGCGCACGCAGATCCCGTGCCTGGTACAAGTGCCGGATAATCTGCCAGCATTGAGCGATGCCAAAGCCATTGGGTTATTCCGTATCCTCCAAGAGGCACTGACCAATGTGATGCGTCATGCCCAGGCGCACAGCGTGGAGATCGAGCTGGTGCTTGCACAGGGGCAATTGCGCATGACGGTCAGCGATGATGGCCAGGGCTTTTGCCGCGAGCAGACCCGGCCCACCTCGTTTGGCCTGGTGGGCGTGCGTGAGCGGGTGCTGATGCTGGGGGGCAGCATGGCGCTGGACAGCGAGCCGGGCGAAGGCACCAGCCTGAGCGTGGCCATACCGTTGGAGTAGGAGAGCGATCGTGATTCGAGTGCTGGTGGCCGAAGACCACACCATTGTCCGTGAAGGGATCAAGCAACTGATTGGCCTGGCCAAGGACATGCAGGTGGCGGGGGAGGCCGGTAACGGCGAGCAGCTGCTCGAAACCTTGCGCCACACCCCCTGTGAAGTGGTTTTGCTGGATATCTCCATGCCGGGTGTGAATGGCCTGGAGGCGATCCCGCGGATACGTGCGTTGCACGATGCCCCGGCGATCCTGATGTTGTCGATGCACGACGAGGCACAAATGGCGGCGCGGGCGCTGAAGGCCGGAGCGGCAGGTTATGCCACCAAGGACAGTGACCCGGCGCTGTTGCTGACTGCGATTCGTCGGGTGGCGGGTGGCGGCCGTTACATCGACCCGTCGCTGGCTGACCGCATGGTGTTCGAAGTGGGCCTGACCGAGTCGCGGCCGTTGCACACGCTGCTGTCGGAGCGCGAGTTTTCGGTGTTCGAGCGCCTGGCCCAGGGCGCCAACGTCAACGACATCGCCCAGCAGCTGGCGCTGTCGAGCAAGACCATCAGCACCCACAAGGCGCGCCTGATGCAGAAGCTGAAAGTGAACTCGTTGGCGGAGCTGGTGAAGTACGCCATGGAGCACAAGCTGGTCTGATTGCGACTATCAGAGGCGACGCCATCTTTGTGGGAGCGGCCTTGTGTCGCGAGAGGGCCGCAAAGCGGCCCCCTTGTTTCTGCGGCATCGCATGAATTGTGGGGCTGCTTTGCAGCCCTTTCGCGACACAAGGCCGCTCCCACAAAGACCGCATCAGTGTTCTGAATACGCCACCTGTGTAGGGCAATCCCTACAACAAATCTTCCATCCGGATGATGGCATTCTCTCAGTACCCCCGATTTTCGGGCGCTTGCGCCTCTTCTACTCTTTTGCCTACGCAGTCATCCAACAAGAAGGTGCAGGCATGAGCGAGGCGAAGTCGAACGCTGCAACCAGCGAAACGCTGGTCAGCTTCCGTGGTGTGCAGAAGAGCTACGACGGCGAGTCGCTGATCGTCAAAGACCTCAACCTGGAGATTCGCAAGGGCGAGTTCCTGACCCTGCTCGGCCCGTCCGGCTCGGGCAAGACCACCAGCCTGATGATGCTGGCCGGCTTCGAAACGCCCACCGCGGGTGAAATCCAGCTGGCCGGGCGCTCGATCAACAACGTGCCGCCGCACAAGCGCGACATCGGCATGGTGTTCCAGAACTACGCGCTGTTCCCGCATATGACCGTGGCCGAAAACCTGGCCTTCCCGCTGACCGTGCGCAACCTCAGCAAGACCGACATCAGCGAGCGGGTCAAACGCGTGCTGAACATGGTCCAGCTCGATGCCTTCGCCAAGCGCTACCCAGGCCAGTTGTCGGGCGGCCAGCAGCAGCGCGTGGCCTTGGCCCGGGCGCTGGTGTTCGAGCCGCAGCTGGTGCTGATGGACGAGCCGCTCGGGGCGCTGGACAAGCAACTGCGTGAACACATGCAGATGGAGATCAAGCACATTCACCAGCGCCTTGGCGTGACCGTGGTGTACGTGACCCACGACCAGGGCGAAGCGCTGACCATGTCCGACCGCGTGGCGGTGTTCCACCAGGGCGAGATCCAGCAGATCGCCGACCCGCGCACGCTGTACGAAGAGCCCTGCAACACCTTCGTCGCCAACTTCATCGGCGAGAACAACCGCATCAACGGCACCCTGCTGGCCAGTGATGGCAAGCGCTGCCAGGTGCAGCTGCCGCGCGGTGAGCGGGTAGAGGCGCTGGCGGTGAATGTCGGCCAGGCCGGCGAGCCGGTCACCTTGTCGATCCGCCCCGAACGCGTACGCCTGAACGGCCACAGCGAAAGCTGCGTGAACCGCTTCTCTGGCCGGGTGGCTGAATTCATTTACCTGGGCGACCACGTGCGGGTGCGCCTGGAAGTTTGCGGCAAGGGCGACTTCTTCGTGAAACAGCCCATTGCCGAGCTCGACCCGGCGTTGGCCGTGGGCGATGTAGTACCGCTGGGCTGGGAGGTGGAGCACGCCCGCGCGCTCGATCCGATTGCCGAAGCCCATTGATGGATTGCTTCACCAACCCTGTACTGTGGAGAGAATAAGAATGCGCAAGCAGTTGAAACTGACCGCCCTGGCCTTGGGGCTGTTCGCCGCTGGCCAGGTCATGGCCGCAGACCTCACCGTGATCTCGTTCGGGGGCGCCAACAAGGCGGCCCAGGTAAAAGCGTTCTACGAGCCATGGGAGAAGGCGGGTAATGGCAAGATCGTCGCCGGTGAGTACAACGGCGAAATGGCGAAGGTCAAGGCGATGGTCGACACCAAGAGTGTGTCGTGGAACCTGGTAGAGGTTGAGTCGCCAGAGCTGGCGCGTGGTTGCGATGAGGGCATGTTCGAAGAGCTCGACCCAGCCCTGTTTGGCAATGAGGGTGACTACGTGCCGGGTGCCATCCAGCCGTGCGGCGTGGGCTTCTTCGTCTGGTCCACGGTCATGGCCTACAACGCCGACAAGCTGAAAACCGCACCTACCAGCTGGGCTGATTTCTGGGACACCAAGAAATTCCCGGGCAAGCGCGGCCTGCGCAAAGGTGCCAAGTACACCATGGAATTCGCACTGATGGCCGATGGCGTTGCGCCCAAGGACGTCTACAAAGTGCTGGCCACCAAGGAAGGCCAGGACCGCGCCTTCAAGAAGCTCGATGAGCTCAAGCCCAGCATCCAGTGGTGGGAAGCGGGTGCACAGCCACCGCAGTTCCTGGCTTCGGGTGACGTGGTCATGAGTTCTGCGTACAACGGCCGTATTGCCGCTGTGCAGAAAGAGAGCAACCTCAAGGTGGTGTGGAACGGCGGCATCTACGACTTCGATGCCTGGGCCATTCCGAAAGGTGCCAAGGATGCCGACGAAGCGAAGAAATTCATCGCTTTCAGCGTGCAGCCCGAGCAGCAGAAGACCTACTCCGAGAACATCGCCTACGGCCCGGCCAACTCCAAGGCTGTGAGCCTGCTGTCGGACGAAGTGAAGAAGGACATGCCGACCACGCCTGAAAACATCGCCAACCAGGTGCAGATCGACGTGGCCTTCTGGGCCGACAACAGCGAGCAGCTGGAGCAACGCTTCAACGCCTGGGCGGCGAAGAAGTAAACGTCCAGTGTGCGGGGCTGCACCGCAGCCCCCATTTCAGCCTGTATTGCGGAGTTCGCCATGGCCATTGCAGTGCCCCTCAACGAAGGCGTAGGTCCAAGTCTCAAGCAGCGCCTCAAGCACGCCGAGCGGGTCAACCGCTGGAAGGCGCAGGCGTTGATCGCGCCGCTGGCGCTGTTTCTTCTACTGGTGTTCCTGGTGCCGATCGCGGCGCTGCTGTACAAGAGCGTCGGCAACCCGGAAGTGGTGGGCGGCCTGCCGCGCACGGTCGAAGTCATCAGCCAGTGGGATGGCAAGAGCCTGCCCGGCGAGGACGTGTACAAGGCGCTGAGCCAGGACCTGGCCGAGTCGCGCAAGAACCAGACCCTTGGCGACCTTTCCAAGCGCTTGAACATGGAACTGGCCGGCTACCGCAGCTTGTTGACCAAGACCGCCCGGGCACTGCCATTCAAGGCTGAGCCTGCCTCTTATAAAGACGCCCTGCAGGCCGTCGACGAGCGTTGGGGTGATCCAGCCTACTGGCAGGCGATACGGCGCAATACCAGTTCGGTGACATCGTTCTACCTGCTGGCCTCTGTCGACCACCGCATCGATGACCTTGGCGAACTGGCCAAGGCCACCCCGGACCAGGCCATTTACCTGGACATTTTTGCCCGTACCCTGTGGATGGGTGTGGTGATCACCGCCATCTGTCTGGTGCTGGCCTACCCGCTGGCCTATTTGCTGGCCAACCTGCCGACCCGGCAGAGCAACCTGCTGATGATCCTGGTGCTGCTGCCGTTCTGGACTTCGATCCTGGTGCGGGTGGCGGCGTGGATCGTGCTGCTGCAGTCGGGCGGCCTGATCAACAGCGCGCTGATGGCCATGGGCATCATCGATCAACCGCTGGAACTGGTGTTCAACCGTACCGGCGTTTACATCTCGATGGTGCACATCCTGCTGCCGTTCATGATCCTGCCGCTGTACAGCGTGATGAAGGGCATTTCGCCCAGCTATATGCGTGCGGCAATTTCGCTGGGCTGCCACCCGTTCGCCAGCTTCTGGCGGGTTTACTTCCCGCAGACTTACGCCGGTGTAGGTGCGGGTTGCCTGCTGGTGTTCATCCTGGCCATTGGCTACTACATCACCCCGGCACTGCTGGGCAGCCCGAACGACCAGATGGTCAGCTACTTCGTTGCCTTCTACACCAACACCAGCATCAACTGGGGCATGGCCACCGCGCTGGGCGGGCTGTTGCTGCTGGCGACCGTGCTGTTGTACCTGATCTATAGCTGGCTGGTCGGCGCCAGCCGCCTGCGCCTGAGCTGAGGAGCCTTGTCATGCTGAGCCCATACATGTCGCCCGTGGAGCGGGTCTGGTTCTACAGCCTGCGCATTCTTTGCGGTTTGATCCTGCTGTTCCTGATCCTGCCGGTATTGGTGATCGTGCCGCTGTCGTTCAACAGTGGCAGCTTCCTGGTGTACCCGCTGCAGGGCTTCTCGTTGCAGTGGTACCAGGACTTCTTCGGCTCGGCCGAATGGATGCGGGCGCTGAAGAACAGCATCATCGTCGCCCCGGCGGCCACCGTGCTGGCCATGGTATTCGGCACCCTGGCGGCTATCGGCCTGACCCGTGGCGATTTCCCCGGCAAGTCGCTGGTGATGGCGTTGGTGATTTCGCCGATGGTGGTGCCGGTCGTGATCATCGGTGTAGCCAGTTACCTGTTCTTTGCACCGCTGGGGATGGGCAACAGCTTCACCTCGCTGATTCTGGTGCATGCGGTGCTGGGTGTACCGTTCGTCATCATTACCGTGTCGGCCACCTTGCAGGGCTTCAACTACAACCTGGTGCGTGCGGCAGCCAGCCTGGGCGCATCGCCACTGCTGACCTTCCGCCGGGTGACCCTGCCGCTGATTGCGCCTGGGGTTATCTCTGGTGCGTTGTTCGCCTTTGCCACATCGTTTGACGAGGTGGTGGTGACCCTGTTCCTGGCAGGGCCCGAGCAGGCGACACTGCCGCGGCAGATGTTCAGTGGTATTCGCGAAAACCTGAGCCCGACCATTGCAGCGGCAGCGACCTTGCTGATTGCCTTCTCGGTGATATTGCTTCTGACCCTGGAGTGGTTGCGTGGGCGTAGCGAGAAGCTGAGAACCCAACAGCCTGCCTGATTTTCTGGTGTCTGCACTGGCCTCATCGCCGGCAAGCCAGCTCCCATAGAGAGCTCACAGGACTCTGCATCTCTGAAGGCCTGTGGAGAACACTGTGGGAGCTGGCTTGCCGGCGATGAGGCCGGTACAGGTTGGAACAGCTGGTCGACACGGATTGATACCAATCAGCCTCTACCCGTTTGCCTGAGTTACAATGCGCGCCACCGTGATTCTGCCAACAGGTGCGCCATGCAGCCCTACGCTATTGCCCCCTCCATTCTTTCCGCCGATTTCGCCCGCCTGGGTGAGGACGTCGACAAGGTTTTGGCTGCGGGTGCCGACATCGTTCACTTCGATGTCATGGACAACCACTACGTTCCCAATCTGACCATCGGCCCGATGGTGTGCACTGCCCTGCGCAAGTACGGCGTCACCGCGCCGATCGACGTGCACCTGATGGTCAGCCCGGTTGACCGCATCATCGGCGACTTCATCGAGGCCGGCGCCACCTACATCACCTTCCACCCGGAAGCCACCCAGCATATCGACCGCTCGCTGCAGTTGATCAAGGACGGTGGCTGCAAGGCCGGCCTGGTGTTCAACCCGGCCACCAGCCTGGACGCCCTGAAGTACGTGATGGACAAGATCGACATGGTGCTGCTGATGAGCGTCAACCCAGGCTTCGGCGGGCAGAAGTTCATCCCCGGCACCCTCGACAAGCTGCGCGAAGCGCGTGCGCTGATCGACGCCAGTGGCCGTGATATCCGCCTGGAAATCGACGGCGGCGTCAACGTCAACAACATCCGCGAGATCGCTGCCGCTGGCGCCGACACCTTCGTGGCCGGCTCGGCGATCTTCAACGCCCCGGACTACCAGGAAGTCATCGCCAAGATGCGCGCCGAACTGGCTCAGGCCCGCCCATGAGTGGCTTCGAGCAGCTGTTCCCGGGGACGCTGCCCAGGCTGGTGATGTTCGATCTGGACGGTACCCTGATCGATTCCGTGCCAGACCTGGCCGCCGCCGTGGACCGCATGCTGCTCGAACTGGGGCGCCCGCCTGCCGGCCTTGAGGCGGTACGCCATTGGGTTGGCAATGGCGCCCAGGTGCTGGTGCGCCGAGCACTGGCGGGCGGTATTGAGCATGAGGCTGTGGATGATGTGCTGGCCGAGCAGGGCCTGGCACTGTTCATGGAAGCCTATGCCGAAAGCCATGAGCTCACCGTGGTTTATCCCGGTGTGAAAGACACCTTGCGCTGGCTGCAGAAGCAGGGCGTGGAAATGGCGCTGATCACCAACAAGCCGGAGCGCTTCGTCGCCCCTTTGTTGGACCAGATGAAGATCGGCCGCTATTTCCGCTGGATCATCGGCGGCGACACCCTGCCGCAGAAAAAACCAGACCCGGCGGCGCTGTTGTTCGTCATGCAGATGGCCGGTGTTACCCCGCAACAATCGTTGTTTGTGGGCGATTCGCGCAGTGACGTGCTGGCGGCCAAGGCGGCTGGCGTGCAATGCGTGGGGCTGACCTACGGCTACAACCATGGCCGGCCGATCCACGATGAAACCCCCAGCCTTGTGATCGATGACCTGCGCGCCTTGCTGCCCGGTTGCGAAGACCCGGCCACTGGGATAACGTTGGCGGACCTTCAAGCCTCACAAGACAGAGAGTCCACCGTGGCGGTTACTGGCAAGTTCTGGATGAAAGTCATCAAGGCCCTGGCCCGTTGGCGTTGGCGCGCCTGACTTCTGCCTGCCGGCGTGCGCCGGCCCATCCGTTTGCCTGACTTATTGCTGCTTGCCACGAGGCTACTCATGAACCGCGAAGAATTCCTGCGCCTGGCCGCTGCCGGCTACAACCGCATCCCCCTGGCCTGCGAAACCCTGGCCGACTTCGACACGCCGCTGTCGATCTACCTGAAACTGGCCGACCAACCCAACTCGTACCTGCTCGAATCGGTTCAGGGCGGCGAGAAGTGGGGCCGTTACTCGATGATCGGCCTGCCGTCGCGCACCGTGATGCGCGTTCACGGCTACCACGTCAGCATCCTGCAGGATGGCGTCGAGGTGGAAAGCCACGATGTCGAAGACCCGCTGGCGTTCGTCGAAAGCTTCAAGGACCGTTACAAGGTCGCCGACATCCCTGGCCTGCCGCGCTTCAACGGTGGCCTGGTCGGCTACTTCGGTTACGACTGCGTGCGTTACGTGGAAAAGCGCCTGGGCGCCAGCCCCAACCCGGACCCGCTGGGTGTGCCGGATATCCTGCTGATGGTGTCCGATGCCGTCGTGGTGTTCGACAACCTTGCAGGCAAGATGCACGCGATCGTGCTGGTCGACCCGGCTGAAGCGCACGCCTTCGAACAGGGCCAGGCACGGCTGCAAGGCCTGCTGGAAACCCTGCGTCAGCCGATCAGCCCGCGCCGTGGCCTGGACTTGAGTGGCCCGCAGGCCGCCGAGCCGGAGTTCCGCTCCAGCTACACGCGCGAGGACTACGAGAACGCCGTTGGCCGTATCAAGGAATACATCCTGGCCGGTGACTGCATGCAAGTGGTGCCGTCGCAGCGCATGTCCATCGACTTCAAGGCTGCGCCTATCGACCTGTACCGCGCGCTGCGCTGCTTCAACCCGACGCCCTACATGTACTTCTTCAACTTCGGTGACTTCCATGTGGTTGGCAGTTCGCCCGAGGTGCTGGTGCGTGTCGAGGACAACCTGGTTACCGTGCGCCCGATTGCCGGTACTCGCCCGCGTGGTGCGACTGAAGAGGCCGACCGTGCGCTGGAAGACGACCTGCTGTCGGATGACAAGGAGATCGCCGAGCACCTGATGCTGATCGACCTGGGCCGTAACGACGTGGGTCGTGTGTCCTCGACCGGCAGCGTGCGGCTGACCGAGAAGATGGTGATCGAGCGTTATTCCAACGTGATGCACATTGTCTCCAACGTCACCGGCCAGCTGCGTGAAGGGCTGACGGCGATGGATGCGCTGCGGGCGATTTTGCCGGCTGGCACCTTGTCGGGCGCACCGAAGATTCGTGCGATGGAGATCATCGACGAACTGGAGCCGGTCAAGCGTGGGGTTTACGGTGGTGCCGTGGGGTACTTTGCCTGGAATGGCAACATGGACACCGCGATTGCCATCCGTACTGCGGTGATCAAGGACGGCGAACTGCATGTGCAGGCCGGTGGCGGCATCGTTGCCGACTCGGTACCGGCGCTGGAATGGGAAGAAACCATCAACAAGCGCCGCGCGATGTTCCGTGCGGTCGCCCTGGCTGAGCAGACTTCAGCCAAGTAACTCACTGGCCTTTTGGGGCTGCTTTGCAGCCCATCGCGACACAAGGCCGCTCCCACAGGTGTTGCGCAGACTTCAAGCCTTGCGCTGTACCTGTGGGAGCGGCCTTGTGTCGCGAAAGGGCCGCAAAGCGGCCCCAGTAATCTAGAAGTCGATGCTAACCCCCAGGCTCACCCCCTGCTGGGTCAATTCATCACTCTTGCGCCAGTTGTAGTTCCCGCGCAAGTGCACCCCTGCCACCACTTCATGGCTCACCCCCAGGCTCGCCCGGGTCAGGTCGCTGTGCGGCGTATACCCGGTCAGGGTGAAGTCATTCGCCGGTAAGCTGGTGAGGTGCATGGTCACATCCTGCCGGTCATCCTCAAACTCATGTTCCTGCGCCACTTCTGCGAACAGCCGGGTACTCGGCAGCACCTGCACACTGCCCTGCAACCCCAGGCCCAGGCGGCGTGACGTGCGCTCCTGGTCATCGAAGCCCAGCGCCGTCGAGCGCCCACTCTTCTCGTCGTAGCCATCCACCTTCACGCGCGCATAGTCGGCACTGATGAAGGGTGCCAGCTGCCAGTTGCTGCTGTCGGCCGCCAGGTTGTAGCCCAGCCGCCCGGACATCGCCCAGGCCTCGCCATCAGTGTCGCCTTTTTCGCTGCGGTCATTCACGCCAAGGGCGAAAGTGCGCTTGAGGTCGCTGTAGTCCAGGTGACCGACGGTCAACGCGGCATCCGCCCACCAGCGGTCCTGGCGGTATTGGGCAAAGGCGCTGGCCAGATAACTGTTCAGCGTGTAGTCCGAGTCATGTTCGCCGGCTTCCAGCTTCTGCCGGTATACGCCACCGGCCAGGCCCAGGCGCCAGGCGTCGTTCAGGCGGTAGCTGCCGCCCACAGTCAGGTTGTAGCCGCGGCCATCGCCACTGGCCGCGCTGCTCTGGCCGTCGAAATCCAGGACCTGGGCGCCGCTGGCGACAAAGGCTTGCCACTGGCCAACGGCCTGCCAGGGTGTCTGCCACTGGCTGCGCAGTTCGTCCTGGTGGGCACGCAGGCTTGCGTGGGCCATTTCCGGAAGCAGGGTCAGTTCCCATGGTGCGGAGAGGATCGAGTAGGCGTAATCGGCGATCAGTTGCTGGCCAGCGATGGTCGGGTGCACCAAGTCGTTGAACAGCAGCTTGGTCGGGTCTGGTGTTGTGCCGTTGATGCCGTACACCGGGTTTTCCACGCAGCCTTCGCCGCTGTAGCAGGTACCCACCAGGTTCTGGCCGGTGGCCAGGCCGAACTGGCTGGGGCTGGCCAGTGCCTCGCTCAGCAGCATGGGCACGTTCAGCGGGATGATCTCGGCGTCAATTTGCCCCAGTTGGCTGAGCAGCGACTGGTTGAAGACACCAGACAGTAATGACAGGGGGTTCTGCTGCGGCGTGCCGCTGAAATTCGGTGTTTGGCCGAGGTCCGGGAGCAGCCAGACCATGATGTAGCGGGCGCCACCTTGTTGCAGGGCCTGGGCGCTGGCGGCCAGGCGGGCACCGGCGGCTGCGGCATCGGTGGGGCTGTTGACCAGGCCCTGCAGGAAGTCATTACCACCGCCAGTCAGGTAGTACAGTGCGTTGGGGTCGGCGCGCAGGCCGTTGGCCAGATAGCCTGGCTTTTCCCGGAGCACCTGCCCGGCACCGGGGCGTCCTGGCGGGATGACGGTCTCGGAAGTGCTGGTGATCGAATCCAGGATCTGTTGGGTGGTGTAGCCACCGACTGCCCAGTTATTGCCGTCGGGCAGCCCCAATGCCGGGTTGAGAGGGGAGGTGGACGGGCCAAGCTCGGTCGGGTTCACACCCAGCCGTCCGCCCAGGATCATCGGCGACACTGGCGCATAGTTGCCATTGGCATCGAGGTTGGTGAAGCGCACGCCGCCAAACTGCCCGGCATCGCTGAGGCTGTCGCCAAACACGATCATGCTGGAGTAGGGCGAGGGTGCGGCGAATGCCTGGCTGCAGGCTAATGCCAATGAGGCGAGGGTAAAGCGCAATAACGGGGCTTTTCGCATCAGGGAACATCCTTTTCTTTGTTTTTATGAGGGACTGCCCGATCGACCTTAGCAAATCGCCGTGCATCCCTCCCAAGTCCATTCGTTTCCCCGTGTTTACAGGCATATTGCGCCCGCCGCCCCGGTAAGCTACTGTGCCGGGACGTATGAGCGAGACCTATCCTGTGTTGATCGTCAGCAAACTCTTGATGCGCGTAATCAAGGCCCACGCCCGTTGGCGTTGGCGCGCCTGACTTTATCTCTTGCCGGCCCGTCCGGCCCGCCTCCGTTTGCCTTCTTCATTTTCTGCCCTTTGTGGCGAAGCTGTGCCTGTCGCGGCAGCAAGAAGGTTCGAATTCTGAAGTCAGTACGTTCAAGAGGTTTAACACCATGTTACTGATGATCGACAATTACGACTCATTCACTTACAACGTCGTTCAGTACCTGGGCGAGTTGGGTGCCGAGGTGAAGGTCATTCGCAACGACGAAATGACCATCGCCCAGATCGAAGCCCTTAACCCCGAACGCATCGTCGTATCCCCAGGCCCGTGCACGCCGAGCGAGGCTGGTGTGTCTATCGAAGCCATCCTGCATTTTGCCGGCAAGCTGCCGATCCTGGGCGTGTGCCTGGGCCATCAGTCCATCGGCCAGGCCTTTGGGGGCGACGTGGTGCGTGCCCGCCAGGTGATGCACGGCAAGACCAGCCCGGTGCACCACCGCGACCTGGGTGTGTTCACCGGGCTCAACAACCCGTTGACCGTTACCCGATACCACTCGCTGGTGGTCAAGCGCGAAACCTTGCCCGACTGCCTGGAAGTCACGGCCTGGACTGCGCATGAAGACGGCTCGGTCGATGAAATCATGGGCCTGCGCCACAAGACGCTGAATATCGAAGGGGTGCAGTTCCACCCAGAGTCGATCCTGACCGAACAGGGCCACGAGCTGTTCGCCAACTTCCTCAAGCAGACCGGCGGCCGCCGCTAAGGATCGAACATGGATATCAAGAGCGCGTTAAGCCGTATCGTCGGCCAGCTGGACCTTACTACCGAAGAAATGCGCGATGTGATGCGCCAGATCATGACTGGCCAGTGCACTGAAGCGCAGATCGGTGCCTTCCTGATGGGCATGCGCATGAAAAGCGAAAGCATCGACGAAATTGTCGGTGCGGTTTCGGTCATGCGTGAACTGGCCGACAAGGTCGAGCTGAAAAGCCTCGATGGCGTGGTCGACATCGTCGGCACCGGCGGTGATGGCGCCAATATCTTCAACGTGTCCACCGCTTCATCGTTCGTCCTGGCGGCGGCAGGCTGCACCGTGGCCAAGCACGGTAACCGCGCGGTGTCGGGCAAGAGCGGCAGCGCCGACTTGCTGGAAGCCGCCGGTATCTACCTGAACCTGACGCCCACCCAGGTGGCCCGCTGCATTGACAGCTTGGGCATCGGCTTCATGTTCGCGCAAAGCCATCATTCGGCCATGAAGCATGCTGCCGGCCCGCGTCGCGACCTGGGGCTGCGTACCCTGTTCAACATGCTCGGCCCGCTTACGAATCCGGCCGGAGTGAAGCACCAGGTGGTCGGCGTGTTCGCCCAGACCCTGTGCCGCCCGTTGGCCGAGGTACTGCAACGCCTGGGCAGCAAGCATGTGCTGGTGGTGCATTCGAAGGACGGTATGGATGAGTTCAGCCTGGCAGCGCCTACTTTTGTTGCCGAGTTGAAGAACGGCGAAATTACTGAATACTGGGTCGAGCCGGAAGACCTTGGCATGAAGAGCCAGAGCCTGCATGGCCTGGCTGTCGAGAACCCGCAGGCATCGCTGGAGCTGATCCGCGATGCGCTGGGCCGCCGCAAGACCGAAAACGGCCAGAAGGCCGCTGAAATGATCGTGCTCAACGCGGGGGCTGCGCTCTATGCCGCCGATCACGCGATGACCCTGGCCCAGGGCGTGGAACTGGCCCACGATGTACTGCACACCGGCCTGGCCTGGGAAAAGCTGCAGGAGCTGGGTGCCTTTACTGCAGTATTCAAGGTGGAGAACGAAGCATGAGTGTGCCGACGGTGCTGGAAAGGATCATTGTCCGCAAGTTCCAGGAAGTGGCCGAGCGCAGCGCGCGCGTCAGCCTTGCCGAGCTGGAACGCCTGGCCAAAGCTGCCGATGCCCCGCGTGGCTTCGCCAATGCGCTGATCGAGCAGGCCAAGCGCAAGCAGCCAGCCGTGATTGCCGAAATCAAGAAGGCTTCGCCGAGCAAGGGCGTGATCCGCGAGCACTTCGTGCCGGCGGAAATCGCGGTTAGCTACGAGAAAGGTGGCGCAACCTGCCTGTCGGTGCTGACCGATGTCGATTATTTCCAGGGTGCCGATGAATACCTGCAGCAGGCCCGCGCTGCGGTATCGCTGCCGGTTATCCGTAAAGACTTCATGGTCGACCCCTACCAGATCGTCGAAGCCCGCGCCTTGGGTGCGGACTGTGTGCTGTTGATCGTGTCGGCACTGGATGACGTGAAGATGGCCGAGCTGGCGGCTACGGCCAAGGATGTCGGCCTCGACGTGCTGGTGGAAGTGCACGACGGCGATGAGCTGGAGCGCGCACTGAAAACCCTGGATACGCCGCTGGTGGGGGTGAACAACCGCAACCTGCATACCTTCGAGGTCAGCCTGGAAACCACCCTCGATCTGCTGCCGCGTATTCCGCGTGACCGCCTGGCAATTACCGAGAGCGGCATTCTCAACCGGGCCGATGTGGAGCTGATGGCGATCAACGAGGTTTACTCGTTCCTGGTGGGCGAAGCGTTCATGCGCGCCGAGCAGCCTGGGTTGGAGTTGCAGCGGTTGTTCTTCCCGGAGCAGGTGAAGAAGACTGTTCAGCCACTGGACTGAATAAATGAAGCCGGCGTTTTTGCCGGCTTTTTTGTATGCCTGTCATGGCCTCTCGCGCCGGACCGCCGCGAAGAGGCCATCCATAACAACATCAAAGGTGGATCAATGACCGATCAACCCCTGGCCCTGACCGTCGAACAAGGCCTGCACGCCGAACAGGAACTGCTGGCCGCCGTGTGCCGCGGCGAACGCGACAGTGGCGTGCTGTTCTGGCGCCCCACCGACCATGCCCTGGTCATGCCCCGGCGCATGAGCCGTCTGGACAACTTCGAGGCCGCCTGCTCGGAGCTGGCGATTGCCGGCTGGCCGGTGCTGCTGCGTGAGACGGGGGGTGAGCCGGTACCGCAGTCGCATTCGACCGTGAACGTTGCACTGGTCTATGTCGCCCCGCGCAGCGAAGGTGACCATGGCCGCATCGAGAACGCCTACGAACGTTTGTGCCTGCCGCTGTGCGATGTGCTGCGCGAGTGGGGTGGGGTAGCGTCGGTCGGGGAAATCGACGGGGCGTTCTGCGATGGCCGTTACAACGTCAACCTCAATGGCCGTAAGCTGGTGGGCACTGCCCAGCGCTGGCGCCAAGGGCTGGGCGGCAAGCGCCCGGTGGTGCTGGTGCACGGTGCGTTGCTGCTGGACAACGAACGGGAGTCGATGGTGGCGGCGGTCAACCGCTTCAATGAGTGCTGCGAGCTGGAGCAACGCTGCCGCGCCGACGCGCACATCGCCTTGCATGAAGTGGCACCCGAGGCGCCCTGGTTCGAGCGCCTGTCACAGGCCTACGCCAAGGTGCTGGCAGACCTGCCCAAAGACTAGCGGGTACCGTAGACCACCATGGTCTTGCCCTTGACCTGCACCAGGCTGCGCTCTTCTAGGTCCTTGAGGACGCGGCCGACCATTTCCCGCGAGCAACCGACGATACGACCGATTTCCTGACGGGTAATCTTGATCTGCATGCCGTCGGGGTGGGTCATGGCATCAGGCTGCTTGCACAGCTCTAGCAAACAGCGGGCAACCCGCCCGGTCACGTCGAAAAAGGCCAGGTCGCCGACTTTGCGCGTGGTGTTGCGCAGGCGCTGGGCCATCTGGCTGCCCAGGGCGTAGAGGATTTCCGGGTCCTGGCGCGCCAGTTCGCGAAACTTCTCGTAACTGATCTCGGCCACTTCGCACTCGGTCTTGGCCCGTACCCAGGCACTGCGCTGCTGTTCACCTTCAACGGGTTCGAACAGGCCCAGCTCGCCAAAGAAGTCGCCATTGTTGAGGTAGGCAATGATCATTTCATGCCCGTCGTCGTCTTCGATGAGGATGGTCACCGAACCCTTGATGATGAACGACAGTGTCTCGGCCCGGTCGCCGGCGCAGATGATGTTGCTTTTGGCGGTATAGCGGCGGCGCTGGCAGTGCACCAGCAGCTTGTCGATATTCTTGATTTTGGCGGGTAGGGCGGAGGCAACCATCACGAAATCCTGTTCGATACGACGCATAGGCTTTTTATAGAGGTTGGCTGGCGGCAAGTGCCAGTCATTTGGCGCCAGCTTATCAGACACTACAGGATGTTTCGGTACTAAACCGACACCTCTCGTACTTTTCCCACAGCCGCACAAGGTCTAAGCTGACACCCTTTTCCGAAAATCAGGAGTCCGGGTAGATGAAGGCACGTATCCAGTGGGCCGGTGAGGCCATGTTCCTCGGCGAATCGGGGAGTGGCCATGTCGTCGTGATGGACGGCCCGCCCGAGGCCGGCGGCCGCAACCTGGGTGTGCGCCCGATGGAAATGCTGCTATTGGGCCTGGGTGGCTGCAGCAGCTTTGACGTGGTGAGCATCCTGAAGAAATCGCGCCAGGCGGTGGAAAGCTGCGAGGCCTTTCTGGAAGCCGAGCGTGCCAGCGAAGACCCGAAGGTGTTTACCAAGATTCACATGAATTTCGTGGTGAAAGGCCGTGCGTTGAAAGAAGCTCAGGTCAAGCGGGCGGTGGAGCTGTCGGCGGAGAAGTACTGCTCGGCTTCGATCATGCTGGAGCGTGCCGGGGTTGAGATTACCCATGGGTATGAAATCGTAGAGCTGGGTTAAAGCTGAGATCTTGGGGCCGCTTTGCGGCCCATCGCAGCGGTTCGTCGCCACGACAAGCCAGCTCCCACAGGTACAGCGCCAAATTCAGGTCCGGCGCAGTACCTGTGGGAGCTGGCTTGTCGTGGCGACGAACCGCTGCGATGGGCTGCAAAGCAGCCCCGGTAATATCAGCGCCGAAGCGCCGGCAGTGCAGCTTGCACCCACCCTGGCAACCATCCTCGCATCACTTGGCTCAACCGCTCCCGCCGCTTCTGATAAACCAGCCCCAACCCGATAACTCCCAACCCGATCAGGGTCAACACCACCGGGAACAGCAGCGATTCGGCAAACACCTCGTACGATAAATACCCAAGGTAAGCCGCCACCCCCAGCGCCCCGAACACCATGAACACTGGCCGGCGCAACAGCACCGCCATCCCCATCAGCAAAATGTTGATCAGGCAGTACATGGCCTTGCCCAACTCACTGCCGCTGTCCAGCAGCGTCAACCCGCCCCAAAATGCCGCCAGCCCGGCCAGGTACCCCCAGCGGGCGTAGTCCTCTCGCGTGCGACCGTCTATCACCAGAAATACCACCAGTAAACCCAGCCCGAACCACAACGAAACCTCGCGACGTTGCTCCCAGCTGAACGGTGAGCCGAAGAACCATTCGCTCAAATCCATGGACATGAACCACAAGGCCACGGCCATTGGCATGACGATGAACGGGTAGGGGATCAGCCGCAGCATCAGCAGCCCGGCAACTACCGTCGTTGCTTCCATCGCCAGCCAGCCGCCCTGTACGTAGGTGTAGTACTGGTGATAGTTGGCTTGCGCGTCGTCCAGTGGCCACCAACCGGTCAGGCGTTCGATGGCGAACACTGCCAGCGGGACGATGCTGACGGCTACCGCCGCCAACACCCCGGCAGCGACAGGCTGGGCGCGCCGTTGCAGGTTGAGGGCAAACACTGTGAGCAACAGGATGTACAGGCTGGCGATGACCAGCAGGGCGATGTCACCGATGCGCATCCAGGCTTCGGTGAGCAACCAGCCCATCGCTGCCATGATCAGCATGGCGCCGAAGTAGAAAGCGACATGGGCCAGCTGGAAGCTGCCACGTTGGGCAGGTTGCTGGCGCAGGAAAGCCAGCAGGGCCTGGTCCTGTCCCGGCTGGAGAATGCCGGCTTGCACGGCGCGCGCCAGGTCCTTGGCGTCGAATCGATCCGTCATGGTGATGCCTTCAGATACGGTAGGTGCTCTTGGTCATGACCTTGGCCAACAGGCTCATGCCAAAGCGAACCGGGGCAGGGAAGCGATAACCGCCAGCTTCCAGTGCGGACTCGGCGTGCTGTTCCTCATCGATGCGCATCTGTTCGAGGATGGCCCGGGACTTTTCGTCTTCCTGCGGGATCTGCTCCAGGTGCTCGTCGAGGTGCTTGCACACCTGGTGCTCGGTGGCGGCGACGAAACCCAGGCTTACCTTGTCGCTGACCAGCCCGGCGAGCGCGCCGATGCCGAACGACATGCCGTAGAACAGGGGGTTGAGCACGCTCGGGTGGCTGTTCAACTGGCGAATGCGTTGCTCGCACCAGGCCAGGTGGTCCACTTCTTCCTCGGCGGCATGCTCCATGGCCTTGCGCACTTCGGGCAGCTTGGCGGTCAGGGCCTGGCCCTGGTACAGCGCCTGGGCGCACACTTCACCGGTGTGGTTGATGCGCATCAGCCCGGCGATGTGGCGGGTCTGCTGCTCGTCGAGGTCGACGTCTGGCTGGACGATGGCCGGCGATGGCCGGGCGGGTTGGCCGCTGAAGGGCAGCAAGGTGCGCATGGCGGTATCGGCCTGCAGCAACAAGCGGTCGAGCGGCGAGTAGTGACGTTCGGTAGCCATCGGGCACCTCCGCAAGAATGTGCCCGACAGTTTACCGCAATAGCGGCGGGGTCGCTTGCCGTGGATCAGCCCGGTGGCCAGTTCATCTGGCGCTGGCCAAGCACATGCATATGGATGTGGTAGACAGTCTGGCCGCCTTTCGGGTTGCAGTTCATGACCACGCGGAAGCCTTCCTCGCAGCCTTGCTCGACAGCCAGGCGCTGGGCGGTGAACAGGATGTGGCCAGCCAGGGCCTTGTCTTCTTCGGTCAGGTCATTGAGCGTGCGGATGTGCTTTTTCGGGATGACCAGAAAATGTACCGGTGCCGCGGGTGCAATGTCCTTGAAGGCCAGGATCTGGTCGTCTTCGTAGATGATATCCGCCGGGATTTCCCGGTTGATGATTTTGAGGAAAAGATCGTCCACAGCACTTGCTCCATGGTGAGGGTCGGGCCGAGTGTACTCAGCCGGGCGCCGCTCGCCCAGTGCCTATTCCATGCCGACCGGGCAATAGCGGCGGTGGATGGCCCCGGCCAGCTTGCGCAGCAGCCAGCGTGGCAGCAGGCGTGGGGCAAATGCCAGCCAGCGGTTGCGTCGGCCGGGCAGGATCAGTGCGCGGTTCTTGGCCAGCGCACGCACGGTGTACAACGCCACTTCCTCTGGGCTCAGGCAGCGTGTTTTACCATCGAGCCGCGGTATGCGCCGGCGCGAGGAGCGGACCGGGCCGGGGCACAGCACCGAAACCTTGATGCCGGTGCGTTTGAGCTCTTCGCGCAGGGCCTGGGAAAAACTCAGTACGTATGCCTTGCTGGCAGCATAGGCTGCCATCCATGGGCCAGGGGCGACCCCGGCCAGGCCTGCGACGTTGAGGATCTGCCCGCCGCCCTGTACGGCCATCAGGTTGCCGATGGCGTGACACAGGCGGCTCAGGGCCAGTACGTTGACCTCCAGCAGGTCCTGCTCGTCGGCCCACTCGTGGGCCAGGAACGGCCCGTAGGTGCGCAAGCCGGCACAGTTCACCAGCAGGTCGATACGCCGTTCGCCTTCTTCCAGCTCCAGCACGAAGCCAGACAGGCGTAGCGGCTGGCTGAGGTCGCAGGCGCGAAACAATACCTCGACACCAAAGCGTTGGGTCAGTTCGATGGCCACCGGCTCCAGCGTTTCACGCTGGCGTGCCACCAGGATCAGGTTGCGCCCGCGCCGTGCCAGAGCTTCCGCCAGGGCCAGGCCCAGGCCGCTGGAAGCACCAGTAATCATGGCGTAACGGGTCATGCAAGGCTCCTGGGGGCGGAAGAGGGCGCCTAGTGTACAGCTTGGCCGGGCAAGGTGTTGCCTTTTGCTACAAGGTGCGGGCTTGCAGGGCCTGGCAGCGCTTCAGGGCTTCCCGGTACTCATTGTGGAGCCGCTCGATCAATGCACTGGCGTTGGGCAGATCGTGTATTTCGCCAACGCCCTGGCCTGCCGACCATACGGTCTTCCAGGCTTTGGCTTCGTCGTCGATCGGCTTGAGCTTACCGGGCTCGTGGCCGCCCTTCAGGGCGTTCATGTCATAGCCGGCCTGTTCCAGGCTCGGGCGTAGGAAATTGGCGGGGATGCCGGACACTGCTGGGGTGTGGATGATATCGGCAGCATGGGCATCGAGCAGCATCTGCTTGTAGGCATCCTGGGCCTGGCTTTCTGTGGTGGCAATGAAGCGTGTGCCCATGTACGCCAGGTCTGCTCCCAGCAATTGCGCGGCCAGGATCTCGTGGCCGTGGTTGAGGCAACCGGCCAGCAGCAGGGTTTTATCGAAGAACTGGCGTATCTCTGCGGCCAGGGCGAAGGGGCTCCAGGTCCCCGCGTGGCCTCCCGCGCCAGCGGCGACCGCAATCAGCCCGTCGACACCTGCTTCAGCGGCCTTCTCGGCATGCCGGCGGGTGGTGACATCGTGGAACACCAGCCCACCGTAACTGTGCACGGCATCGACCACTTCCTTCACTGCGCCCAGGCTGGTGATCACGATCGGCACGCGGTGTTCCACGCACAACGCCAGGTCAGCCTGCAGGCGCGGGTTGGTCGGGTGCACGATCAGATTGACTGCGTAGGGCGCGGGCGCCTGCATTTGCGCAAGACCTGCCTCGATCTCCTCCAGCCAGGCCTTGAAGCCGGCACTGTCACGCTGGTTCAGGGCCGGGAAACTGCCCACCACGCCGCTGGCACAGCAGGCCAGCACCAGTTGGGGGTTGGAGATCAGGAACATCGGTGCGGCAACCACGGGCAGGCGCAGGCGTTGTTCGAGCGAGGCGGGTAGCGACATGGCAAGGCTCCTTGAGCGGGTGGCTATGTCAGAACGGTTTGACCACCACCAGAATTACGATACCCAGCAGGAACAGCACGGGCACTTCGTTGAACCAGCGATAGTAGACGTGGCTGCGGGTATTGTTGCCGCTGGCGAAGCGTTTGCGCTGGGCGCCACACATGTGATGGTAGCCGGTCAGCAGGATGACCAGGGTCAGCTTGGCATGCAGCCAGCCCTGGCTCAGCCAGCCGGGGGTGAGGTACAACATCCACGCGCCGAACACGTAGGTGGCGATCATTGCCGGGTTCATGATGCCGCGGTACAGCTTGCGCTCCATGGTCACGAAGCGGTCCTGGCTGATGCTGTCCTGGCTTTGGGCGTGGTAGACGAACAGCCTGGGCAGGTAGAAAAGGCCGGCGAACCAGCAGACCACGCTGACGATATGCAGCGCTTTGATCCATAGGTAGAGCATGGAGGGAGTTCCTTCAGGTATTCACGGTCGTCAGATAGTAGTGGTCAAGCGCCCGAAGGGTCACCCGAAGAGTTGTTACAGGCGCCTTGCGCCCCTATTATCGTGCGCTTTCCAGACGGCTCGTTGATAAGGGGCAAGCGTTATGATCAAGGTCGGTATCGTCGGCGGCACGGGTTACACCGGCGTCGAACTGTTGCGTCTGCTGGCACAGCATCCACAGGCCGAAGTGGCGGTCATCACTTCGCGCTCCGAGGCGGGCGTGGCGGTGGCGGACATGTACCCGAACCTGCGCGGCCACTATGACGGGCTGGCGTTCAGCGTGCCGGACAGCAAGGCCCTGGCTGCCTGCGATGTGGTGTTCTTCGCCACCCCGCACGGTGTTGCCCATGCACTGGCCGGTGAGCTGCTGGCAGCCGGCACCAAGGTGATCGACCTGTCGGCCGACTTCCGCCTGCAGGATGCCACCGAGTGGGGCAAGTGGTACGGTCAGCCGCACGGTGCTCCAGAGCTGCTCAAGGACGCGGTGTACGGCCTGCCTGAAGTCAACCGCGAGAAGATCCGCCAGGCGCGCCTGATTGCAGTGCCGGGTTGCTACCCGACCGCCACCCAGCTGGGCTTCCTGCCGCTGCTGGAAGCGGGCCTGGCCGACCCGTCGCGCCTGATCGCCGACTGCAAGTCGGGTGTCAGCGGCGCTGGCCGTGGTGCGGCAGTGGGTTCGCTGTTCTGCGAAGCCGGCGAAAGCATGAAGGCCTACGCGGTCAAGGGCCATCGCCACCTGCCGGAAATCAGCCAGGGCCTGCGCCTGGCCGCTGGCAAGGACATCGGCCTGACCTTCGTGCCGCACCTGACGCCGATGATCCGTGGTATCCACGCCACCCTGTACGCAAATGTCGTCGATACCTCGGTCGACCTGCAGGCGCTGTTCGAGAAGCGCTACGCCGATGAGCCGTTCGTCGACGTGATGCCAGCGGGCAGCCACCCGGAAACCCGTAGCGTGCGCGGCGCCAACGTCTGCCGCATTGCGGTTCACCGCCCGCAGGGTGGTGACCTGGTGGTGGTGCTGTCGGTGATCGACAACCTGGTCAAGGGCGCGTCGGGCCAGGCGGTGCAGAACCTGAACATCCTGTTCGGCCTGGACGAGCGCATAGGCTTGTCCCACGCTGGCCTGCTGCCGTAAGCATCCTTGCTTTGAAAAGGCCCGCGTCGTGCGGGCCTTTTTGTATGTCGCGACTAAAGCAGCACAATTCTTGACCAATTTTCTCGGAGAAGCGGATAATGCGCGTCATCGAGTTTTAAGACGGCTACCGCGCCGGGAGAATCAACATGAGCGTCGAAACCTTCACCCCTACCGGTCTGGAATTCACCCATGGGGCAGCCCAGAAAGTGAAGAACCTGGTCAATGAGGAAGGCAATGAACGTCTGAAGTTGCGGGTGTTCGTGACCGGTGGCGGTTGCTCGGGCTTCCAGTACGGCTTCACTTTCGATGAGGATGTGGCCGAAGACGACACCATCGTCGAGCGTGAAGGCGTGTCGCTGGTGGTCGACCCAATGAGCTTCCAGTACCTGGCCGGCGCCGAAGTGGACTACCAGGAAGGCCTGGAAGGCTCGCGTTTTGTGATAAAGAACCCGAATGCCGCCACTACCTGCGGTTGTGGGTCCTCGTTCTCGATCTGAGGCCTGGCCATATGAAAACGCCGCGCAATTGCGCGGCGTTTTGCTTTCTGGCGTAGCGGTTAGGCCGGGTAGATTGCGCCCAGTACGCGCAGGCCCTTGGCGGCAGTGACGCTGGGGCGGTTGGCGGGGATGCCTTCCAGACAGCAATGGGCCAGCCAGGCGAAAGCCATGGCCTCGACCCAGTCTGGGTCAACGCCGTGGGCGCCAGTGCTGGTGACGCGCGCTTCAGGCAGCAACTGGCTGAGGCGGGCCATGAGTGCACCGTTGCGTGCGCCGCCACCACATACCAGCAGTGCTTCGGTGCCTTGTTGGGCATTGACCAGTGAGTCGATGATGCTGCGTGCGGTCAGCTCAAGCAGTGTCGCCTGTACATCCTCATCGCGGTAGGCAGGCAGGCGGGCCAGGTGGCCATCCAGCCAAGGTAGGTTGAATACCTCGCGGCCCGTGCTCTTCGGGCCGCTACCGGCGAAGAACGGGTCGGCCAGCAATGCGTTGAGCAAGCCGGCCTGCACCACTCCAGACGCTGCCCAGGCACCATCGGCATCATAGGCCTGGCCGTGCTTGCGCTCGATCCAGGCATCCAGCAACACGTTACCTGGGCCGCAGTCGAAACCGTGGACCGGCTTGTCTTGCTCGATCAGGCTGAGGTTGCTGAAACCGCCCACGTTCAAGACTGCCAGACGCTTGCCGAGATGGCCGAAAAGGGTTTCGTGGAAGGCCGGCACCAGCGGCGCACCTTGACCACCGGCAGCCACATCGCGCCGGCGAAAGTCGCCGACCACGCTGATGCCGGTAAGCTCGGCGAGCAGTGCCGGGTTACCGATCTGAACGGTAAAGCCGCGCGCAGGCTCGTGGCGAATGGTCTGGCCGTGGCTGCCGATGGCGCGGATGGCATCGGCCTGCAGGCCCTGGCGAGCCAGCAGTTGGCGGATGCCTTCGCCTGCCAGGCTGGCCCAGCGATTTTCCGCCAGCGCCGCACGAGCGATCTCGTCAGGGCCGCTGCTACATAGCGCTAGCAGTTCCTGGCGCAGGTCGACGGGCATGGGCAGGTAGTGCGTGGCGAGCAGTTCAGGCTGCTCGCCTTGTTCGATCAGGGCAATGTCCAGGCCATCGAGGCTGGTACCGGACATTACCCCCAAGTAGAGCGCCATGGCTTAGCGCTTGTTCGCTGCGAGCAAGGTGGCCTTTTCCTGATCCATGCGGGCGATCAGCGGCTGGCTCTGCTGCAGGAAGCGCTGGCGCTCGTTCCTGGCGATCGGGTCGGCCATCGGTACCTTCTGGCTCAGCGGGTCGACGTGTACGCCATTGACCTGGAACTCGTAGTGCAGGTGTGGGCCGGTGGACAGGCCTGTGGTGCCGATGTAACCAATGATCTGACCCTGCTTCACGGTGCTGCCGGTCTTGATGCCTTTGGCGAAGCCCTGCATGTGGCCGTACAGCGTCTTGTAACGGTTGCCGTGCTGGATGATCACGGTGTTGCCGTAACCGCCACGGCGCCCGGCCAGCTCGATGCGGCCGTCACCCGCTGCCTTGATTGGCGTACCGCGTGGGGCGGCGTAGTCGACGCCTTTGTGGGCGCGGATCTTGTTCAGGATCGGGTGCTTGCGGCCGGCGGAAAAGCGCGAGCTGATGCGGGCAAAGTCCACCGGGGTACGGATGAATGCCTTGCGCAGGCTGTTGCCGTCGGCGGTGTAGTAGGTAGTGTTGCCCTGCTTGTTGGTGTAGCGCACGGCAGTGTAGGTTTTGCCCCGGTTGGTGAAGCGGGCGGACAGGATATTGCCGGTGCCGACGACTTTGCCGTCCATCACCTTCTGCTCGTAGACCACGTCGAATTCATCGCCTGGGCGAATATCCTGGGCGAAGTCGATGTCGTAACCCAGCACGCGGGCCATGTCCATGGTCATGCTGTGAGACAGGCCGGCGCGCTGGGCCGAAGCCGACAGCGAGCTTTTGATCACGCCATGGGCGTAGGCGGTACGCACGACCGGCTTGCTGATTTCACGGTTGAAGGTGTAGCCCTTGGCGGTCTTGGTCAGGCGAATGGTTTCGAGGTTGCTGACCTTGCTGTGCAGGCTGGCCAACTGGCCGTCCTTGTCGAGTTCGAACTGCAGTACCTGGCCGTGCTTGAGCTGGCTGAACTGCTTGGCCTGCTTGTTGCTGGCCAGCAGGTCATGCACTGCATTGGCCGGCAGGCCAACCTTGGCAAACAGGGTGGACAGCGTGTCGCCACGGGCCACGGTGACTTCGCGGTGGCCAGGTTCCTTGGCTGCTTCGGCAACCGGCTCGGCGGCAGGGGCTTGCTGTTCGGCCTTCTGGGTCTCGGGGGTAGCGTCTTCGATCTGGGCGAAGGGCGAGCCTTGCTCACCTTGTGCCTGCACCAGAGGCGCAGCGCGGGATTCGTCTTTCAACTGCTCGGCAGGGCTTTCCAGCTCGAGGTTGAGGGTGGTTTTCTTGGCTTCCACTTCGCTGGAGGGAAATACCAGCAAAGCCAGGCTGAGCAGGGCGGCGATGCCGCTGGCGGCCAACAGATGGCTCTTCGGATAAAGCGGGGGCGCTTTAGGCGGTTCGTTGGTCATGGGCAAGGTGACTTTGAAAAAGGTGAAATGGAAAAGATGAATGACATGATGAAGATGAAATAACTGTATAAAATATAACCAAATCCATTTTCACGCAAGGGCGCGTAGACGCCGCAACCCCGTGTTCGGGTCACATTCCTTTGCGAAACTTGTAATTGACGGCCGATCTTGTATGGTTGGCTCCCCCTGAATCTGAGCCTTGCGGGTTTGTCTATGAAGTCGGTTGAAGAGCAGCTGGCGCTTATCAAGCGCGGTGCGGAAGAAGTACTGGTCGAGTCGGAACTGGTGGAGAAGCTCAAGCGCGGCCAACCTCTGCGCATCAAGGCCGGCTTCGACCCGACCGCGCCTGACCTGCACCTTGGCCACACGGTGCTGATCAACAAGCTGCGCCAGTTCCAGGAGCTGGGCCACCAGGTCATCTTCCTGATCGGTGACTTCACCGGCATGATCGGTGACCCGAGCGGCAAGAGCGCCACACGCCCGCCGCTGACCCGTGAACAGGTGCTGGACAATGCTGAGACCTATAAGCAGCAGGTGTTCAAGATTCTCGATCCGGCCAAGACCGAGGTCGCGTTCAACTCTACCTGGATGGACAAGCTGACCCCGGCCGACTTCATTCGCCTGGCGTCGCAGTACACCGTGGCGCGCATGCTGGAGCGCGACGACTTCGACAAGCGCTATACCACCAACCAGCCAATTGCCATTCACGAGTTCCTTTATCCGCTGGTGCAAGGCTATGACTCGGTGGCGCTGAAGGCGGACGTCGAGCTGGGTGGTACCGACCAGAAGTTCAACCTGTTGATGGGGCGCGAGCTGCAGCGCGCCTATGGCCAGGAAGCGCAGAACATCGTGACCATGCCGCTGCTCGAAGGGCTCGATGGCGTGAAGAAGATGTCCAAGTCGCTGGGCAACTATGTCGGCATCCAGGAAGCGCCGGGGGTGATGTACAGCAAGCTGGTATCGATCCCGGATACTTTGATGTGGCGCTATTTCGAGCTGCTGAGCTTCCGTTCGATGGAAGAGATCGAGCAGTTCCGTGTCGATGTTGCCAACGGAGCCAACCCGCGTGACATCAAAATCAAGCTGGCTGAAGAGATTGTGGCGCGCTTCCATGGTGAAGAGGCTGCGGCCAATGCTCACCGCGCTGCGGGTAACCGCATGAAGGAAGGTGAGCTGCCGGAAGATCTGCCGGAGATCGAAGTGGCTGCGGCCGAAGACTTGCCAATTGCTGCCGTGCTGAACCGGGCTGGCCTGGTGAAGAACTCGGCGCAGGCGCGGGACCTGCTGAGTGGCGGTGCGGTGAAGGTTGATGGTGCAGTGGTCGACAAGGACTTCATCTTTGTTCTTGGTGCCACTCACGTGTGCCAGGCGGGCAAGAAGTCGTTTGGCCGGGTTACCCTCAAGGCTGAGTGATCGTCTGATGGTGTAGCTATATAGAGGCGGGGAGGCCGACAGGCCTCCCCGCTTTGTTTTTCAGCGATATTAAAGTTTCTTGAAATTAAGGGTTGACGCGCTTTCGAATCCCCTTATAATGCGCCCCACTTCCAGCGACATCGGAACGAAAAACTCCTTGAGATTCAACGAGTTAACTAGTTAAGGTGAAGTTGAAAGGGCTACGATCGAATGATCGCAAGCGGTTGAAATGGTGGTTGACAGCGGTTTTAAACGCTGTATGATTCGCCTCCCGCTACGAGAGATCGCAGCGAGCCAAGTG